>CAYTAP010000005.1:27655-51828 GCA_964435775.1 uncultured Tepidisphaeraceae bacterium
TGAGGGGGTGAATGTGTTCGGGAAACCGGCGGGGAAGTTGGTGTATCAGTATGACATCGAGGCCCTGCCGCAGGTTCAATTGCGGGGGGAAGTGGCGGTGGGGGGAAATTGGAAACACACGGCGACGTTTGATGTTCAGCGACTGGGGGCATGGGTTCGGCCTTGGACTCAGGATTGGCCGGAGAATGCTGCGGTGAGGGGGGAATGGTCGGGACAAATGGAAAAGGAGGGGGCGCTCGCCGGGCGGGTGGATCAATTGCGGCTGTCCGTCAAACAGATTGAAGTGAAGGGAAGCGTGAACATCAGCGAACAGGGGGGCCGTGTCGCCCTTGAGCCGACGCCGCTGATGATTCAGACCGGGCGGGATGCCGCGTCAAAGGTTATTGCCAATGGCGGGCGGGTGGTCGTGGATGCCGAGGGGGCGCGCGTGAACGGTTTGCGCCTGGATGCCGCGGGTGGGAATGTGCTGGTGGATGGACATTACAGCATGGCGGACGGGGTGGGTGCGATTGATGCGCTGTGGCGCGATTTGAGTTTGCCGGGCGATGTCAGCACCGGCGGGCAATTGACGGCGAAGGTGACTAAGGGTTGGCCGGGCGGGCCGGGGGTGGTGGCGAGCGTGGTGACGACGGGCAAGACGACCTATGGGACATGGAACACAACGGTGGCGATTGATGCGAGGGGTCCGGCGTGGTCGGAGATGAATTGGACGCTGCGGGCGCCGACGCTGGCGTTTGAGCCCAATGAAAAAGCGCCGGCCGGGGCGGTGTCGGCGGATCGGGTGGGGGAGGACCGCGTGGACGCGGCGCAGGCCAGGGCGCATGCGGATTCGTACCGGGCGAGCGATTTGGTGATTCATCTGTCCACGCATGGGAAGACGATCAGTTTGGATGACATGTCGGTGGCGACGGGTGGGGACCTTGCGAAGGGGGCTCGCGTTGCCGGGCAGGGGGTTTATGACCTGACGAACGGCAAGTGGTGGTTGTATCTGGATTCGGCGGGGTGGCGCGTGGGGAAGTTGGGGACGACGCTTGGAGCGTCGCTCGATGCGTGGGGAAACCGGGATTATGTCACGCTGAATCAGGCGTATGTGCATTCGGGGGCAATGGAGCTTGTGGCCAAGGGGTATTACGGCTTTGCCTGGGCGAACCCGGCGTATGTGCATGTTTATGTCAATCATCCGCCGGGCGGCAAAGCGCCGCGCGAGGATGCGCCGTTGCATGGACGGCTGGTCTCCAACGCCTACTTGAGCGGCACGGTGTCGCCGATGAAATTGTCGCTGCAAGGGGATTTGAAGGGGCGTGAAATCGCGCTGCTCGGCCATCCTGTGGGAGATGTTTCGGGAGAACTCGCGGGAGTCGTTGACGAAGGGGGCGTGAAGTTGGGGACGCAGGTCAAGTTGAACGATGGCGTGTGGACTCTGAAGGCGAGCTTTCCGGAATACAACAGACGGATGAACGCCAAGGTTTTGCGGGCGTGGGCGTCCGTGAAGGGAGGCTCGCTGGCGAATCTGGGCAAGTCGCTGGGACGGGAGGACTTGGCCGGGACGGTGGATGGGGATTGGACGATCGATGTCGCGGGTTTCGCGCCCGGCGAGATTTCGATGAGTGGTGAATTGGCGGGGCGGGATATGCGCGTTGGCGCGATGACGGCCAAAACAGCATCCGCCAAAAGCTATATTCAGGATGGTCAGTTGCGGATTGATCCGGTGGTTCTGCGCCAAGGGGATCATGAGGGGCGGATCAATGCGTCCGTGGCACTGGAATTGGCGCATCCGCGAACCGTTGGGATCGCGGCGGCGGCGGCGGGGTGGCGGGCCGATCTGCCGGCGCTTGAGGCGAATGTGCTGGTCGATGGCGCGACGCGCGGGCCGCTTCGGCTGGATTTGCTCCAAGGGACTGTCGAGGGAAGCGCCGAAGTGTCGGCGAAGATTGCGGTGCGGGGAAAAGAGGCGGCGGACGCGGCGTTCAGTATTACCCTTCGGCCGACGGCGGGCCTGCGCGAGGTGAAAGCAGGTGGCGGGATGGGCGCCATGCAAGGAGGCGCCGTGGTGGGGCAGCGCATCGGTTTGACGAAACTTGATGCGAAAGTGCTCGGTGGAACGGTCAAGGGGAATGCGGCGATCCTCATGGACAGCTTGGCCGAGGTGGCGGATGTGTGGGGGTGGCAGCGCATCCATGCCAATGTGAAGTGGGATGATTTGCACGCCGCCAGGCTGGCGGAGTTGCTGCCAGCGCATCCGCTTCATGACCTGGGCGGAACGTACAGCGGGCAGTTGATCGTGGAGCACACGGATGACCCCAGAGCGCTCGAGCCGCAGCGGCTTCGGTTGCAGCTCAACAGTGATGGGGGGCATTTCCGATCGATGCGGATCGGATCGGCGTCCATCTTCGCGTACATCGGCCAGAGGCGGTTTGTGATGTCCAGCGATCCGGATGAACGTTCGGTCATTCATCTGGCCGGGGGACAGATCGAGCCGTGGATGCGGATTTCCCGGCCGGCGAGGGATTACCAGACGCTCATGCAGTTTACGCTTAGGGACCTCGACCTCGATCAGATCATTCATATGTTCGACCCGGAGCGCAAGCCGACGCCGGGGCTGGTGAGCGGGTCGGCGACGGTGTTCGGGGACCTGGATCAGACGGATCGACTCAATGGAAGCGCGTCGATCAAGGTGACGCATTCCGATTTATTGCACATGCCGGCGCTGAGCCTGTTGTATAATTTGATGAGCGCGGGAAGCGGCGGCTTGAGCAAGGAACCGTCGGGGTCTGGTTCGCTGGAGGCGCGGCTGGAGGAGGGAAACCTGCAACTGGCGAACCTTCGCTACTTCAATCGGGGGATCGACGCACATGGCAACATCGTGTTCGGTGATGTCATGGCCTGGCCGCAAACAACGTTGAAGGGAGCTGTGGTGGGGACGGCCAGACCCTTCAAAGACCTCAAGCTGCCCTTGCTGGCGGACGCCGATCAAATCTTCTCGGTGTTGCAATCGACGCTGACGACGGTGGGCATCGGAGGCACGGCGGCCAAGCCGAATATTTACCAGTCGTCGCTGAGCGAGATCGGTCAGGCGTTCAGGGATTTACTGATTGGGGATGCGAAGAAGCAATGAGAGACGGCGCTGGAATGCTCGGTTTGACAGAGCATCGCGGGAGTGGGAGAGTGGTTGATTGATCGGCGGATTGTTCATGCCGGCGGATGAGTTGGGTCATGGGGGACGAAACAGCAGGCTATGGTGCATACGGTTTATCTTGAGACGTTTGGATGCCAGATGAACGTGCTCGACAGCGAGCTGGTCATGGGGCAGCTTCGCGCGCGGGGGTATCGGGCGGTTGACGAGCGAGATGACGCGGATGTGGTGTTGTACAACACCTGCTCGGTGCGCGAGCACGCCGAGCAGAAGGTCTGGTCGCGATTGGGGGAGTTGCGCGATGCCAAGCAGGATCGGCCGGGGCTGGTGATCGGGGTGCTCGGGTGCATGGCCGAGCGGGATGGGGAGAACATTTTCAAGCGATTCCCGCATGTCGATATTTTGTGCGGGCCGGGGGAATTGGACCGGCTGGTGGGCATGGTGCATAACGCGGTGGTGACGCAACTGCCGGTGCGGGCGAGGCAATCGGCGTTGATGGGATCCAACGCGCGGCGCTCCTCGACGCGGGAGGCGGCGGAGGATCATCTGGAGTTGCTCGACCTGTCCCGCGCCATATCGCCGGGGGATGAATTGTCACAGGCGTATGTGCGGATCACACGCGGCTGCAACAAGTTTTGCACCTACTGCGTGGTGCCGTACACCCGCGGGCCGGAGGTTCATCGGCCGCCGGGGAACATCATTGAGGAAGTGAAAAAACTGGCGGACGCCGGGGCGCGGGAGGTGACGCTGCTGGGGCAGACGATCAACCATTACGCCTTTGAGCATGGGGATGGACGGACGACGAGCTTCGCGGAATTGCTGTATCAGGTGCATGAAGCCGCGCCGTCGGTTGCGCGGCTGCGCTTTGTCACGTCATATCCGCGCGATTTCACGGATGAGGCTCTGGCGGCGATGCGGGATTGCGAGCGAATCTGCCGGTATCTGCACGTGCCGGCGCAGCATGGGAGCGACCGGATTCTCAAGTTGATGAACCGGGGGTACACGGCCGGTGAATACTATGAGTTCATCGACCGGGCGCGCGCGATGATGCCGGACATTTCGCTGGCGAGCGATTTCATCGTCGGGTTTCCGACGGAGACCGATGAGGAGTCGGCGCAGTCGGTGGAATTGCTGCGGCGGTGCCGGTTTAAGAACAGCTTTATTTTCAAGTATTCGGCCCGGCCGGGGACGGTGGCGATTGGGCGGTTCGAGGATGATGTGCCGGAGGAGGCCAAGCGGCGGCGGAACGGCGAAATGCTCGCGGCGCAGGGGGAAGTGACGGCGGCCAATAACGCTGAGATGGTGGGGAAAAGGGTGGAGGTGCTCGTGGAGGGGGAGAGCAAACTGGTGAGCCGGCGGGCCGCGTATCCGGCGGCGCCGGGGACGGTGGAACTGGGTTGGGAGAAGCGCGCCGGGGCGAATGGAATCGATGTGGACACGACGCAGCTCGTCGGGCGGACGCGGGGGGATCAGGTGATCGTGTTCGAGGGGGAGCGGTCGATGAAGGGGGAGCTGGTCGAAGTGGATCTGGTCGATGCGCGGGGGTTGACCATTTTCGGACGGCTGTCGGCGACAACGGCGGCGATGTCATAGGCATGTCTTCTGCGGAAAACATGCGGGCGGCCCTATGAAGTGGCATGGGCGGCCCGCCCATGTTCTTGCGTGTTCGGGAGCAAGTGATTGTTGAGGGTGGATTCAACGCAATTGCACACAGCGCTCCATCACCTGGAACGTTGCGGGCATTCAGTGTGGAACTGGGTGGAAATTGGCCAGGCCCGGCGAGTACTCCGAAACATGGGCGGGCCGCCCATGCCAGGTCAAACGCATTGCCTGCTACTCCTCTGATGTTTCATGGACCCTGTTTGTGAAGCCGCTCAGATTTGCCCGCGCGGATGGGGTTGGGGCATGGTATGATGCGGCGGAGCATCATTGATTCGTCAATCCACTTCGGGAGGCAGGTCATGAGGACTATTCGCAAGCGGTTGAATGTCGGGCTGTGCGTGGCGGCGGTAGTCGTGATGGGGCTGACTCTTGTTGCGTCGCCGTCGGGCGCGCAACCGCTGGCGGATCATGTGCCGGGGGATGCGGCGATTTATGTGGGGTGGGCGGGGAGCGAGCAGTTGCCCGAGACGTATGGGCAGTCGCATCTCAAAGCCATTCTGGATCAATCGAATCTCCGCGAGTTGCTCAATGATTTTCTGCCACGGGTGATGGCGCGGATTGGAAAGGAGGATCGGGAGGCGGCGGAGGTGACGGAGCTTCTGTCGGCGCTGCTGTCGGCGGTGGGGCATCATTCCACGGCGGTTTATGTGGAGGGAATCGACTGGACGAATCCGGATGAACCGATGGTCAGGATGGGGGTGCTGTGTGATGCCGGGGCGCAGGGGGCGGAACTGGCGGCGAAATTGCGGCGGGCGATGACGCAGGCGCCCAAGGATGTTCCGGTGAAGGTGGAGGAGGCCAATGGGCTGGTGAGCGTACTCGTGGGGCCGGGGGGCGCGGCAACGAAGGCGGACAATTCGCTGGCGGCGAGCAAGACGTTCATCGAGGCGATGGGGCATGTGCAAAAGAGTCCGGTGGTGGCGGCGTATGTGGATGGCGTGCGGCTTTTGGCCGAGGCGGATCAGGCGGTTGAACACAGCTCCGAGCCGGATGCCCACAAGAACTGGCCGGCGGTGAAGGAGGCGATGGGGCTGAGTGGGTTCCATTACCTCGTCTGGGGCAGCGGGTTTGAGGGGCGGGACTGGGCGAGCCAGGCGTTTATTTCGGCGCCCGCGCCGCGCAAGGGATTGCTCGCCTTTTTGGATTCCGAGCCGTTGTCGGCGGATTTTTTCAAGAGCATTCCACAGACGACGACGGTTTTCGCGGCGTGGCGGCTGGATTTGGCCAAGGCGCTGGAGCAGTGCCGCACGATCGCCGGCGACATCGATCCGGAAGCGCGGCAACAGATGGATGATGGGCTCAATCAGATCAACAAAATGATTGGGCTGGATGTGGAGAAGGATTTGTTCGCGGCGCTGGGGAGCGAGTGGGGGTATTACATTGATCCGGCCGTCAGTGGGAGCGGGATCATCGGCGTGACGGTCATCAACCGCCCGCGCGATGCGGCCAAGGTCGAGGCGTCTCTTTCACAACTTGAGCGTTGGGCCAACGATATCATCCGGCATCAGATCGATAGCCCGAATTTGACGGTGCGTTTTGAGCAGGCGAAGGTGGATGGGCTGACGGTTCATTACCTGGCGACGCCCATGGTGGCGCCGGCGTGGACGATCGCCAACGGCAATTTGTATGTGGCGCTCTATCCGCGGGTGGCCGCGTCGGCGGCGCTGGCGGGCGCGGAATCCCAGAAGGCGGGAGGCAAGTCGATTCTGGACAATGCCGTGTTCGTTGCGCTGCAAAAGCAGTTGGGCGACCATAAGGCGAGTTGTCTGTCGTTTGTCGATCTGCAAAAGCGCGCTCCCGAAACGTATGGGGCTTGGATGGTGCTGACGCGGACGGTGGGTTTTGGCGATCTGTTCGGCATTCGCTCTCCGGCGGTCATCCTGCCGTCGTTGAAGGCGCTGCTGGCGGAATTGACGCCGGCGGGCGGCGTTGGGTGGTCGGATGACGCCGGCTGGCACGGAAGAGGTGTGCAGCCGTTTCCGGGGAGCGGGATGTTTGCGAGCGATCCGCTCGCCATCAGTCAGTTGCTGCAGCCGATGATGGTGGGGATCGCGCTACCCTCACTTAGCAGATCGCGGCAGATGGCCAATCGCGTGAAGAGCGCGAGTAACCTGCGGCAGATCGGGCAGGGATGTTTGCTTTATGCGAATGAGAATCGAGGCAAATATCCCCCATCATTGGGCGCGATGGCTGGCGAAGTGGATGTTGGGTGGGAAGTATTCTTAATGCCACAAAGCAACAAAACCGTGCCGCCCGCGCCGCGAGGCGGTGATCCGAAAGCGCTGGCCGCGTGGGTCGATGCGAACAGCGATTATGCGTATCTGGGAAAGGGTAAGACCAATGACATGGCGCCTGAGGAAGTGGTGGCGTATGAAAAGCATGAGCCTGGCGTGGAGGGCGCGAATGTTCTGTTCGGCGATGGGCATGTGGAGTGGGTACCCGCATCCGGGCTCTCGCAAATACTGATACATCCCGCGGCCGGCGCGCCGTGAATTGTGCGGGAAGTTGCCGCTCGAAAACATGTTGCCGCTTCAGCTTGACAGCGGCGTCAAGTGTCTACATAATGTAGTCATTCCATGCGAATCATCGCCAAGTGCACACTCAATGAATTGGTTGCCGGAAATCCCAAGGCGGCGCAACCGATCAAGCATTGGTACCGTGTGGCGTGTCAGGCTCGATGGAATAGCCTGAACGAGGTGCGCAAGACTTTTGGAACCGCCGACGATGTGCAGGTGGCCAGTGGGCGGTGGATGCTGGTGTTCAATATTGGAGGCGGAAACTTTCGCCTCGTTGTCGGCCGAAATTATGAATTGGGTATACTTTCCATCAAGCGCTTGCTGACGCACGCCGAATACAGCAAAGAGCGATGGAAGGATCAGTTATGAGCTATTCGACGGTCATTGCGGAGCATCCTCCCCGCGTCATTCATAACGAAACGCAGTATGGCAAGGTGCTTGCGCGGATCGATGACTTGATGTCACGTGAATTGGACCGTGAGGAGACGGACTATCTTGACACGCTCACCACTCTGGTGGAAGCGTACGAAAGACGTCACCATGAAATCGACACGGCGGGCCTTGATGGCATTGACGCTCTTCAATACCTGCTGGATCGCAACGGCTTGAATGCTTCGGACCTCGGCCGACTGCTCGGCAATCGAACACTCGGAGCGGCGATCCTTGGCCGCCGGCGGGAGCTTTCCAAGGCACACATTCGGCTGCTTTGCCAGCGGTTCGTCGTGAGTGCGGACTTGTTTTTGGGGTGATGGTCCGCGACTGTAGGAGCATGTTCGGTTCCCATTTATCCATCGCCGGCGGGATGCACAATGCGGTGATCGAGGCCGAGGGATTTGGCTTCGATACGGTGCAGGTCTTCACCAAAAATCAGCAGCAGTGGAAGTGCGCGCCTTTGGGGGAGGAGGCGATTGGGCGGTGGAAAGAAGAGTGCGCCCGAGTGGGCTTTGGGGTGACGGTCAGCCATGACAGTTATTTGATCAACCTCGCGTCGCCGGTCGAGGAATTGTGGCGGAAGAGCATTGATCTGTTTGTCGAGGAGATTCGCCGCTGTCACTTGCTGGGGATTCCGTATCTCGTGACGCACCCGGGGGCGCATGTGGGAAGCGGGGAGGAGGCCGGCTTGAGGCGGGTGGCTGAAGCGCTGGATGTGGTGCATCGGCGCATCGAGGCGCCGGGGGTCACGACATGCCTGGAGATCACGGCGGGGCAGGGGACATCCCTGGGACATCGGCTGGAACATCTGGCGACGATCATCGAATTGGTCAAGTCGCCGGATCGGCTGGGGGTTTGTCTGGACACCGCGCACTTGTTCGCGGCGGGCTATGATTTTCGCGGGCGAAAATACGCCGGATTTCGCAAGCGGGTGGATGCGACGGTGGGGCTGGCTCGGGTGAAGGTGCTGCATCTGAATGATTCGAAAAAGGAACTGGGCAGCCGGGTGGATCGACATGATCACATCGGGCGGGGGACGATTGGGGTGGAGGGATTCAAACCGATCGTGCGCGATGAACACTTCAATTCAGTTCCCAAAATACTCGAAACACCCAAGGGGGAGGACAAGGAGACGGGGCGTCAGTGGGATGAGATCAATCTGGAGGTGCTGCGGGGGTTGATATGAGGCTTTTCGCCGGCGTGTCTGAAGCTATGGGCGCTATTGTTGCGATTGAAGAGAAAGACACGGGCGGGACGCCCGTGCTACGCGGGAGCGGACGCCCCCGGTACGCGGGAGTGGGTGATGCGGGGGTAATCGGTTGCATCAGATTGCCATCGCGATGAACCGCTTGATGCGGGGGGTGAGGGTGGCCATCGTGTATTTTTGGGACAGGTCGATGGGGAGGAAAACGCCGTGGTTGTGGTCGGAGGCGAGGATGAGGTGTTGGGGGCCGTTGACGGCGTAGCCGGTGTCCTGAGGCTGGTGGCCGGTGATGATGAGGTCGGCGTTGACCTGTTCGGCGAACTGGGCGACGAAGGGGGGCGTCATGTTTCGGCCCCAGATGAGCTGGTAGACCGGCCCGGTGCGGCGCTTGTAGTCGGGGCCTTGGAGCGGTCGGTCGAAGACGGTGTAGTCGTAATCGGGGATCTGGTCATCCGTGGGCAGGCTGTGTGAAAAGAACAGGCCGTTGGGGCAGCGAATCGCCAGGGGGAGCGAGAGGAGGAACTCGGTGATGGCAAACATGACGCCGGTTGCGCCTTGGGGGAAGTCGCGACGGACGCCGGCGTTGAAGGCTTCACAGACGCTGAGTCCGGCCTTCATGATTCCTTCGCCATAGATTTGGGCGAGGTCATGATTGGCCAGGAGGAAGTGGACCTGGCCGGGGAAATCGCACTTCATCTCGGCGGCCTGGTGGAGCATGCGCCAACTGCCGTCGGCGCCATTGGCGTCGAAGTGATCTCCATGGATCAACTCGTGGAGCACGACATGACGCTTGGGATTGTTGGCGAGGTCGGCGGCGGCGAAGAGCTTTTCGAAGTTGCGACGGTGGTCGTGCATGTCGCCGGTCATCCAGACTTCCCCCTCGGCCGGCAGGTTGACAACCTGCTGGGTGCGCAAGGGGCTGAGTTGGTTTTCCTCGGTGGCGGTCTGGAGCGTTTCGCTCACTTGCTCGGCGTGATCAGACATAGCCAACAATAGGTAAGCGGCGCGGGGACGTTCGTCAATGGGTGGAAATGGCGTCTGCTGAGCCTTCGGGCGAACGATTATCGGACTACACTGTTGAATGCGCGGACTGTGCGGGCGTTTTAAATGTGGCGCGGGCGGCGGGATTACGGCTGAAAGGTGTGGTTGGCGGAATTTCCTAGGCGGGGACGGCGCGGTGAATTAGGATGGTGTATGTTGAGGGGGGATGTGGAGCCTGAATTGCCCCCGGCCTATTGTGTGGGGCAGCGGTGTCGCGGGGTGATCCCTGCGCCTGTTGGGAAGTTGATGTTCACGCCCTTTCTCGCCGCCGAGGCAGGGAAGCCGTTTATGTCTGTTATCACACACGAAGCTGTTGCCCATGCGGGGCGCGTCGAGCATGGGGGGAGGTCGCGCGCGGTGGAATGCGTCACCAACCACGTGCGGAGGGATGGGAAGTTTTTCAGGCTTGGGGCGGAAAAGTTTCATGTTAAAGGAGTGACGTACGGCCCGTTTGCGCCCGATGGTCAGGGCAAGCCGTTTGCGTCCTTGGATCAGACGCGACGTGATTTCGAACTGATCGCGGGGATGAACGCCAATTGCGTGCGGATCTATCACACCCCGCCGCGATGGTTTTTGGATCTCGCGCTCGAGATGGGGCTGAAGGTGTTTCTGGATGTCGCCTGGCCGAAGAATTTGAACTTCGTGGGCGTTCCGGATGTGACGGCGGCGGCGCACGATGCGGTGCGGGCGGCGGCGCGGGATTGCGGCAATCATCCGGCGATGTTTGCGATCAGCGTCGTCAATGAAATCCCGCCGGATTTGGTGCGGTTTTGCGGACGGGAGAAGGTGGAGGATTTCGTTGATGAACTGGTGGACATCGCGCGGGAGGAGGCGCCGCAGTGTCTGCTGACATTCGCCAACTTTCCGACGACCGAATACCTTCGGCCGAAGAAGGTCGATTTCGTCTGTTTCAATGTGTATCTGCATGACGATCGCATCTTCCGCAACTACCTGGCGCGCCTTCAGAGCATCGCCGGCGACAAGCCGCTGATGCTGGGGGAATACGGCATCGACACGTTCCGCGAACATACAGAGGAAAAACAAGCGGAGATTCTGTCGAATCATGTGCGGGCGGTGTTTGACGAGGGCCTGGCGGGGACATTTATTTTCAGCTTCACGGATGACTGGCACACGCATGGGAGTCAGATCGAGGACTGGGCATTTGGGCTGGTCCGTCGGGATCGAACGCCCAAGCCGGCGTACGAAGCGGTGGGGGCGTTGTTTCAGCGCGCGCCCCAGGTCGCGGAAGTGGGGCTGCCCAAGGTGAGCGTCATTGTCTGTTCGTACAATGGCGCGGGAACCGTGGAGGCGTGTCTGTCGTCGATGGAGAAGATTCATTACCCGGATTATGAGGTGATCTTCGTCGATGACGGCAGCACGGACCATACGCAGGAGATCCTGAAGAAGTTTCCGTGGGTGCGGAACATCCGCCAGAAGAACATGGGGCTGTCCAACGCCCGCAACGTCGGGATGAACGCGGCCAAGGGGGAGATCATCATCTACACCGACAGCGACTGCGAGGCCGACGAGGACTGGCTGTATTACATTGCGACGAACCTGCTGCGGAGCAATCACACGGGGATGGGCGGGCCAAACCTGATTCCCAATGAGGAGAGCTGGGTGGCGGATTGCGTGGGGCTGAGTCCCGGCGGGCCCACGCATGTCATGATCGACGACCGCACGGCCGAGCATGTGCCGGGTTGCAACATGGCGTTCTACACCTGGGCGGCGCGGCAGGCGAACGGTTTTGATCCACAGTTCCGCAAGGCCGGGGACGACGTTGATTTCATCTGGCGGTTGCAGCACATGGGGTTCAGCATCGGGTTCGCGCCGTCGGCGCAGGTGTGGCATTACCGCCGCAACACGGTGGCGGCATATTTGAAGCAGCAGCGCGGCTATGGGGAGGCCGAGGCGCTGTTGAAATACAAGCACCCGGATCACTTCAACACGCTGGGGGCGAGCCACTGGCGCGGGCGAATCTATGGCGGGGAGACGATCGGCGTGCGCTTCGGCGGGGATGTGGTGTACCACGGCACGTTTGGAACGGGTCTTTTTCAGACGATCTATCGTCGCCCGGCGTCGATGATGGCGATGATGATGATGAGCATCGAGTGGCACTTGATGGCGGCGTTCGTCACGCTGCTGGGGCTGGCGTTCACGCCGCTGTTGTATGTCGCGGTGCTCATGTTCCTGACGCCGGTGGTGCTGGCGGCCGTGGCGGCGATCCAATCGCCGGCGCCGCGACATCGACATCCATTATCGCGTTTGATGATCGCGTATCTGCATTTTCGTCAGCCGATCGCACGGGGGTGGGCGCGCTATTCGGTGCGCCTGAAGGCGAAGGTGATGAAGCACGATTTGAGCGGATACAAGCCGCACGGGCGGCTGCCGGTGGATCCGCTGGACGTGGATGTGCTGAGGTATTGGAGCAAGGAGCACGATCGGCTGCATTTGCTCGATCAGATCAAGCGCGAAGTGAAGTCGGCCGGTTGGAGGAAGCGCGTGGACAGCGGTTGGGGGGCGGGGGACATGGAGATTTATGGCAGCCGGTATGTGAAGGTTCGGATCACCACGGCGACGGAGCATCATCATGGGGTGGGGATGCTGACGCGGGTTCGGGTGCGGGCGCTGATGAGCAAGTTCTGTGCGGTCCTGTTTGGCGCGACGCTCATGATGGCGGGGCTGCTGCTCATTTATCTCTGGCCGTTCAGCCGGACGGCGGCGCTGATTCCGCTGGCGTGGTGGACGATGTTCCTGGTGAATCGGTGGCATGTGACCAATCCGGTGGTGGCGCTGGTGGACCAGGTGGCCGAACGGTCGGGGTTTTACCCGGTCCATGCGCCGACAAGGGCCGAGCGGAAAGCGGCGAGGCAAAAGGCGGTCTCCACGGATTCAAGGGATGCGACCACCGAGATGATTCGGGATCCGCTGGGTCATCGTCGGCGGCGGGACCGGGAGGACGACATCGATCTGGAGGATCACCAGCCGCTCCTGGGGTGATGCGACGGGACCCTCATGCGCTTTTACCTTCGCGCCATCTCCTATTTCAAAGACCACACCTGGCAGATTGTTCTGTCGCTGGTGCTCATCATGATTTCGACGGCCGCCGCTCTGCTCCAGGCGTATCCGCTGGCGATGCTGATCGACTGCGTGTTCGGGTCGGTTGCGCCCCAGAGCAAGGATGTGGTCTATCGGACATTCTTCGCCATCGCGCCGACGTCCACGGTCGGGCAGGTCATCGCGCTGGCGGTGATGATGCTGGCGCTGCGGTTTGGGCAGGAACTGCTCAACATGTTCCAGACGGTGCTCAACATCTACATCGGCTACGGTGGTTTGATGCGGGTGCGTTGTGATCTGTTTCGCAAGCTCCAGCAGTTGTCGCTGGCATATCACAAGGCGCAGCCCCAGGGGGATGCGATTTATCGGCTCAGCTACGACACCTACGGCTTTCAGACGATCCTCAACACGATCGTGCAGACGATTCTCGTCAGTTCCGTGACGCTCGTCATCATGACGGCGATCATGCTCTCCAAGAGCTGGAAGCTGACCCTGGTCGCGTTCACGATCTCGCCGCTGCTCTTGTGGACGACGCGGATTTACACACGCATCCTCAAGAAGCGCAGCATCGAGGCCAAGGAGGTGGAATCGGAGCTGACGACCGCGATTCAGCGTTCGGTGGCCACGATCGGGCTGGTGCAGGCGTTTGGGCGCGAGGCCGATGAGTACAATCATTTTGAAACGACGGTGGTCAATTCGGTTCGCGCCTATCTGCGGCTGCACTGGCAGGAGATGGCGTACTGGCTGTTCGTGGGCAACATCTTCGGGCTGGGTGGGGCGATCATCTTTGGGTATGGGGGCTACCTGGTTTACCTCGGTCCGGCGCGAGGGGGGATCAGCGTCGGCGACTTGACGATCTTCCTCACGTTCATCCTGGGACAGCTCTACGGCCCGCTGAACAAGCTGGCGACGAGCGGGGCGCAGATCGCCGGAGGGGTGGCGGGGGTGGAACGCGTGTTCGAGGTGCTCGACCGGGATCCGATCATAGCGGATTCGCCCAACGCGATCGCGCTGCCGCGCAAGCCGCGCGTGCTGCAACTCGATCATGTGACCTTCGCCTACAATTCCACCAACCCGGTGCTGCGGGATGTCAATTGCACGATTAGTCCTGGGCAGATGGTGGGTTTCGTCGGATCATCCGGCGTGGGGAAGACGACGCTCCTCAATTTGCTCCCGCGATTTTATGACCCGGTGGAGGGCGCGCTCCGACTTGATGGCCATGACCTGCGGACGATCAAGGTCAAGGATTTACGCAAGCATGTGGCCCTGGTGCTGCAGGAAAATGTAATCCTGCCGGCGAGCGTGGCGGAAAACATCGCCTATGGTCGACCTGATGCAACCGATGCGCAAATTCACGCCGCAGCGGAGATGGCGGGGGCGGCGGAGTTCATCGAGAAGATGCCGAAAAAATATGCCGAGCAGATCACCGAATCCGGGCAGAATCTGTCCGGTGGGCAGAAGCAGCGGATCAGCATCGCGCGGGCGCTGCTCACCGAAGCGCCGATCATCATCATGGATGAGCCGACGAGCGCGCTCGATCCGTATCATGAGCACCTGATCATCCAAACACTGCGGCGGATCAAGGGGCAGCGGACGATCATCCTCGTGAGCCATCGCCTCAGCACAGTGGCCGACTGCGATCAGATTTTCGTCATGGAGGAGGGGCGCATCATCGAGAGAGGCACGCATGACGAGCTCGTGGGGCGGCATGGAGCGTATTTCGAGATGGCAAAGCATCAGATGAAGTTGAAGGATGTGGTAAGCTGAAAAGCGAAACATGGTGACTTCAACACAGAAACTTCGGATCATCGTCGGCGGGCTGGTGGGGCAATTTCCGCTGGGCGGCGTCGCGTGGGATTATTTCCACTACTGCCTGGCGCTGCATGAGCTGGGGCACGATGTGTATTACCACGAGGACACGTGGGTATGGCCCTACGATCCGGTCAAGCGCTATCCGACGGATGATCCGGATTACACGGTTCGATTCCTGCGGGATTTCTTCAACACCTACGCGCCGTCTCTTGCGGACAAGTGGCACTATCTCTTATTGCACGACAAGTCGTTTGGCATGACGCGGGAGCGCTTTGACGACGTGGCGAGGACGGCGGATATTTTTCTCAATGTCTCCGGCGCCTGCTTTTTCCCCGATCATCTGAGCCCTCGCTGCGTCAAGGTCTTTCTCGACACCGATCCGGGATACAACCAGATCATGCTCCATGAGAGGTTCGCATGGTCGGAGCATGTGGAGCGGTGGTGCGCGCAGGTCGCGGCCCATGATCGCCATTTGACGTATGCCGAAAACATCTATGGCGACGATTGTGCGATTCCGCGGATGGATTTTGACTGGCAAATCACCCGGCCGCTCGTCAGCTTGCGCCCGTGGGATGCGGTGCGGAATCAGCCGCCGCCGGGCGATGCGCCGTTCACAACAGTGATGACGTGGGATTATTTTCGCGGGAAGCTTTTGTTCGATGGGGTGGACTATCAAACGAAGGTGCCGGAGTACGAAAAGTTTCATGATCTGCCGCGTCGGATTGATCTTCCGATGGCGCTGGCGATCGGCGGGCACAAGACGCCGTTTGAACAAATCCGCCACGATGGGTGGCGCATCCTCGATGCGCAAACCGCGACGATCACGCCGGGGAGTTATCAGCAGTTCATCGGTGACAGCCGGGGGGAATGGTCGGTGGCGAAGAACGTGTATGTGGCGACGCGAAGCGGGTGGTTCAGTTGCCGCACGGCGTGTTATCTGGCCGCCGGTCGTCCGGCCGTGGTTCAGGACACCGCTTGGAGCCGATATCTGCCGTCGGGCTGGGGAGTGATTGCCTTCAACACCATGGAGGAGGCGATCGACGGATTGCGCAGGGTTGTTGGCGACGAAGAGGTGCATCGGTTGGCCGCCTATGAGATTGCTCGCGAATATCTCGCGCCGGATAAAGTAGCGCCGCCGATGATCGAAGCCATCTACAGTCCCGTGCGCCAGAATCCCACGCAGCCCGGCCCCATCCCGCCGAGCCGGGGGTCGGCCGGTTCGAAGTAAGGAGAATATTTCGTCTTCCCGCGCGTACAATTGCCAGAGCGGCAAAAAACCGTTAGATTCCCCGCCGTTGGCCTCTTGGCGGAATTGGCAGACGCGATGGATTCAAAATCCCTTGCCCGCAAGGGCGTATCGGTTCGACTCCGATAGAGGCCACTTTGGTTTTCGTGAAGCTCCCCCTCATGAGTTTTTGGTATCGTTGATGTGATGGAGTCGCTTCGAGGCCATTATCTGGTTGCATCGGCAAGGCTGGCCGATCCAAACTTCGCCCAGAGTGTGATTCTGCTCGTGCAGCATGATGAGAGCGGGGCGATGGGGCTGGTGGTCAATCGGCCACTGGATTTGACGATCAAGCAGATTTGCCGCGAGGCGCTTGAGATTCCTTGCCAGGTGGAGGGGCGGATTTATCATGGGGGGCCATGTCCCGGTCCGCTGATGGTGGTGCATCGGCGGGCGGCGTCGGCGGACATGGAGGTGCGGGAGAAGCTTTACTTCACAACCGAGCGATCGAAGATCGAGCGCCTCGTGGAGGATGCGGGGCTCGTGGGACGATTTTTCATCGGGTACGCGGGATGGGGCGCGGGACAGCTTGAAAAAGAGATCGAGGAAGGGTCGTGGTTGAATGCCGCGCCGAAGCTCGATCAAATTTTCAGCAAGCATGATGCGGAATGGTCGCGGCTGATGACCGAATTGACGATGGGGCGATGGATCGATCCCTCGCGGATTCCGGATGATCCGAGCGTCAATTGATGTCGGTTCTGACGCGGCGCTCTGAGAGGGGTTGGGGCGATTTACACTACTGAACGGGAATGACTGAATGTTGAAAACGCATTTGCTTCATCCACGGATTCTGGCGGCGCTGGCGGGCGCGGGGCATGGGTCGCAGGTTCTTATATCCGATGGAAATTATCCCCACTCGACAGCGCGCGGAGCCAATGCCGAACTGGTGTATTTGAACCTCGCGCCTGGCATGCCGACGGTGACGGATGTGCTCAAGGTGCTCGTCACCGCCATTCCCGTTGAAGCGGCGTTCATCATGGACACCGCCAAGACCGGCCCGCACGTGCTGGCGGCTGATCCGCCGGTCTGGTCGGAATATGAACAAATCCTCGCCGGCACGTCGTGCGCGGGGAAGCTGACCCGGATTGAACGCTTCGCGTTTTATGAGGCGGCCTCGAAGCCAACCGTGTGCCTCACCGTCGCCACCGGCGAACAGCGAATCTACGCGAACCTGTTGCTCACCATCGGTGTCGTGCAGCCAAAGAATGCGGGATAGTGCGCCGCCATCCGTCGCTGACGCTTCCGGCTCGTGATACGGGGAGCCGCGGGAGCGGGACATTGCGGTTAGGGCTTGCGGGATGTTTGGACATCCTCGGCCACGATCCACACTTCCATCGCCTGAAGGCTCGCGGGGTTCTTTTGAACATGCAAACCGCGGGCAACGATCGGCTGGACGTTGGGAACGGTGGAGAAAAGCTGCCACTTGTTCCAGGCGCCGGTCGGGTTCTTGAAATCCGGCGGTACAAGCGACTTGACGCCGCTTTCGGTCATCGCATCAACCACAAACTTGAAGTCCGCCGCCGGTGGCGCGGTGTAGAGCAGCCGCACCGCCGCGATGGAGATGGGGTGATCGAATGTGAGGTCCTTCACCGCGCCGGAGTAGAATTGCTTCACACGCGAATTCGGCGACGAGGCGCCGGGGAGTCCGATCATGGGGGATGTCACCCACACGGTGTCGCCATCGCGGTACAAAACGCCGCCGGCGGGAGGTTCAAGCTTGGCGGTCGAATGGATGCCGGTCAGCTTGAATGTCAGGGATGCGCCGGGGACATCATCGGGGATCGACACGGATAGCCGGCCGGGCTTGATTGTCAGTTTTGCGGATTTGGCCGCCGTGACGTAATCGACCACATCCCCTGTCGGAGCGCACCAGAGATTGTCCTTCCCCTTTGCGCCATATTCTGCGGCGATGTTGGTCAGGCGCTCGGTCCATCGCTTGAAATTATCTGAATCCGGTTTGGCGCTGATTCCATGCGTGAAGTCAATGTGGAGCATTCCCTCCTTCGGTCCATTCTTCGGGAACATCGCCATCGGCTGGCCTTTTCCGCTGTGCGACCAATACCCTTCATCGAGATATGACCGGGTGAGGTTGGCGAAGTTGAACTTGTCATTGTACATCGGATTGTTCGGCCCGCCCGACACGCGGCTGCCGGCCAGAATCCCAAACTCCCCCATGTACTTGGCGTAGTCGGTGTAGCCGTTGGGGTAGACCAGGCTCGTGGGAGCGCGGCCATTGGGGGCATGCGCCGCCAGGATCGCCTGACTCCAGAACAAATCCGTCCGGAATTGCTCGGCCGACAATATCTGCGGTGGATTTCCGTAGCTGTGTCCCTGGTGATAGTAGCTGTGACTGATGACACCCCATCCGTCTTTGCGGAGGGTGCGAAGGTCATTCCACTGCAGGACGGTGGGATTGGATGTGCCAATACTTCCGACGATCACCGCGACTCCGCCGACAAAGGGAAGTTCATGGCCGCCACGAATGCCCGGCGGCGCATCGGTATACTGAAAACGGGCGAGCAGCGGCTGCGCCACAGTCAGCGCCGTCATCGGGTTGTCGTCGATCTCGACGGAGTAAGCCCAGTCCTTGCCATATTTGAAAGGGCAGACTTCCGCCTTGGCCGCATGGGCCTGGGCGTCGGCATTCCATTGCCATGACCATTCGCCCGCATCGGCTTGTCCGCACAGCACAGCCATCAGGATCCCTGCGATTAGCCAGTCCGTTCGAATCATTGTGCCCTTGTTGTTGCTTGTATTAGGGTCAGAGCTTGAAAATACCGGCCGTGACGCCGCGCCAAGTGTCGGTTCGGAATGGGGCCGCGGGCAGGCCCGTCGTGTTGGTCAGGTGGCCGGGTGTTGGGCTGTCCGCCCAGAGATACCGGACGGCGACGGGCTTGGTGATTTTCGAATTGCTGACCACCACTTCATTGCCGTCGATTTTCGCATCGGCCCTGACGAATTGCTGGTCATCGCCGGCGATGGTGAACTGGGAGAGCGTTTCGCCTTTGGTGGTCGCCAGACCCTCGCTGTGTTTGAAGCGCAGACGAATGTTGTCGCCGTCGATGCGCATGGACTCATACACGGGTCCGCTGTCATTGACGTTTCGATGGTACGCGATTCGCTCGGCCGCCAGTCCCAGACGCCGGCCGACCTCCTGCTTGTTCGTCGGATGAATGTCCAGGGCGTTGCCGATGTCGATCGTGACCGCCAGCCCGACGTTCGCCAGCGCGGTCGTCGCTTTCTGCTGCGCCTCGCGCAATTCAGCCCATGCGCTGTGCCCCGGCTCATTAAGAACCTGCCCGAAGTTGGCCAGTTGCACGATGAGGAACGGGAAATCCTCCTGCCGCCAATTTCGTCGCCAGTCCACAATTAACGACTGAAGCAGCGGCACATATTGTTCGGCCCGTTCGGCGTTCGATTCCCCCTGATACCAGATGACGCCCCTCATCGCGTACGGGATCAGCGGCGCGATCATCGCATTGAACAGCCCAGAAGGCGCCCAGGCATGGTCCCAGTTGATCGGCTGGGGAGGTTGCGGCTCCGTGTGGCGTTCCAGGCGGTGCTCGATGCGATACCGCCACTCGCCTTCCAGGTGGTGAACATGTCCGTCGCCGGTCGTCACATCCAGCGGGCCCGCGTACACGCCGCCGCCGCCGTATTGGTCAAACACACGGACTGCCACCACGTTTCGCCCGGCTTTCACGAGGTGCCCGGGGATGGGGTACTGACGTGCCCTGGCATATGCGTTGGGCACATCCGGTCCGATCGCCCCGACCCTCACGCCATTGAAATAAGTGACGTCAAAATCATCGATTTGCCCCATGCGCAGTTGAGCATCCTGACCGGCGGACGACGCCGATATCTCCACTTCCCTGCGGAACCAGATCGCACCATTGCAGTCCAGCCCCGCCTCCTGCCACAGCTTGGGCAGCCGCATCGTCTCCCACTGGGTGATATCGTGCGAGGGATCGGCCCACCCCTTGGCTTCCGCGTGATTGCCCGGATCTTTGTGAAGCCATTTGCGCGCCCACTCCTCGTATTGTTTGTGGCTTTCCCCCCTCAGATCAAAGTCCGTCAGCGACGCCTCGAATCGCTCCATGATTCCCTGCGTCTCCGGGTGGAGCGACAGCCCCTCGCGGCTGACCCACGACTCGGCCGGCGTGCCACCCCATGAGCTGTGTATGATGCCAACGGGTACGCCAAGCGTCTTGTGCAGGTGGCGTCCGAAGTAGTAGGCGACCGCGGAGAAATTGCTCACCGACGTCGGAGAGCAGACCTGCCAGATGGCGTCGACGTTGTCCTTCGGCGTCTTCGAGACGATCCGCGGAACCTGAAACAACCGAATCGCCGGATGATCGGCGGCGGCGACCTCCTCATGGGCGTTGTCGGCCGCCAGCACCGGCCACTCCATGTTCGACTGCCCGCTGCCGATCCAGACTTCACCGATGAGGACATCCGTGAATGCCAGACGCTTTCCATTGCTTTCGACAGTCAACGTGAGTGGTCGATCCACAACGTCCATCGCAGCGAGGGTCAGATTCCACCGGCCAACCTGCGATACCGTTGTGCTGCCGTGATGCTCGCCAAGAGTGACATTCACTCGCGCGCCGGGCGCGCCCCATCCCCACACCGGCAGGGGCATTTTCCTTTGCAAGACCATGTGATCGCCAAACACCGCCGCCAGGGATAGGGACTGTGCCATCATTCACCTCGAAGTTCGAAAAGATCCTTTGGGTCATTAACATGCCGTACGAGGAGCGTTCGTGCTCAAACCCACAAGCTTAATTTCCCCACTGCGTCATGACAAATGGGCATCGGGTGGAATTGCGACGGATGGTGGCAGCGATGCGTCACAATGTTTTTCTTGCCGCGTTCACTGTTCCAATGCGTCGGCGGCCCGTAAACTGGCGGGTTGTCATGGAGCCATTCGATATGAGCCGATCGACCATACCGCGTCGTCCCAGGATGAATGTCGCCACTCGACCGGTGGGAGCGCTGCTCGTTGGCGCGTGCCTTCTGGCGGGTTGTTCGGACCAGCCGACCAGGCCGATGACCTCGGAGGCGTTTTATCATCACCTGCCCGAATCTCCGGATTCGGCGGTGGATCAACCCGGCGCGCTGTATCGAAATGAAGGGAAAGACTCCACCGACGCAACACCCCCGCCTCAGCAGATCCCCAGGGTCGTCAAGCAAACGCTGGAACCGCCCGTCGCCCCGGCCACCCAAAATACATCGCCACTGACCGCTTCGCATCGGTCGGGCGATGTCGTGACGACCGCTCCGTCCACTTCGCCGACGACCGCGCCGGGCGAATCTCTCGGCAAATATCTCACGATCGGCGGCGTGCTCGCGGAGGTGAATGGGAAGGCGATCTACGCCGACAAGGTGTTCAGCGCGATCGACAAGGCATTGCATGCCAAGGCGATGGAGCAATCGCCGGAGCAATTTCGAGCGACGGCGATGCAGCTCATTGGCGATGAAGTGAAGACGCAGATCAATGAGGAGCTTGTGTACGCCGCGGCGCAGCGGGCGCTGAGTCCTGAGGAAAAGTCGATGGCCGACCGTGCGACGGAGCGATGGCGTCAGCAGCAGATTTCCGAAGCGGGTGGATCGCTGGAACTGGCGAGGATGAAGGCGGCGGCGAATGGCGATGATTTTGACGATCTCGCCCGTGACCAGGGCCGGAAGATGCTGATTCGTCTTTATTACACGAAGAAAGTGTATCCGCGAATCCAGGTGACGGCCGAGGAAATGCGGCGGTATTACGATCACAACCTGAGCGCGCTGTTCACCGAACATGCGGCGGCGAAGTTCAGATTGATCAAGATCGATCCCGAACGGACCGGTGGACGCGAGAAGGCGCTCGACAAAATCAAGGAGATTCGGCGTCGCGCGGTGGGGGGGGAGGACTTCGCCCAGTTGGCGAAGGATTTCAATGATGATTCGGTGCTAAGGCGAACCGGCGGGCTGGTGGGCAACGGGTGGGTCGATGAGGGCGCGTATGTGCTGGAGGATGTCGAAAAGGCAGTCTGGGCGCTTCAGCCGCACCAGGTGAGCGACATCATCGACAGCCATGGCGCGTTTTATCTGGCGCAACTGGAGGATGTGAAGCGGGGCAAGGTGATTCCGTTTGACAGCCAGCAGGTGCAGGAGCAGATCCGCGAGGCGATCAGCGGCGCGCAATTGCGGGAGTTGCGGGACCAGGTGCAGCAGCGATTGCTTCAGCATGCGGTGGTGAGTGAGAACGCGAACATGAAAGATGTGGCCGGCGACATGGCGATGCAGAAATACGCCCGGTGGCATCGAGGGTCGTAGCGATGACGCGGGGGATGAGTGCTCAAGCATCGTCGGCGTCGGCATCCCCGTGCATCATGCGGCACAGGGGACAGTAGCCGGTGACGCCTCGGCGGACGATCAGGGCGCCGATGGCGATCAAGGCCAGGCCGGGGAGCGTGCGACGACGCAGGCCGGTGGAGATGAGGATGCTCCCGGCTGCGACGGAGACCATCCGTTTACAATCGCTCAGGTTCACCGGGCCATGGAGGAGTGAGCAGCAGCCGCTTTCGCACTCCCCTGCAATCTCCTGATCGCCGTCAGCCGCGGCGGACTTGGCGGACGATCCTTTCGCATGTTTTTTATGAGCGGAACTTTGCGGGGGCATCTGAGATCTCCTGAAAAATAATTGAGGGCGGCTATTTCAACTGACGGTAATGGCGGCGTCGAACCCGAAACAAGCCGATTGTTGCCAGCAGGGCAAGGCAACTGCTGCCGCTCCAGAATGCGGCGGGGAGCGGGATGGCGGCCAGCGGGGGCGTCGGCTGATCGGGGATGACCGGATGGTCGGCTTCGCTGAAGGGGGTTCCATTTAGGGTGAAGTGGCGATTCGCCTCGGTGTTGGGAGCGGCGAGGATGAGCAGCGAGCCGTCGTCGGGCGCTGAGCCGGGTGTGAAAGTCGCGCCCGTCGGGATGACGCCGCCGGAGACGATCAGGTTCAATTCATCGGTAAAGTCGAACGCCGTGAATGGATCAACCGTGAACCCGTCGGCCTGTCCGACGCGGGAATCGGTCTGGTTGAAGCGGGCCAGGTCATCGTTGTCGTCGATCGTCCATGTGAACTGGTTCCAATCGCTCCCGCTGGCGTTGGTCAACGCCTCGGATTCGATGCCGATTTGCGGCAATGCGGTAGCGCTGGTTTGCGCGAAAGTGATCGGGGAGGCGTTCAGGCTCGTATACGGCGTGATTTTGCGCACGTAAATGGTGGACGCATCCTCCCCCTGGATGATGAGCGTCACATCGTCGGGATATGTGGCCGTCCATCCGGATGTGCCGAGAACCAGGCTGGCGGCACGCGCGGGCGATGCGCTCAATGTCGAAGCGATTGCGGCACAGGCCAAAGCAGCCGAAATCCAACTCAATTGACGTGTCTTTGTGTACATCGATCGCTCCAATCCGCTTGCATATTGTCGTCCCGGCAAACCGATGACAGCCATTCATGGCGGCGCGCCGCACAGCAAAGGCACTTCCCAGTGGCTTACCGATGGATCAGCATATGGGGATTGCGTCTGTTCAGGGAACGTCCTTTTTGGCGCTGGCATCGGATTTTTGGGCCGGGCGAATATGGGCATGGGGATCCGCCGTCATTCAGCGCTGAGGGTTGGCGCGGCCGGCGAGAAATGTTCGCCAAATGTCGCCGGTTGTCTGCGACAAGAGCTTTGGCGCTTCGCTCATCGCCTGTTGCACGGTCATGGGGTGGGTGCAGATGGAAAAGCAAGCCATCAGCTCGGCATGGAGGGCTTTGGGATCAAGGTCGTCCTCCAAGGCGCCGACCAGGGCGATGCAGGGGATGTTGAGCGCCCGCGCGGCGCGGGCGACGCCGATGGCTGTTTTCCCGGCGAAGGATTGAGAGTCGAGCCTGCCTTCGCCGGTGATGCACAAATCGGCGTCGCGCAAACGCCGGGAGAGGTGAGTGGCGTCGATCATCATATCGATGCCGCGCCGCAGTTCGGCATTGAACCACGCGAGCATGCCGAA
>CAYTAP010000005.1:51838-59344 GCA_964435775.1 uncultured Tepidisphaeraceae bacterium
GTTCGCCGCCGCGTCGTGTCCGGTCTTCTTCGCCAGTTGAAGCAAAGCGGCATCCAGCCATCTCACATCTTCCGGTCGCGCGCCTTTCTGCGGCCCGTACACATGAGCGGCGCCATTGGGACCGGTGAGGGGATTGGTGACATCGCAGGCGACGGTGATGCGACACCGTTCCACGGGGGAGCCACGCCCACGCTTGATCATGAGAACCGAGGGCAGATCGCGCCCGCACAGAGGCTCGGTGGCCTCGGCGTGTCCGCCGCCTTGCAGGAGTACGGGCAGCCCGCACGCCTGCGCGCATCCAATTCCCCCGTCCACAGTGGCGCTGCCTCCGATGCCCAGCAGGATGTGATGGACGCCCAGTTCGGCGGCGGCCATGAGCAGTTCCCCGACGCCGAAGGTCGTGGTGGCCATCGGGTCGCGCTCGGCATCCTTGAGAAGCGCCAAGCCCGCCGCCGACGCCATTTCGATGACGGCGGTCTTTCCGTCGTCGATCAGACCGATCGGCGCATCGACCTTCATCTCCGGAAGTGGTCCGGTGACGCGCCGTATCTCGATTCGTCCATGAGCGGCGGCCACCATCGCCGCGACGGTGCCCTCGCCGCCGTCGGCCATCGGGCAGCAATCAATCTCGACGGTCGAATCGACATTCCGCACACCTTTGGCGATGGCATCGGCGACCTCGATGGCGGTCAAACTTCCCTTGAACTTGTCGGGGGCGATGACGATTTTCATGACGCGCCTGCGGTTGGAATGTGGAGATTGGCCGCTACTGGAAATCAAGGATGCCCACGCCGGTGCGGTTGCCCCGCACCACGCTGATTCGCACCTGGCCGTGAGCGGGCAAATGAGGCAAAAGGGCGGCCAGGTCCCGGAGCTTGGCGATCCGATAGCGACCCAGCCGGACGATGACATCACCGGGTTGGATCCCCGCCTTGTCCGCGATGGACCCCCGCACGACCTTGGTGACGAAGAGCCCATCCTCGGTGTCCAATCCGTATTGAGCCGAGAGCATCGGGGTCAATTCCTGGATCGTCAGCCCAAGTCGCTCTTTCGCCTGGACGACGGCGTCGGGGAGCGGGGTGGCGGTGGTCTGGAATATCTGCGTTTGACCGTCGGGAGGCTTGATCCGCACATATTGCCCGGCCTTCAATTTCAGCAGCATGGCGCAGGCATCGACGATTGAGTTGGGATGCTCGCCGTCGATGTCGTTGACGACCAATTGCTTGCCGGCGGGGGTGGTGGCGATGACCTGGGTTGTGATCGTCGCCGGCGGGGCGATCTCGCGCTTCTCCGACAGCTTGATCGGCACATCGACCTTGGTCACCTGGCGCGGGTTCATCAATTCGGGGATCAGATCGCGCAGGCGGTTGATCGGGATGGCGAAGCCGATGTTCTGGGCGTCGCCGCGGATGGCGGTGTTGATGCCGATGACCTGTCCGTAGGCGTTGAGGAGCGGGCCGCCGGAGTTGCCCGGATTGATTGCCGCATCGGTCTGGATGAGGTTGCCAAGGACAACGTCTTGATTGCCATCCCTGAGATTGCGGTGAATCGCTGACACGATTCCCGTGCTGACGCTGTGACTGTATCCGAGCGGGTTGCCCACGGCGATGACCGGTTCGCCGATCATGAGGTCGGCCGAGTCGCCGAGGGTCAGGACGGGGAATGGCTTGTCACCATGTATGCGGAGCAACGCCAGATCGGCATCGGCGTCGGCGCTGATCAAGTCGGCGGGTAATTTTCGTCCATCCACAAGCTCCACCGTGATCTGCCGCGCGCGGTCCACGACATGATTGTTGGTGATGACGTAGCCGTCAGGGTGGATGATGAATCCGCTGCCCAGGGAGTGCGCGGGCACCTTCACATCGGGTCCGGCATTGAACTGCCAGAAGGGATCCTGTTCCAGACGCTGGTTGACGAGCTTGGTCGTGGAAATGTTGACGACCGCGTTCTTGGTCTGTTCAACGACGCGCACGGTGACGGTGCGCCGGAGGTTGACTTGCGGCGCATCGGCGGCAGCGGCGGGCGCGCAAATGCCAATGAGACAAAGCCAGACGGCCAGGCGGGTTGATTTGGAAAATATCGTCACTGGCTTGCGCACCATAATGCGATGTCAACGCGTCCGTCAATGCCCTTCCTTCTGTTCTCGCTGGGCATTTTCGCTGTTGAGCATCGCGAGGAATTCAGTGTAGTTTTTCGATTCCAGCGCCTGATCGACGGCCTGGGGTTCCTGGAATGTCTTGCCGACATCCGCGAGCAGGTCAAGCTGGCTGCGGTAATCATCGAAGGGCGTGAGCAGGAGGCAGATCACGCGGGCGGGCTGGCCATCGCGGGCGTTGAAGTCGATGCCCTCGGGGGCGAAGCCGACGGCGGTGACGGGTTCGGCGAGTTCCACGACGCGGGCGTGCGGGACGGCGACGCCGTTGCCGATGCCGTTGGGCATCAGTTGCTCGCGGGCCCAGACGCGGCGCTCGACGACACCCGGGTCCACCGCGAGCCCGTCGCAGGCCATCTCGACCATTTCATGGATCGCGGCGCGGCGCTCGGTGGACTGCATTTTTTGCCGGAAGCGCCCGGCGGTGAGGTACTCGGCCAGTCGCTCGACCTTTTTCAGCTTCATGATCCGCTGCATGAACATGCCGCTGCTCAGGGAGGTGCCGATGGCCATGAGGACCAGCGCCACGAACAACCGTTCGCCGATGACGCCGGCCTCCAGCGCGAGCACGCCGAGGATGATCTCCATCGCGCCGCGGGCGTTCATGCCAAAGCCGATCGCCCATGCCTCGCGCTTAGGGAATCCGCCGATCATCGCCCCGATGCCGCAGCCGATCACCTTGCCCAGCGTTGCTATGACCATGACGGCGATGACCAGCAACAGATCGAAGTTGGATGCGAAATTGACGTGCAATCCAATGGTGGCGAAAAAAAGCGGGGCGAAGAAAAAAGAGATGAACTGATCAAGGGTGGCGCGGGTCTGCTGGCGCAGGTGGCGGGAATCGCCCAGGGCGACGCCGAACAGAAACGCGCCGAAGATCGCGTGGACGCCGATCCATTCGGTGAATGCGGCGCAGAGGATCGCGGCGGCGAGCGCGAAGCCGATCAAACCACCCGGCCAGCTCAGATGGGCCTGCAAAAACGGCAGGGAGCGATCGACGAGCCATCGTCCGATCGTCAGCATGCCAACCGCGAAGACCAGGGTGAGGATGATCGTGTGTCCGACGGTGAAATGCCCTTCCCCCTGCGCGCCCATCATGCCCAGGAGCAGCGCGAAGATGATCCAGCCGACCAGGTCGTTGAAGATCGCGGCCGCGACGATGACCATGCCCAGGTCGGTTCGATACAAACGCAGGTCCATGAGGATTTTGGCAATGACCGGCAATGCGGTGATCGCCAGCGCCGTCGCGAGGAACAGCGCGAAGACCGTGTGGTTGCCGTGCGGTTCCATGCCGAACCATGTTGGCAGCAGATAGCCGCCTCCCAGTCCCATGGCGAAGGGGATGACCATGCCGACGACGCCGACGATGATCGCCGACTTGCCCTGCCGCCAGATGGTGGTCAGATCAACTTCCATGCCCGCGACGAGAAGGAACAGGGAGATCGCCACGGTGGTCAGCGCGCTGAGGCTGATGGGGACGGGACCCTCGGTGGGAAACAGACCGGCGAAGAGATCGGGGGCGATGGTCCCGAAGACCGTGGGCCCCAGGAGAATCCCGGCCGCGATTTCGCCGAGGACGGCGGGCAGACGCACGCGTTTGCACCACTCCCCCAAAAGGCGCGCAACGCCAAGCAATATGGCGATCGACACGAACAGAATGGTCACATCGTGGCGACCCAATATGGCGCTGGACAATATCGTCATGATTGGATGACCCCCGCCTTGTCGGCGTGCGGCGTCACCGGCGGGCGAAAGAGCAGGAGCCCGCAGGGGAGGTTTCGCAGCGCCAATTCCATCGGGTGATGAAACACACGATCCCAGATCGTCAGGCGTTTGGCGCGGGCGGGGATGGCCAGCAGATCGGCGTGCGTCCGTTCGGCGTAGTTCACCACTTCAATCCCCTCGTATCCCCCCAGCGCTTCCAGGTGTACATTGACGCCGCTCAGGTCGAAACCGCTCAGGAAATCGGCAAGCATCTCGAGCGCGGTGTGGCGCCGGTCCTCGACGAGCGAACCGGCGTCCTGCGGTTCGCGGTGGGCGTTGCCTCCCATGCTCCGGCTGCCGGCCCATTCGGCCTCGGCAACGGAAAACTCATGGATGAATGAAACCATCGCTTTGGGCAACCCACGGGCGAACTCCAGAACGAGCGGCACCATCAGCGCCGATTCGACATTCAACGGCAGGCTTGCGACTATCCTGCGAACCGAGGCGTGCGGCGATTGCGGATCGGGCAGCAGGATGACCGAGCAGGGCGCCCGCCGCGCGACATGGCGCGCGACCGAACCCCAGACACGCTTGAGGGGAGGATCGCGGTCGAGCGCGCCCATGACGATGATCGATGCCCCCACTTCCCCGGCGACGGCGCAAATGGTTCGGCCGGGGTGGCCCTGGCGGATGACGAGGGCATCCTCCTTCAGATGCTCGCCTCCCGGCAGCCCGCGGAGCAACGCCATCAGCTCCTTTTTGATTTCAGGCGTATCGTGTCCGACATGGACGAACAGCGGCCGCGCCGCGAGGATCGACGCTAGTTGCAGCCCTTCCCCGGCCACCGCCGCGGCGCGGGGGGAAAGCGCCAGGCTGGTCAAAATCGTATGGGGATGTTGTCGCTGATCTGTTGCGGGTTTGGCGGTGTCAACGTCCACGGGGGTGGTCTCCTTGCGGGCTGTTGAGGGATGGGCGGTTGGGTTGACCAGTGCCTGCTCCGATGTGCGCTTCGGCCCTCATTGATTCAAAGCCCGAACCTGCGCCGCGGAGAGGCGCTGGTAGCGCCCGCCGGTCTTTTGTGCGATGTCCTTCATGATCGGGTTGTCGTCGGGACCGATGACGACGGTGTCGATTTTCGCATTGTGGGTTGCGTGGGCGCCCATCACATCCTTTTCAAACTCCTCATCCAAATCCCAGCTCTTGGCGGTGATCAGGACGATGACGGCGGGGTTTTGCGCCTCGGCCGATTTCATCGCGCTGCCGGGCTCGGATTGGCCGGCGGCGGCGATGTTTTCCAAGGCGCGCTTGGCGCTCTCGGCCGCGTCCTGGCCCGCCGGCGCCAGGCCTGTGGCGGGATGGGCGACATCCGCCTCGCGATTGTCGCTGTTGTTCCAGAAGATGATTTGAAATCGTCGCGAATCCCCCAGCGAGGCGATGGAACGATAGACGCTTGCCATGACGTTGGAAAAAACGTCGGTCATCGATCCACCCCGGTCGATGACATAGATCACGCTGGGGACATCAAGGGCAACGCCGGCATAGGAGGGGCCGTTGATTTTCGGAGCCACCACCGGCGCGACCGCCGCGCCGGATTCATTGGCTTGGATGTCCGGCTCCGCCAGACCATTCGCCAGGGAATGAACGGACGTGTTGTGCATGACAACCCAGATGACCACGACGATGATCACCGCGACGGCGGTGATGGCGGTGCCGATCAGGATCGCATTCTTGCTCAAGCCACCCAGTACTCCGGCGGTGGGAGTGGCCGCTGGCGGCGGCTTGCTTTCGGATGCCGTTCGATGGCGCAGGGAGTGGCTGGACAACCCGCTGCTGGCGACGATGTTCGCCAGTTCGTCAAGGCCGGTGCCCGAGCCGGCCGGGCGCTCGCCGCGCGCCTCGTTGCGATAGAGGGCTTTGGCGGCCTTGGGCGGCGGGACAGTGCTTGCCGGCAGGGGTCCGCCGGGCGCGGCGGGCCGGGTTGACTGCTTTTCAGGCTTGGGGACGGTCTGGATTGTCCCGCAATGCTGACAGCGGCACACGCCGCCGGCGAAGGCGTCGTCGATGCTCAAGGTCTCGTGGCATTGGGTGCAGGTCAGTTGAATCATCAACGCATTCCAAATGGTTCATCTGTCGCCGATCGATCACCGGCCACGCGGCAATGGCATCTTAACCGCAATTTTCCGTTTGTGCATCCGGATGCGAAGCCCCGCATTGCGACAACCCCCGTGCATCCGTATGATCCGTTGCGCATGGCCACCGGAATGATTGAGCGATTGGGACGCAACACGAATGCCGCCCTGGCGACATTCGGGGATTTCTGGATATTCGTCGGGCGGACGTTCAGGGCGCTGTTTACGACCAGCTTTCGGTGGAAGAGCATCAAACTCCTTTTGCCGCAGATGTATGATGTCGGCGTGCGCTCGGTGCCGGTGGTCGCGGTGGTGGGGGCGTTCATCGGCATGGTGCTCGCGGTGGAGACATTCACCCAGTTCAAAACAATCGGCCAGGAAAACCGGATGGGGACGGTCATCAACCTGTCGGTGGTCAAGCAGATCGGTCCGGTGCTGGCGGCGGTGATGCTCGCGGGGCGCATCGGCGGCGCGTTGACGGCCGAGCTGGGGACGATGAACGTCACCGAGCAACTCGACGCGATGAGGGTGATGGGGTCCGATCCGATTCAGTATCTTGTCGCCCCGCGCTTTCTGGCATGCATTCTCCTGACGCCGATCCTGACGATTTACAGCGATCTATTGGGGATCACCGGCGGCTGGCTGATCTCGGTGAAAAGTCTGGGTGTCCCCAATGGCCCGTACTGGGCATATTCGGCGCAGGGGATCGGCAACTACCAGATCATGGAGGGGATCATCAAGAGCATCTTCTTCGGAGGGGCGATCGGGGCGATCAGTTGCTACAAGGGCTTCACCTGCGGAAGCGGTGCCAGCGGCGTCGGCCGGGCCTGCACCGACAGCTTCGTCGTCAGCTTCATCGCGATCATCATCCTCAACTTCTTCTTCGCCGAACTGCTCCGCGACTGGTATCAGACGATCTACGGCATTCAGGGAATCTTCAATTGAGCCAGGCGGAGGAAGCGTTGACGCGCGGAGGCGAAGCCCGCCGCGAAAATCGCCTTCTTCATCGTCGCTGGCAACAGGTGGTTGACGCATGGCATTGATCGAACTGCGAAAGGTCTCCAAGCGGTTCGGGCGACTGGTGGTCCTCAACGGGATTGACCTGTCAATCCACGCCGGGGAATGCCTGGTCGTCATCGGCGCCAGCGGGACGGGCAAGAGCGTTTTGCTCAAGCACATCGTGGGGCTGCTTCGCCCGGACGCCGGCGAAGTCTGGTTTGACGGCCGGCGCATCGACCAACTCCCCGAGCGCCGAATGACGGGCATCCGCACACGCTTTGGTTTCCTCTTTCAGATGGGGGCGCTGTTCGATTCGCTCAACGTCGCAGGCAACGTCGGGTTTCCCCTCTCACAGCACACGCACAAGAGCCGGCAGGAAATCATGGAGATCGTGGCGCGGAAATTGACGATGGTGGGGTTGGCCGGGACACAGCTGAAAATGCCGGGGGAACTGTCCGGTGGACAAAAAAAGCGGGTGGGCCTGGCGCGCGCCATCGCCCTGGACCCCGAAGTGATTCTGTA
>CAYTAP010000006.1:0-54652 GCA_964435775.1 uncultured Tepidisphaeraceae bacterium
GGGCGTGAAGTTCACCCATGAAAACCTGATGGATTATCGCCAGTGTGTTGCGCTCGCGGATGGGAAGTTCGATGTCCTTTTCGGGCGCGATGAGATTTTGCTCACCGGCCTGGCGCTGGGGGCGAAGGGGGCCGTGGGGAGCACCTACAACTACGCCGCGCCAATTTACAACAAATTGATCGGTTGCTTCGAGGCCGGCGACCTGGCCGGCGCGCAAGCGGAGCAAACCAAGGCGATTGAGATGATTGCGGTGATGCTCGCCGGCGGGGGCATGGCGGCGAACAAGGCGATGATGAAAATGGTTGGCGTTGATTGTGGTCCTGTGCGTTCGCCGCTTGGCAACATCACCGACGCGCGGGAGCGCCAACTCCGCGACGCGCTTGAAGGGATCGGTTTTTTTGATCGCCTGGGTTGATGGCCCCGGCGTTTCGGACGCCCGTTGTCCCCAAAGGTCGCCCGGAAAGGCCGCTAATCTTCCGGGATCATTGCGCCGATGAAGGATGATGCGTCTTGACCGGCGGCCATCCATTTAGAGGCGTTTCATGCCCACCATCACCCTTTCACCCAAGAAGGTTCTCAAGATACTCGTGGGTTTGTCGCTGGCATTCGTGGCGATCAACCTGTGCCGGATGCCGTGGCACCATGTATTTGGAGAGCGGCTGCAACACATCTGGATGCGCTTCAACGTTGACTTTGAAGACTCGATTCCCACCTGGTTTTCAACCATGGTGCTCATGGCGGGGGCCGTGGCCTTGGCGTTCATCGCCGTGGAAAAACGCAAGTTGCGCGACCGTTTTGCCCGCCATTGGGTCGGGTTGGCGGTGATCTTCATGTTCCTTTCCATGGATGAAATAGCCGGATTGCATGAGATGCTGGGCGCCCGGATGAAGGAAATGAATCTGAATGGCCCGCTGTTTTTCGCGTGGGTCATCCCGGTGGGGGCGCTTGTGCTCATTTTCATCATCACCTATCTCCGGTTTCTGTTTTCCCTGTCGAAGACATTTTGCATCCTGTTCGTGGTCTCCGGCGCGGTGTATGTCTTTGGCGCTCTGGTCATGGAGACGGTCGGCGGGCAGATCAATAAGGCGTATGGGGATGGCGTCCTGTACATGCTTGCGGTGACGGCCGAGGAGGGGTGTGAAATGCTCGGCGCCTCGCTTTTTGTCTATACGCAGCTTCGATACCTGCAAGCCATGGCGGGGCAGTGCGTGCTCCGGCTGGTTGACCCGGAGGCTGTGCGCAACGAATTACCGCCCTCGCCGTCGGCCGCCCCGCATTGAGGTGTGTGCCGCCACGCCTGACGACCACTCGCCGAGCCATTGATCGCCACATCCGACGGGCATGTAGCCCCCGCGACTTGTCCGCCGGGGCTTTGGCCATTATCCTCACGCCACACAGATGATGAACCCCTTTTTCCAAGTCCTTTGGCCGGAACTGGTCCTTGCCGCCGTTGCTTGCGCGCTGCTCCTCATGGGAACGAGCAACCGGCTGTCGATGCGCCGGGCGGCGCCGATCCTGGCATTTTCCACGCTGGTGTTTGTGTTTGTTTTTGAATTTCTCGCCGGGCCGCATGTGCTGTCGGTGGCGGGGGACAGTCTGCGCGGGTCGGCTTTTTCGCATTACATCAAGTTGCTGACCGCCGGGGCGGGGTCTCTGCTCGTGCTGGTCGCGTGGCCGAGCAATGAGGATGTGACGGGCAATCCAGCGCTCAATTTCGGGCAGGGGTCCGGCGAGTTTTTCGCCTTCATGCTTTTCAGCCTTTGCGGCATTTGCCTGATCGCCGACGCCAACGACGTGATGCTTTTGTTCCTGGCGATCGAGCTGACGAGCATTCCGGGGTATGTGATGGTCGCCATTTCCCGTCCGTTGCCGGTGGCGCAGGAGGCGGGGGTGAAGTACTTTTTCCTGGGGGCGCTGGCGGCGGCGATCATGCTCTTCGGGTTCAGCTACCTGTATGGCACGACGGGCTTGTCCAACTTGAGCGACATCGGGGCGGCGTTCGCGCAGACGCTCAGTGAGTCCACGCGCGGCGGCGCGCAGGCCGGTGCGATTCCAACTCTCAATTCGTGGCAGATGCTCGCGGTGGTCACGTTGATCCTCGGCTTCGCGTTCAAGATGGCGGCGGTTCCGCTTCATTTTTACGCCGGCGATGTGTATGAAGGCGCCGCGACGCCGGTGACGGCGTTTCTGGCGTGGGTTCCGAAGACCGCGGGATTCGTGGCGCTGATCAAGATTTTGTATGTGGCCGGGGGCAATTCGTTTATGGTCCCCCTGCCGATTGCCAAGTTGCTGTGGGTGATGGCGGTGTTCACGATGACGGTGGGGAACGTGATGGGGCTGGTGCAGAGCAACGTCAAGCGGGTGCTGGCGTACAGTTCGGTGGCGCACAGCGGCTACATGCTCGTGGGCATTGCGGCGCTGGCGGCGACGCGCTCGCCGGAGGTGGGGACCGAAGCCTTGCAGGGCGTGCTGTTTTACCTGGCGGCGTACGGGGTGATGAACGTGGGGGCATTCGCGGTGCTGACGCTGCTTCATCCGCGGGAGCGGCGTGAGGCGACCAGCGCCGAGACGTACGATGATCTGGCCGGGCTGGGACGTCGGCATGTGGCGCTGGGCGTGTCCATGGCGATCATCTGCTTCAGCCTGACGGGGATTCCGCTGACGATCGGCTTTTTCGGCAAGGTCTATCTCGTGAAGCCGGCGCTGGCGGCGGCGGCGGATCCGGCGATCCATCAGCAGATGATCTGGCTGGCGGTGATCCTCATGGTGAACGCGGCGGCGTCGGCCGGTTACTATCTGCGGATTATCGGCGCGTTGTTCATCCGCAACGAACCGGTGACCCCCGGTAGCGGTGGCGAAGTCGCCAGCTCGCAAGGCCTCCACGGCGCGCATGGGACGACGCCGCACGTTCCGGTGCTTGATCCCCGCAGCATGGCCGAGGGATATTTTTCCGCGCCGATTCTCGCGTGTGTCGTCCTGTCGGTGGTGGGAACGCTTTACTTCGGCGTTTATCTCCCCGCGACGTCCGATCTGGCGGATGGCGCGACGCTGGCGACGCATCTCAATGCCCAGCCGGCCATCCTGTCCGAGGCCGCGCCGCGATGAAAGCAATGACTGGCATGTGCCAATCGCCCGCCATCGCCTGCTGCTTGACCTTCCTGATCGCAGGTGGCGCTGCCGCAGCCGCGCCCTCATCCAACGCCGATTCATCCGAGCCCACGCTTCGGGAGCTTCGTCAACAGATCGATGCCCTGCAAAAAAAAATTGATGCCCTCGAAGCCAAAGAGGCTTCGGGCACCGCGCATGGAGCGGCGTCAGAGTTTCGACCAGCGACGACGCAGGATGTTGATGGGGTGGTCCGCCGCGTGCTTGCCGACGCTGAAGCGCGCTCGCGGCCTCTGGCTGGCGTGACGCCGTTCACCGCCGGTTGGAGTGACGGCAAGTTCCTTCTTCGCAGCGAGGATGGAAGGTTTTCCCTCAACCCCAATATTTTTCTTCAGTTCAGATATGTCGCCACCCACCGCGAGGACGGGAAGAACGGCGGCTCGGATACACAGAGTGGCTTTGAGATGCGCCGCGCGAAGATTGGCTTCGCGGGGAATGCCTTCGGAAAAGACCTGAGCTACAGCGTCATCCTGAGCGGAGATCGCAACGGCGGCACGGTGCGGTTGGATGAATGGTGGGCGCGATACAAGCTGGATGCTGATTGGGCGATTCGCGGCGGGCAATTCAAGGACCCGGTCGCGCACGAACAGCTCGGCAGCGCCAAGTACACGCTGGCGGTGGATAAATCGCTGCTGGTCAACACGTTTCTTCCGGCCGAGGATTATGTGCAGGGGGTGAGCTTGCAATACGGCGGCGTCAACAACCCACTGGCGGCGGAGGTGGCGTTCACCGACGGATCGCCCTCGACGATCAACACGGATTTTCGGGATGATCCGAACCCGCCGGGCACGCCGCAGAGTCGCCCGGATTTTGGCGTCGCCGGTCGGGTGGAATACAAAGTGTTCGGGCAGTGGAAAAACTACGCGAGCTTCACGTCGCTGGGGATGAAGGAAGATCTGCTTGTGGTGGGCGCGGGGGCTGATTTCAGCCAGGTCAGCGCACGGGATGTTTTTATCCACACGGTGGATGTCGCGTACAAGCTGGCGAACGGGCTTTCGTTTTATGGCGCGGTGATGGGGCGCGCCAGCGATGGCGGGTCGGGGTACGGCAACGATTATGACTGGGGCGGGCTGGCGCAGGCTGCGTACCTGATCGACGGGAAGCACCTGGAAGTCTTCGGGCGATATGATTACATGGAGCTGGACAGCGGCTCGGTGTCGGCGGGCGCCCCGCGACGAGTCCATGAGTTGACGACGGGGTTGAACTATTACTTTGAAGGGCAGGCCGCCAAGTTCACCATCGACCTGACGTATCTGCCCAACGGCGCGCCGTCCGACAACACCGGCACCGGCGTCTTAAAATCCGACAAGTCGGAGTTCATCGTCCGCGCCCAGTTTCAGTTGCTCATGTGAGCGGCGGGGCATCCACACGCTCGTACCCTGGGTGTTCGTGTCCAACCTCTGGAACCAAATCGCCGCCCGCGCAGGGGTTGAGCTGTCGCCGCAACAAATTGAGTTGCTCAGGCGCTATCTCGATCTGCTTGCCGACGCCAATTCGCGCATGAACCTGACGCGGCTCACCGACCGTGCCCAGGCGGAGTTGCAGCATGTGGCCGATGCGCTGACGCTGCTTCCGTTTCTTCCCCGTGATGCTCATTCGCTGGTGGAGGTTGGCTCGGGCGGCGGGTCGCCGGGGATTCCGTTGGCGATCGCCCGGCCGGATGTGTTGGTGCTGCTCATCGAGGCGACGAAGAAAAAGGCCGCGTATCTGCAATCGACCGTCGCCGCGCTGGGGCTGTCGAATGTGACGGTCAGCGATCAGCGCGCCGAGGATGCCGGGCATGGCAAATATCGCGGAACGTTCGATGTCGCGGTGGCGCGGGCCGTCGGCGAACTGGTTTTCATCACCGAGTGGTGTCTGCCGCTGGTGAAGCGGGGGGGCAGGGTGTTGGCGATGAAAGGCCCGCGTGTTCGGGAGGAATTGCCCGCGGTGCTTGCGGCGCTCAAGCGTCTGGGCGGTTCGACGCCGGTCATCCATCCGGTCGATCTGCCCGGAACGGAAAACCACCTGATCGTGGAGATCGTCAAGACCGGCCAGACCGATTCACGCCTGCCGCGCCTGGCGTCCGTCGCCAGAGGCAAGCCGCTGGTGTGAACCAGGAGTAACGCGCATGGGGTTTTCTCCCTCCCCCGCGTACGCGCGGGGGAGGGTCGGGGAGGGGGTTCCGCTCGATTCGTTGTGAAATGCCCCCTCCCCAGCCCTCCCCCGGAGTACCGGGAGAGGGGGAAGAGATGAAGGTGTCGGTGGAAGCGCGTCATGCGTCATGCGTTGAGGCCGAGCCGTTTGGTTGTTCGCATCCTCTCTCGTATCGTTATTCCCCATGCGGATCGTGCACATCATCACGCGCCTGATCGTCGGGGGGGCGCAGGAGAACACGCTTCTTTCCTGCAAGGGGCAGCACGATCTCGGGCACGACGTGGTGTTGATCACCGGGCCGAGCCTCGGTCCGGAGGGGACGCTGCTGGAGCGCGCCCGGTCCGAGGGATATCGCGTGGAAATCACTGATGCGATGCGCCGCTCCATCCTGCCGATGCGTGATTGGCTCACCTATCGCCATCTCGTGCGGCGATTGCGCGAATTGAAGCCGGACATCGTGCATACGCATTCGTCCAAGGCGGGGATCGTGGGGCGTTATGCCGCGCACGCGGCCGGTGTGCCGGTGGTCATCCACACCATTCATGGGCTGGCGTTCACGGCGTCGCGTCGGCGAAGCGTCAATGCGATGTATAAGATGCTCGAGCGCCGGGCCGCGCGGCTGAGCACAAAAATCGTCTGCGTGGCCGATGCGATGCGGGAACAGTCGCTCGCCGCCCGAATCGGCAGGCCGGAGCAGTATGTCACAATTCACAGCGGGATGGAGACCGATGCGTTCATTCATCCGCCCCGCTCGCGGCAGGAGGTTCGCGCGGCGCTTGGCTTGGCGGAGGAGGATGTCGCGGTGGGGACGATCGCGCGGCTGTTCGATCTCAAGGGGCATGATGACTTGCTTGATCTGGCGCCGACGATGTGCGGGCGATATCCCAAGCTGAAGTTTCTGTGGGTGGGGGACGGGTCGTTACGGGAGGGTTTTGAAGAGCGCATCGCCGAAATGGGATTGAGGGATCGATTTATTCTCACCGGATTGGTTTCGCCGCAGCGCGTGCCCGAACTGGCCGGGGCAATGGACATACTGGTGCATCCCTCGCGTCGGGAAGGGCTGGCGCGGGCGATCGTACAGGGGCAGCTTGCCGAAAAGCCGGTCATTGCCTATGACATTGACGGTAATCGCGAGGGGATGATCGACGGGGAAACGGGCTTTATGATTGCGCCGTTCGATCAATCACAACTTTCCGGGCGTCTGGCGATATTACTGGGAGACGCGGCGCTGCGCGAGCGGTTCGGCAAGGCCGGGCGTCGGTTTGCCCTGTCGCGCTTTGATGCGCGGCTCATGGTTCAATCGCTGGATGAGTTGTATCGCCGGGAATTGCAACGAGTGGAGAGAGGTTCCATCAAAACATGAAATGTGATTTGTTCAATCGCTCCGCCTCACGCGACTACCCGTTTTGAAAAGGAGGCGATTTTAATCGCAAATCTCCCTCCCCCGGTACTCCGGGGGAGGGCTGGGGAGGGGGCCTTGTGCCCATTTTGAGCGAAAAACCCCCACCCTAACCCTCCCCCGGAGTACCGGGGGAGGGGATAAGAGGAGCTTTTTCCAATGAAAGTAACAGCTGATTCAAAACGGGTAGTCGCGTCCTCCGCCTTGATCGTCGCGCCGTTGCTCACATGGCTGGTGATGGGCTGTGTCGCGGCGGGCATGGCCGATGCCGCGCCTAAAAAGACCGCGTTGCCGGTCAAAGCCATCCTGGCGGATCGGCTGACGGGGCTTGAGAAGGAGGTCGCGGGGTTGGCGCTTCAGCGGCCGGAAGTGGCCGGCGGGCAACGCCCCTGGCTGGAGTTGCGGATTGACTTGCGGCTTTTCGAGCGTTGGTTTCTTGATCAGTGCATCCGGGCGCCCGACGACTCGGATCTTCAGAGTGACGCCTTCATCCGCGCCCAGCATCTCGCCGATGCGAGGGCGCTCTATGAAGAAACGATGACGCCGCAAGGGGGCGATGCGGCGACGTCGCAGGCCGCGCCGGCCGCCAATCCGCCGACGCCGGCGCAGATGCAGGCGATGCTCAAGCTGCACCAAATGACCTTCGACATGGCCGACGCCGGGGATGTCGCCGAGCTGGACAAGCTTTCCATCGCGATCGGCCAATCGCTGGCGCAAATCAGCGGCGTCGCCGACGGCGGCAAGACGTTGCCTCTCATGCGTCCCGCGCCCCTGGCGCCGATCGTGCAATCCGATGCGCCGGCGCATCCCACCATCGCACAGCTTCGCCAGACCGTGCTTTCCAATGCGGTCGCGGTCACGTTGCGTCGGCAGTTGCTGTCGCTGGCGGATCAGGCCGACGCGCTGGCCGGTGACGCGAAGAACCGGCGGGAGTACGCGGAGCTCTATCGCGTGTTGAGTGAAGGCGTTGAACTGGCGCAGGGACTGGCGACCAACACCGGCGTGACGCCCGAGGCGCGCCAGCAAATCCAGGATCAGCTTGCCGAGGGCATCGCGCTGTTCGCCGATCCCCGCACGCGCTCGGCGGGGCAGGCGCGATTGAACGGGCTCAAGCAATACGCCTCCCTCGTCGGGCGCTATGGCAAACTTGATCTGCGCGCCGACGTCAAAACGCGCCTTGGTCCCGCCTACACTTACGCGCAGGCGCACCCCGACCAGGCGGGCAAGGTGTTGGGCGCCGTCGATCGTTTCGCCGCGCTGAGCACGCGCTATGATGGGCGCAAGCCTGCGAACGGCTCCGATCCCGGCCGTCGTTTTGTGGAGGATCTGCGCCGTCAATTCGAGGATCATCGCGTTCAGTTTCTCGACAGTTGCGCCCAACTCTCCGGCGGCGGGATGCTCGCGGCGACGCCGGACGACCTGACCAAGGCGGTTGCCGAAATGAAGTACGAACTTGATCTGCTCGATGTGCTCGACCAACTGCCGGCGAGTCTGGACACGCTGGCCGCGTATAAGCCGCGTCCCACGGGCGCGATTGAGCGCCGCGTCGCCAAGGCGTCGACCACGGCCACCGCGATCGTCGATTCCCCCGAGCGCCGCCAGGCGTTTGGCGCGCTCAGAGAAATCGCGGCGCTGGGCGCGGCGGCGTCGGCGCTCGAGCGCCGCCCGGTCGCGAATGTACCCGGCGACATCGCCCAGGCATACGCGATGAACTCGCTGACGGCGTTTGAGGCGCGGTGGAAGGCGCTCGTCAGCGAATCGGCGACGAAGCTCGCCGGCGGAGGGAATGCGCCCGGCGCGGTTCATCGGCTGGAGGTGGCCAGGCAGATGCTCGACGGACTCAATTCCGCGGTCATTCTCGAGCAGCAACTCCAGGAGACCGATGTCCTCATCCGCTGGGCGGATTGGACGACGCCGCAGGATCGGCTGCGGATGATCTTCATCCCGTGGCGCAATGCCCTGGCCAATGCCTTTGATGGCTTCAATCACGATCGAGCCGAGCCGGGCGATCAGTGGGTGGCCCTCGATAAGGCGAGTCGTCCACTGTTTGACCTGCTCGCCGAGGTGTCGCGCTACGCCAACCCGTGCCGCGATCTTCCTTCCGGTCTGGCCGGAGCGCTGGGGCGGCTGACGACGCCGCTGGCCCATCAGCCGTTTGCGGTCGAGCGCTATTCGGGGCTGGGGATCGAGCTGCTGATCGCCGCGCCCGTCCGCGATGTGGATGCGACGACCGCCGCCGTGCTGCGGCATCTGGCGGAGGCGCTATCGTCGAATTGATGAGACGGACCTCGCGGACGTTCATTGCCTTCGTAGGGTCCGCCTCGCGGACCAAGTGATCGTAAGCCCGCCTCGCGAACCAACAGGCGAGTTGTCAAAAAAGGATGGTCCGCGGGGCGGACCCTACGACTTTCGTCAAACCCGTCATCGGCGCTTTTCTTACGCAGCGGGGCGGAATACCATTGCATTTACAGGAGATTATTCATGGCAGGCATTCTCGTGATCGGCCCGCATCCTGACGATCAGGAACTGGGCATGGGGGGAACCGTCGCGCGGCTGGCGGCGCAGGGTCATCGCGTTCACCTGGTGGACATGACCAGCGGCGAACCGACGCCGCTCGGCACGCCCGAGCGACGCGTCAAGGAGAGCGCCGCCGCCGCCAGGGTGCTTGGCGTGGAGCGCACGCAGTTGGGGTTGAAGAATCGGGAGGTGGTTCACGATGTGCCGTCGCGCCACAAGCTGGCGGCGGTCATCCGCATCCATCGCCCCGACTGGCTTTTCGTCCCGTATCCCGTTGACGCGCACCCCGATCACATGGCCGTCACCCGCATCGCCGAGGACGCCCGTTTCGACGCCAAGCTCACCAAGAGCGCCATTCCCGGCGAGCCGTGGCATCCCAAGCGGATCATCTACTATTTCTGCACGCACCTGCGCATCAACTTTCCGGCCACCTTCTGCCTCGACATCACCGATCAGATGGATCAAAAAATGCGGGCCGTCAACTGCTATCAATCCCAGTTTGTTGAGAACCATTCGCCGGTCCCGGAGATGGTCCGCACCCTCAACGGCTATTTCGGTTCCCGCATCGGCACGGCGTACGCCGAGCCCTTCTTCACACATGAAATGCTTGGATTTACGGGACTGGGCGAGTTGTTTTGACGTGGCATGGGCGGCTCGCCCATGTCTGCTCGATGGCTCAAGTCTCAGATCGGATTCCAGACTGAACGAATATGATGGGGTGCGTTTTCAGGCATGAATGCAGGTGATGTGTGATGCGGCGGGGTACCGCCGCTCATGGGCGAGACGCTCATGCTACGTCAAAGGCATGGCACCGATGTGCCACATGCATCCCTGGGCGTTGCTATCGCCGCATGCAACGCCGCATTACCTCAACACCGCTTCCTGCAATTCTCCCTCAACCGATGGCACGGGATGCGCACGCGATGGGCGCAGGGCGGGGAGAACCTGCTTGAGGTCCGCGATTTCCCGGATGACATGATCGACCGTCCAGTGCGCCTTGGGTTCGGCGCCCCCGACGCCGCGATGTTTGAGCACGGTCATCATCCCAGCCCGACGGGCGCCGATCATGTCGGTGTCGAGGCGGTCGCCGACGAAAACGGTTTCCTCGGCCGATGCGCCGATTTGTTCCAGGGCGTGTTCAAATATCCGCCGGTGCGGCTTGCGATATCCGAAGTCGCCGGAGTAAATCCGCACGGGGAAATAGCTGAGCAGCCCGGTCATCGCCAGATGCCGATCCAGCACCTTGCCGGGAACGAAGGTGTTGGACACGATCCCCAGTTTGATCCCCCGCCGCTGAAACAGCTCAAGCACGGCCGGCAGATCCTCCTCAATCGCCGTGTATCCCACCTGCGGCGAATACGCCTGCCATGCAAGTTCCATGCACATTTGCGGCGTCGTCGGCACATTCAGCCGCTTGCAGCGAATCGCCATCAGTTTCAGCGAATCGAACTCCCGCCCGCGCATTTTTTCCTTGAAGTAATTCCACAGGATGCAGGAGAGAACGCCGCGGTAGTACCTGGAAAATGACGGCAGCGCGTTGCCGCGCACGCGAAGGTATTCATACGTTCGCAGCGCGCCGGCCCGGAACATGTCGCTGTTTTTAACCGGCGCCAAGTCGAAGAGCGTATTGCCCAGATCGAATAGGATGGCCTTGACCATGAAGATCCGCCAATGCGATTCCAAAAGTGTTCCAGCGTCCATTGGACGACCTGATCGCGCTCCGCGCCCGCCAGGACGACCACCACAACCCGGCCGCCACGGCGTTGATATCTTAACGGCGCTGGGCGGGCAAGTTTGTGATTCACCCGCAGCGACGATCTTCGCCGTCAATCCATAACATACACTATAATCACCCTTAACATGGTTGAGCACGCCCAATCCGGATGATTTTCCGCGCCGATCGCGGCGCACCTTGCGGTGGGCACTGTTTTCCCTACACTTTTATCCGGTTTTTGAACGAATTTCTTGATCGGAGTCCCATGCGTCACGTCATTTCAGCTTTGGTGGTGAACGAGCCCGGTGTGCTGGCGGGTGTCGCCAACATGTTTTCGGCCCGCGGCTTCAACATCGATTCCCTCGTCGTCGGGCGCACCGAAGACCAGAACCTCTCCCGCATGACGATCGTCGTCAACGGCGACGGCAACACGATGGATCAGGTCCGCAAGCAACTGGCCAAGCTGATTCCCGTCGTCAGCGTCCATGATTTCCAGGACTCGGCGTACGTCCAGCGGGATCTCGCCTTGATCAGCATCGGCGTGTCGCCGGACAAACGTGGGGAAGTGATCGAGATCGTCAACCTCTTCCGCGGCAAGGTGATCGATATCGCGGTCGATTCGCTCATCATCGAGCTCTCCGGCACGGTGGAAAAGGTGGAGGCGTTCATCGAACTGATGCGGCCATACAACATCACCGAACTGGCCCGCACCGGCGTCATCGCCATGGCGCGCGGCTCGAATCAGCCCCGGCGCACGCTCCAGGAAACCCACGCCAAGCCCACTCCCCGCAAACGCTCCATCAACGCCCCGGCGGCGCAGGCGCTGCCGCCAAGCTGATTTCGCCAGCCCCGGTCGTTACCATCAAGCGCATGGCCAAATCGCGCACCCAGTTCCTTTGCAATTCCTGCGGGTCGGTGCAGATCAAGTGGATGGGGAAATGTCCGGATTGCGGGACATGGGACAGTCTTGAGGAATACAAAACGCCGACGGCCGATGCGCGGACGGCGCATCTGGCGCACGGGCAGAGCGGGGATGTGGCCGGGGGAGGGGAGGCGCTGCCGTTATCGAAAATCACCGACGCCGACACGCCGCGACATCCGAGCGGGATTGGTGAGTTTGATCGCGTGCTGGGCGGGGGGATCGTTCCCGGATCAGCCGTCCTCATCGGCGGTGAACCGGGGATTGGCAAATCGACGTTGCTGTTGCAGGCCGCCCATACGCTGGCGTCGCCTCACTCCGAGCCATCGCTTGGCTCGGCCGTGGTTGCCGGCAAGCGAAAAGTCCCGTCCAAGCCATTGAAAGTCCTCTATGTCACGAGCGAAGAATCGGCGCGACAGACCAAGCTTCGCGCCGCGCGCCTCGACATCACGCAACGCGCCAAAGGGGGCGATGAGAATCTCCTCGTTCTCGCCGAGGCCAATCTCGAGCGGATCGTCAATCAAATCAACCAGCGGCGCCCGGATGTCGTCATCATCGATTCGATCCAGATGATCTATAAGCCCGATCTCCCGGCAGCTCCGGGGTCGGTCACGCAGCTGCGCGACTGCTGCATGGAGCTGGTCTACCTCGCCAAGGCGACGGGGATCGCCATTCTTTTCGTCGGGCATGTCACCAAGGCCGGCACGCTCGCCGGACCGAAGATCATCGAACACATCGTCGATACGGTCATCTATTTCGAGGGGGACCGATTTCATTCGCACCGGATCGTCCGCTGCGTGAAGAATCGTTTCGGCGGCACGCAGGAGATCGGGCTGTTTGAAATGACCGGCGCGGGATTGAAGGAGGTGATCGATCCGGGGAATCTGTTCGTCGAGCAGTATGGCGCGGGCGGACCTCCCAGCGGGACGGTGGTGACGGCCGCGATGCAGGGTTCGCGCGTCCTGCTTGTCGAGGTGCAGGCACTGACCGCGGCGAGCGTGATCGGTGCGGCGCGTCGGAAAACGAGCGGCGTCAGTTCGGATCGCGTGGCGATGATCATCGCGGTGCTCGAAAAGCGCGCCGAGCTTCGTCTGGCGGCCGAGGATGTCTTCGTCAATGTCGCCGGCGGCGTCAAAATCATCGAACCGGCGACCGACCTCGCCATCGCCCTGGCGATCGCGTCGGCGCATTCCAACCGCGCGCTCTCACCGGGAACGCTGGCGATCGGGGAATTGGGATTGGGAGGCGAGATTCGGCCGGTGCCGCAGTTGGAGCTGCGCCTGCGCGAAGCCGCGCGGCTTGGTTTGGGGCACGCGATTACGCCCCACCTCGGTCCGCTTGCCCCAAAGCTCGGCGGCATGGCGCTCCACGAAGTTCGACGACTTTCACAGGCGTTGGCCGATATATGAGGGTCGGTCTCCATGCGCCGGGTCTTTGTAGGGTCCGTGGTACGCCGCGGACCATTTTTGCGATGGAGACAATGGTCCGCGGGGTACCACGGACCCTACAAAGACTGACAACGGACAACGGACGCTATACTTTCCCCGTGGGGTTCATCAGCAAGGAGTCGCACATGATCGGAACTGGTTTGACCAAGCATCGGGATGCGGGGCTGCTTCTTCTTCGCATCGGCATCGGCATCGCATTCATCCTGCACGGCTATCCCAAGCTGCTTGGCGGCCCGGACATGTGGCGGGGCGTGGGGCAGATGGCGGGGATGGAACCGGCCGTCGCCTTCGGCTTCATCGCCGGTTGCATCGAAACCTTTGGCGGCCTGCTGCTCATTGTCGGCTTCGCGTTCCGACCCGTTTGCTTATTGCTGCTGCTGGACATGCTGGCCGCATTGTTCATGCACCACATTCGCGTGGGCGATGGTTTCGGTAAGTTCGCGCAGGCGTTCGAGATGGCGTTCGTCTTCGCGTCGCTGATTCTGATCGGGCCGGGCAAGTACAGCGTGGATCGACAATGAGCGCTCAGCGCGCTTCGTCGGGGCAAAGCGAGCGAAGATACTGGAAAGAATAGATGCCCGAATCGTGGTTGTCCGACCATTCGATTTTCATCGCGTAATTTCCCACCAGTTGGGCGTTTCGGGCCGTGATCGCCTTTTCGAAATTGCCCGGCAGAATCGGCAGCAGCATTTTTTTCTTCGGCGTCGTTGAGATTTTGTGCGGGTCGGTTCCTTCGCGCACCATTTTGCACATTGCGCAGGGACACATCGTCCGCAGCAAAGTGATTGAGTAGACGCTTTTTTTCCCATCCGCCCAGTCGATCTCCAGCTTCTCATCGCGTTTGAGATCAAGGCGCACGGGCGTGGTGGATAGGTCGGCGAGTGAGGGGGGCGTTGACATCAGCCCATTATAGCGCGCCGTCACATTGTTTGTAGCGGTCCCCCCATTGATGGAACCAAGGAGCCGCGCGCGAAGTAAGCGGTTGCTGCCCAAGCGCGCACAGCTTACTTCGTGCGCGGCTCCTTGAACCCACCACACCACAGTGGACGGCGCTCCGGTCATCGCGGCGTGTGCCACACGCTCCAGAGCAGCCAGAACAGCAAAATCAAAATCGGCAACAACCCCAGCATCAGGGGCAACATTGAACTCGGCCGTTTTCCAGTGGCCGGCGCTGACGCCGAGGCAGCGGCCGCCTTATGCCGATGCCGCTCCCGCTCCGACCGACGGCGTGATCGCTCCGAACGACGTTTGGTGGATTGCGCGGACATGATGCCGATGATTATGGCCGATCCGCCGTGCGGGGCAAGCGGCAAGGCATGGCCATGATCGGCATTTCGCATTTACGACTTTTCTCCCTCCCCCGCGAGCACGCGGGGGAGGGTTGGGGAGGGGGTCTGCTCGATTCTGCGCGTAAGACCCCCTCCCTGCCCTCCCCCGGAGTACCGGGGGAGGGAATATATGACCTTGGTCAACGCCATTGCGTTTGTTCTGAGTGCTATGAAGCTTCGCGCACCCTCGCCAGCGTCGTGTTGCGAATGAAATCCGAAATCCCGCGAAACCCGCGGCTTCTCGCCGCATCCTCCAGGATCAGCTTCTCTTCACTGGTCAGACGGATGTTGACCTGCTCCGTGCGCTTGTTCTGCGACGCCGGCGCCGGCGGCGTTTGTTTGTTCTCCAGCATGTACGCGACGGCAGTGGTCAGGATCTCCCGCGTGGCGCGGACGCACTCATCCGGCGTTTTGCCATCGTTCATCACATGAGGCATCTCTAGTCCACGCCCGTAATACTCGCCATCTTCGTGATGGAGGATGATCTGATAGGTATCGGCGATCGCGCGGGCCCGCCGAAGAATCCCCGGCGCGAAGGGGCGATTAATCGCTTTCGAGGATTTTTTTGATTTGACGGACATAAACAGGTTTCACCTTGCCATGATGGACGGGGACGGGATGGGAGGTTCCATCAGGTTTGAGGAACACATGGTGCGATCCATTGATCCTATCCAGCATCCATCCGTGTTTGCGAACGAGCTTCAATAATTCCGCGAACCGAACCTCACTGGGCATGATGCCCTCCGCTGGTCAGCGCGATTCACTTCCGCCGTTCGCGTATATCGGATGATATACAATAGAATCTTTCCGAGCAAGCAATTTCTAACCCAGCTTCTCCCGCAGCCGCTCCTGCACCATCTTCGGATTGAGGCCCTTCCCGCTTTTCATCACCATGCCGACGAGCGCGCCCATCGCGCTTTGTTTGCCGCCTTTGTAGTCCTGCAGCGGCTTGGGATTTTGGGCGATCACGGCGTCGATGGCCGCGTCGATCGCGCTGGTGTCGCTCACTTGCATCAGCCCCAGAGCGGCGGCGATTTGGTCGGGCGAGGCGTCGCCTTCGAGAAGTTTTTCGAAGAGCGGCAGGGCGTTGCTGGCCGAGATTTTGTTCTGATCGATCAGCACCGCGACCTCGCCGACGCGCCCCGGCGCGATGCCCAGCTCATGGATGGGGCGTGACTGTTTGTTGCCCAATTGCGCCAGGATGTTGACGATCAGATTCCCCACGCGGTGGGCGCTGGCGCCGGTTTTCAACGCCGCTTCGTAAAACTCGCCGATGGCGCGATCGCCTGAGAGCGTTGCGGCGTCGGCCGGGGTCAAGCCGAGTTTTTCGGTGTAGCGTTTGCGCCGTGCGGCCGGGAGTTCTCCAATCCGTCCCTTCAATTCCGTCAGCCACGCCTCGGAAACTTCCACGGGAACAAGATCGGGGTCGGGGAAATAGCGGTAATCGTGCGCCTCCTCCTTGTCGCGCTGATGCACGGTCACCCCGGCCGCGTCATCCCAGCCGTAGGTGCTCTTGCGTCCCAGGTCGCCGGTTTCGATCCACTGATCGATCTGCCGCCGCACCTCATAATTCGTCGCCTTCTCGAGCACGCTGAAGCTGTTCAGGTTTTTCACCTCGGTGATGGCGGTCTTGTGGACTTTCCCATCGGCGTCCGTGATGTGGACATTGATGTTCGGCTCGAAGCGCATGTGCCCCATCTGCATCTGCCCTTCGCTCACGCCGAGAAACTGCACGAGACGTTGAAGCTCCTGCCCGAAGAGCGCGACCTGTCGGGCCGTAGTGAAATCCGGTTCGGTCACGATTTCGAGCAGGGGGGTTCCGGCGCGGTTGAGGTCCACGATGCTGTGATCGATCGCGTAACCGCCCGGCGCTTCGTGCATCAGCTTGCCGGCATCCTCCTCCAGATGCGCCCGGCGGATGCGGATCGGCGTGATCGACCCATCGTCGTTGGTCAGCTCGAAGCGCCCTTCACAGCAGAGGGGCAGATCATATTGGCTGATCTGATAGTTCTTGGGCAGGTCGGGGTAATAGTAGCTCTTGCGATCCCACTTGGTGTGTTCGGAGATTCGACATCCCAGCGCCAGCCCCGCCATGATGGCGAACTCCACCGCGCGTTTGTTCATGACCGGCAAAACGCCGGGCAGCCCGAGAATCACCGGATCGACCAGCGAGTTCGGCGGCGCGCCGAAGTTCGTCGCGCCGTTGGCGGCGCTGGTGAACATCTTGCTCGCGGTGGCGAGCTGGACGTGAATCTCCAGCCCCACCATCAGTTTGTACGATTGAACGATGCGTTCGGCCATGGGCGCGTTGCTCCGATAAAACAGGACTATTTCGCAAGCAAGTATAGCCACCGGCCATCCACGGGCCAGAGATCATTTTTCTTTAAGTTTTTGACGAAAGTGTCGGCATCAATTGGCCGATGCGCTGAAAGTGAACGACGACGTATTCATTCACGCCATCGCGGGCAGGCAGGACGACGAACAATCGTCCCCCGTGCCAACCGGTGCTGTCAATCCCGCCGAGCGCCGGCGCAGCCCGCGTCACGCCTATCCCACCGTCGCCACGATGACACCCGTCGGCGCGGAAGTCTCTCATTCACTCCAGGTGCGCGTCATCAACGTCTCCCTTCATGGTGTCGGCCTGCGAACGCCGGTCTCCTTCGCCACCGGCGCTGAGTATCGCTTTCGCATCGGCGGCAACCTGCTCAATCTCGAATCGCGCATCCGCATCGTTTCCTCGCGCAAACGCGCCGACGGCAATTACGACACCGGCGCGGAGTACATTTAGCGGTGTTGAAGCCGGTTCACCGCCCAGACGCGGAGAAGTCGATGCGGATTGAACCACAAAGCCAAGAAGGGCACGAAGCGGCGCCTGAAGCGCGCGGCGCATTCGACGCGAGATGCATTCCATTCATATAAAAAAATAAAAAGGAAAAGTGCGATTGCCGGGCAGCGCGATCCGACAGTGAACCGCTTCATGTTCTTCGTGTCTTGGTGGTTCCAATTTGCATTGCCTCAAACCAGCCGCACCTTCACTTCCCCCACCCGCTTGGCCCCGATTCGCTGCAGCGCCAATTGGTGTGCCGCGTTGTAGTGGCTGATGAGCAGCGACCAGTCGAACTGCTCGCTGAGGCGTTCGACCTTGTTCCGCAGTTCGATTCGTTCGCGCCGATCAAGCTGCGCGAAACGGAACAGATGGTCGGCGATGTCATCGGAGGATTGATCGAAGCTCCGCCCGCCGCGGTTGATGACGACGATCCCCTGTTCATCATGTTTGGGCACGTGACGTTGCACATAGGCGCCAAAGCCGCTCAGGTCCGTCGTGATCGCCGGCACGCCCATCGCAATCGATTCCATCGGCGTGTATCCCCACGGCTCGTAATAGCTCGGGAAAACGCCCATGTGGCAGCCGCGGACAAACTGCTCATACTCGAGGCTGAGCAGCGGGTTGGTCGCCGTGACAAACTCCGGATGAAACACGACCTTCACCGGGTCCTCCGGCGCGTTGAAGAGCCCCCGATGCCGCAGGTGCTTGAGGACCGGGTCGCCGCCGTCATCGATCAGGTCATGCGTCACGATGAGCGGTGAGCGCTGCGTCCGCCAGGCGTGCATCGCCCGCTTGAGCCGCACCTGGGCGTCATCCTCAAGCAGTTCCTTCCCGGCCGGCACCCTGCCATGCGCCACCGCCTCAAACAGCCGCTTGCCCATCTGGCGCTCAACCTCCTCACAGGTGTCGCGGAGTTCGTTGAACATCGACTGATTGCGAAGGACATCGACGTTGATGTTCCGCGTCGAGGCGCGGGTGATGATGAACGCGACCACCGTCGGCGGATCGTGAATGGTCTTCAAGCGCTGGTTGAGGCGGTACAGCGACTCGATGAACATGTCCATCCCCTTGTTGCGGTACTCATACCGCCCGGAGGTGAACAGGTAGAGCGTGCGATCAAGATCGAACGTGTAGCTGGGGAAAAAATGCCCCATGACAAACTCATGAATCCGCTCCTTGAACTCGCGGTGCAGGTTTTGAAACTCATGCAGCGCCGCGAAGCGCTGGAGGTTGATCCCGTTGGGGAGCAGGACATCGGGGCTGCGCCCCAGCAGCTTTTCGGTCTCGTGGCTCGTGACCTCGCTGACGGTGGTGAAGACGGTCGCCGCGTGCGCCGCCGCCCGCTCGATGGCAAATCGGGCGTGGATGTTGAAGCGCGCCGCCTCGGCGTCGGGATTCACGAAGGGCAGGTCGCGGTAAAACTCCGGGTTGTCCGACGCGAGATATCGCCCCAGCAGCGTCGCGTGGGTTGTGAAGATCGTCGTCATCGCCAGGCGCAGGTGCGCGATCCGCGGCACGGCGACGCCCCCCATCCACTCATGAAAATGCGCGATCACCGGCCGGCCGGGCGCGGCGCTGCACAACTGCCGGAAAAACTCCGCGACCGTGAACCCAAACGCGACCGTCTCATTGACCTCCCCATCGGACGCCGGGACCGAAATCCCATGATCCGCCCACATCAGGTATTTGTCGGCGTCGAGCGAACGATAGCGGGCGCGATAGTCCAGCAGAATGACGCGCGGCCGGCCCTGCACCAGCCACCGCCCGAAATGACACGGAATTCCCATGCCCCGCAGCGCATCAAGCGTCTTGCGAATGACCCCCTCGCTCGGCTGCTCCTCAAACTCCACCGCCGCCGTGCCGGGGTTGTACGGGCCGATCAAACAGTATCGATCGCCCCAGGTCGAGACCGTCGATGCCGCTTTCGTCCGCAACACCGTGTAAATCCCCCCCAACTGCCAGCAAACCTCCCACGCGATCTCAAAGAGCAGCGGCGGCTCCTCCTCCGGCGCTTCGCTTGCTCCCTTCTCCGGCGTACCTCTTGCTCCTCCCTCCGGTGCTCCTTTCACTTCCTCCGCTCGCGTGCCTCTTGCTTCTCCCGCCGGTGCTCCTTTGACACCCTCCCCCGGCGTACTTCTTACCCTCTCCCCCGGTATACCTCTTACTCCCTCCCCCGGTACACCGGGGGAGGGTTGGGGAGGGGGCCCGGCATCATGTGGAAGAGCCCCCTCGCCGTATTTCCCCCGCGTGCCGATGGAGGGAATATGATCCTCCGTCAATGACACCGCGGGCTCCGCCACGTTCAATGCGCCGGACGATGCCTCTGAAGTACCGCTCGCTTTCGCAAGCGGCATCGCCGGCGCGGCCGCCGGAGGATCACGGAATGCCTCGGGATTGACAAGTAATTTGGTCATATTGTCCTTGCCACGCGTCTTGGCCGCCTTCGACTTGGGCTGTCTGCCGGAACGTGATGTTGATTTGGTTGATCGTGGCATGTCATCTTCATTATGGCTTGTTCGTCGCGTTTTAGGCAAAGCCCAATGCTATTTTCAGACAAAGCCCGATAATCGCCGCGCGTCCACTATCGGCATGGCAAAATCATTCGCTGCTGCTATAACCGGATGTCCTTTGCCCCTTGGGGGCAATCGTTTGCCACGCATCGCCACCCTTTCAGGAGTGCTCCGCCGTGAAATCCAAGCCATCGCGTTCAACTCCACGCTCAACGTCCAAGGCGATTCATCTTCCCACGCGCCAGGTCCACCTTGATTTTCACACCGGTCCGTGGATCGGCGATGTCGGCTCGCAGTTTAACGCCGCCGCTTTCGCCAGGACCATCAAAAAGGCGCACATCAACAGCGTGACCCTTTTCGCCAAGTGCCATCACGGCCACCTTTATTACAACACCAGGCGCCCCGAGCGCCATCCCGGGCTCAAGCCCGGACTTGATCTCCTGGAACAGCAGGTCGAGGCGCTCCACCGCGAAGGAATCCGCGCCCCCATCTACCTCAGCGTTCAATGTGATGAATACGCCGCCGACACGCATCCCGAGTGGATTGCGCGTCAGCCCGATGGCCGGCCCGTCGGCTCCGGCCCGCTATCCGCCGGCTGGCAGATCCTCGACATGAGCAGCCCGTACCAGGATTTTCTCGCCGAGCAGACGGCCGAGGTGCTCAAACGTTTCAAGCCCGTGGATGGCATCTTCTTTGACATGTGCTGGGACCAGCCGAGTTTGAACAACTACGCCGTGGAAGCGATGCAACAACGCGGCTTCAATCCGGCCGACGAAGGCGACCGCGCCCGCTACGCGCATCAGGTCACGCTCGAATACATGAAGCGGTTCCACGACCAGGTGAAGGCGTCAAGCCCCAATGCGGGGGTCTATTTTAATTCCCGTCCTCTGGCGACTTACGCCGAGGAAGCCCCCTTCATGACCCAGGTGGAGATCGAAGCCCTCCCCACCGGCGGCTGGGGCTATATGTACTTCCCCAAGAACGTGCGCTTCGCCCGCAACTTCAATCGCCCGTATCTCGGCATGACCGCGCGCTTTCATAAAAGCTGGGCCGATTTCGGCGGGCTCAAGCCGTACGCCGCCCTCGAATATGAAACCAGCCAGATGATGGCGCACGGCGCACAGTGCAGCATCGGCGATCAACTTCACCCGCGAGGCACGCTGGACAAGGCCGCGTATGACCTCATCGGAAAAATCTACGAGCGCGTCGAAGCGCGCGAGCCCTGGTTGCTCGACGCCCAGCCCGTCACGCAAATTGGTTTGTTTCAAACCTCCGGCGGCACCGACCGTGAATCCGCCGCCAGCCCCCTCGACGGCGCCACGCGCATGCTCACCCAGCTCAAACATCAGTTCGACATCATCCTCCCCGATGCCGATCTCACTCGATACGACCTGCTCATCCTTCCCGACAGTGTTGAAGTCGATCCGGCGCTCGCCAGGCGCTTGGCCGCGTATGTCAAATCCGGCGGCGCGCTGCTCGCCAGCGGGACCAGCGGCCTGAGCGCCGACGGCAAGGCGCTCCTGCTTCCCCAACTCGACATCAAACCGGCCGGCATCTCCCCCTACACCACCACCTATTGCCGCTTCGGCGCCGAAATCAGCCACGGTGTCCCCCCGACCGATCATGTCATGTACGAGCCTTCCATTCGCGTCACCCCGACCGCAGGCGCAACATCACTGGCGAGAATTGTCGAGCCCTACTTCGAGCGCACCTGGGAGCATTTCTCCTCCCACTTCCAGACTCCCGGCGACAAACTCAGCCGCTGGTCCGCCGCCGTGGGCAAGGGGCGGGTGGCGTACATCGCCTACCCGATCTTCAGCGCCTTCGCCAAACACGGCAATTACCCCTGCCGCCTCCTTGCCGGCAACATCATCGACCTGTTGTTGCCCGATCCGATCCTCCGCGTCGATGCCCCCACGAGCGCCGAAGCAACCGTGACCCGCCAGGGCAAGCGCACGATCGTCCACCTCCTCCAATACGCCCCCGAACGCCGCGCGCCCGGATTGGACATCGTGGAGGACATCGTGCCCCTCTTCAATATCCCCCTGTCGTTGAAGCTCTCCAAGCCCCCGCGCGAAGTCTACCTCGCCCCCGACCGCGCTCCCGTCCCCTTCGAATATCTCGCCGGCCGGGTCAATCTCCGTGTCCCAAGTATTCACGGCCACGCGATGATCGTGTTTGAATGAGCCTTGCGTGACCAGTGTTGCATCGCGTATGTGAAGGGACATGGGCGGCCCGCCCATGTTTTGGCGCCCCTGGTATCCACCGGCGGGGCGATGAGGGGCATGCGTCATCATCTCCCAAGCAGCCGCTCAATCGCCTCCTCGATGCTCCCCCTGTCCGGCCCCGCGGGCATCACAAACGCGCATGTCCCATCCGATCGTTCCTCCCACAACTCCCCGACCCGTCGTTTCTCGCGGCTGTCGTCGTTGGTCCACCGATCCGCCCCTTTGTACTCAACGGCCAACCACCGCCTCTCTCCGATTTCCACCACAAAGTCCGGATAAAAGCGATCCGTCGATGTCTGCAGCCAAAACGACTGCTCCGGCCGGCGCTCGATGTTCCGCACCCATCGTTTCACCTTGGAATGACCGTCGATCCACGCCGCGCACTCAAACTCCTCCCCCTCACTTTTCAATTCGCCCACGCGCCCGACGTGCCGCTGGAATCGATACCCTCCCTCATAATACCAGTTCGGGCAATACGATGTCGGATCAAGCGTGAGCGCGCGCTCCGGAGACACTTGCACACGCGCCCCTGGTGCGAACAGAAACCGCTCATACGCCGCCGCCCGCTTGCCGGCGCGGTGCCGCCCGATCCGCGCCTCGATCGATTCGGCCAGTCGAAACTTCTCAGCCGCCACCCGCTCGATCCCCCAGTTCCTCTCACGCATCACACTTTCAATCGCCGCCAGCACAAACATCCGCAGCGAGCTCCCCGTGACGTCCAACTGCCGCACCCGCGGCAGCATCCACGCCGTCAGCGCCTCCGGCGTCCACCCCGGCTCGTTCATGAACAGCGACAGGTCGCGATGCAGCGAAGCGACGAAGTTGGTCATCTCCACCCGCCCGCCCGCCGTCACATCGATCTCCCCCGTTTGCCCGCGCGGGCCGGCGCTCGGGAAAACGCCCTCATCCAGCGACGGGTCGCATTCGGCCAGTTCCCACGGTACTTCCAGCAGATGCGTGTCTTCAAACAGCGTCCACCCCTCCGCCGTCTTGATCGACAGCCCCGGCACGCGCATCGGAGACTGATCGACCGCCGCCGGCGCGGGCGCTGAGAATGGCCGCAGCTTCCGCCGAATCTCCTCCCCATCCCCCGCCGTCGCCGCCGTCTCCGCGATCCGATCAATCTCCTCCGCCGTCACTTCCCCATGCACCACCAGCTCGTTCGTGGACGCCTCGAAACTCACCCGCTGTACCAGGTTCTGAGGCAGCGCCGCCATCCGTGGCGCGGCCGCCACCGCCACCCGCTGCGTGTCGAACAACCCCGCCGCCTGCCCGGTTTCCTCAATCACCAGGTCGCCCGCCTCCAGCTTCTGAAACCCCGCGCTCTCCACCAGCGCATCGCGCAGTTTGCTCGCCGTATTGAGCAGGCTGTCCGATGTCACGAACGCATATGCCGTGTTCAGCGCCTCGCGCCGCTTGCGCTTCGCATGGGGCAGCCGCAGGATGCGCCCCAGCACCTGCTCCACCGCCCGCGGTGTGCTCACCTCGCTCACGCTGCACAGCACATACGCGAACGGGCAGTCCCACCCCTCGACCAGCGCCTTCACCGTCACGATGCACGTCACCGGGCACGTCTCGCTCAACACATCCACCCCATCCAGCCCGCGCTGCTTGCCCGTGTGAATCGCAATGTGCGTTTCCGGCACCTTGAAATCATCGATCAACGCCCGCTTCAGCTTCGCGACGTTCAGGTCATCCCCTTCGACCGACTGCGCCTGAAACAAGGCGATCGGGCGGATGTATTCCCCCGTCTCCGCCCGCTCAGCCTTCGCCTGCCCGGTCAATTGCCTCAGCGTGTCCAGCGCGTCGCGCACCACCCGCCGCCAGTCCGGATCGGCCCGCAGCCGGATCGGCAGCTTGATCATCTCCTCCGCCTTCAGTTCCGCCGCCGAAACGTGCGCCAAAATATTGCTCGCGAACAATCCGCGCTGCGGGTTATGCTCGCGCTGCGGCGTCGCCGTCAATTCCACGATCGCCGACGGTCGAAAGCGCACCAGCGTGTCAAAGCTCAGTTCCGTCCGCGCGTTGTGCGCCTCATCCATGATGACCAGCGGCCGATGCAGGTTCAGCACGTTCGCCAGCGAATAGGTCGTCACCCCGTCCTCGGTGAACCGCTCGCGGAACGCCGCATGGTCGAAGTGGTGTTGCAGGCTTCCGTTGCTCTCATACACCTTCCGCCCCTCGGTGTTGTCCACCCGCAGCGCCTGGAACGTCGTCACGATCACGCACGCCGCCCCGCTCAAATCCGCCCGCGTCACCGACAACGCCTCCCCCAAATCCATCACCTGCACGTTCCCCGCAAACGCCTCGTCCAGCGCCATCCGATACGGGTGATCCCGGTTCCGCAGCGCCTTGAGCGTCTGCGACACGATCGCGTTGCTTGGCGCCAGCCACAGCACGGTCGGCGTCGGCGTCTGGAGATACGTCTCCGACACGATCCGGATCGCGTGCGCCCCGATGAGCGTCTTGCCCCCGCCCGTCGGCACCCGCAGACACACATACGGCAAATTCTCGATCCCCGGCACGTCCCGATAAGGCCGACTCGTCAAAATGACAAACGCCGTCCGCGCCCCCAGCGCATCGTTCCCGTGCGTCCGCGCGAGCTTGAAGTAATCCTCCAGCTCCTTCAGCACCCGCCGTTGGTAGTCGCGCAGTTGCAATTGGCGTCCCTAATCTTTGATCGCAAACTCGATCGCCTTCGGATTGGACGGACGCCGCGATGCCTTCAGAACCTCGAGTCCAACCACCTTTCCCAGCCGATCATACTCAATGACGATGCCGCGGTTGGATCGGTCGCGATCCACCACATCCTGATCGCTGACCGAAAGCCGCAGCGTGTCCGCGGCCGTGTTGTACTCCACGCGCACCGCCGCGGGCTTCTTCATCCGTCGCCGCAATTCCTCGGGGGAGGGCAGAAAATCCTTGACCCGCGCGCCAAGCGAAATGGGTTCATCGGTGTATTTGATTTTCTTTTTCATAGTACGCTCTGCCCTTTCGCCAATAACCGGCTCCAATGATTCGAATCGTTTCGCCTCGCCAGGTGAATCGCACGGTCATCACCCGGCCATCAACCTTGCCCATGCAATGATAGCGTCTTTCAAGCCGGCTGTGGTGTGTGTCGTCGGCGATGATGCGCTGGGGATCGAGAAACGCCGCCTGGGCTTCCATGAAGGAAACACCGTGCTTGCGAAAGTTCACCGCGTCCTTCGCCGCATCCCACTCGAATAATGATTCCTCCATCACCCCGTCCTCACTTCCCACGGCACCTGCTTGAAGATCACATTCGCCTGGCGCAGGCGGTTTTCTCCCAACCGGCACGCCTCCCCATAAATCACCTTCGGCCCCTCATGCGCCGGCAGCGACTCCAGCACCGCCCCCGTCAGCACGTTCCCCCCGGCCGGTTTCCTGTCCCCCAGAATCCCATTGAAAAGCAGATAAATCGCCCGCCCCTCATACACCCCCAGAAGCGGACTGTACGAGCCGGAAGCGTGAGCGACGGACGATCCGCCAAACCCGTCGCTTACGCTTCCGGCTCGTGGGCGTTTGGGCAGCGGGCTCCCCGTCTCGCTGAAAAATACATGCGCCGCCAGGTCCGCGAACTTCACCTCCGGATCAATGCTCCCATACTCATCAAACAGCGGCTTGCCCAGCGTGCAATACCGAAACCCCCCGCCCAGCCCCTCCACATCCTGCCCCTTGGCGTTCACATACCCCTCAACCACCTTCCGCAGCCGCTGCGCCGTCACATCCCGCGCAATGCCCTCATCCATCTCAATGCAAATGAACCGCCTCCTCCCCCCGTCCGCCTTGTTCATCTGCAAAACCGCATGACCCGTCGTCCCACTCCCGGCGAACGAGTCGAGGATGAGGGAGGTGGAGTCGGAGGCGATCTGCATCACACGCTCGATCAACTTGGTCGGCTTCGGCGTGATGAATAGATCCGTGGACGCTCCACCTGCCATCACCCCGCTCAGTTCTTGCTTCGCATGGCGCGTGCTTCCAACTTCGCTCCACGGCCAAAGTGTTTGTGGAACGACGCCCGCCCGCACTTCCGAAAGGAAGCGTTTCATCCCAGGACGATTCGCTCCCGACTTGCCCCACCAAATGCGGTTGTCGCTGTTCAATTCGTCGAATCGCTCGCGGCTCACTCGCCAGTAGCTTCCCGCAGGCGGGCCCTCGATGACCTTTCCTGACGGCGTTTCAATGGGATAGCGACCAGCGGCGTAGAAATTCCGCGCCGCTAAGTCGCTCAATAACCATACACCACGCGGATCGTTGTCCGGATTCTTGTACCGCGCAATCATCTTTTCCGACCGCGGTACGGGGAAGGGGTGCCATGCACTGGCTCGTTTGGCGTACAGAACGATGTAGTCGTGATCTTCGCTTAGGTGGATCGCCGTGTTCTTCGGGCTGTCCATCTTTTGCCAAATCACCGTCGCCACGAAGTTCTGGCGACCGAAAACCTCGTCCATCATGGCGCGAAGGTTCTGCACTTCATTGTCATCAATACTGACAAAAATCGCCCCATCCTCACTCAAAAACTCCCTCAGCAGCGCCAGCCGCGGATACATCATGCACAGCCACTTGTCATGCCGCGTCAAATCCTCCGCCTCCTTGCCGACGACCTGGCCGAGCCACTTTTTCATCTGCGGGCTGTTCACGTTGTCGTTGTAGATCCAGTTCTCATTGCCCGTGTTGTACGGCGGGTCGATGTAGATGCACTTGACCTTCCCCGCGTAATACGGGAGCAACGCCTTGAGCGCCTCGAGATTGTCCCCTTGCACGAGCAGGTTGCCGCTGTCGGCCTCCCCGGCGCTTTTGGATTTGTCGCAGTGCAGCAGCCGATACGGCACCCGCCGATGGTGGTTGACGACCGCCTCCTTCCCGATCCAGTTCAACGTGGGCATCGTCCGCCTATTGCCTCCCGCTTATTTTCCCCGCTGCCCGCTGCCCACGCATTCCCCTTACAAATCCGCGAACTCAAACGCCGGTTCCACCGTCTCCTCGCGGCTCTTGGGGGGCTCGACCGCCGCGAAAGGGTCGCCCATTTGCCTGCGGACGGTTGCGGCGTGGTATAGGCCGGGCTCGTCGAGCAGTTTCAGATAGACATCCCCCTCGCGCCGGGCGCCTTCCAAGGGGGAAATCGCGGCCGCGAAGGTTTGGATTCGGCCGGCGTAATTCTCCCAGCATCCCTCCTTTTCCGCCCAGGTCGCCGCCGGGAGCACCACATCGGCGATCTCGGTCAGCGCATTGGGCAGCACATCCTGCACGACGCGATATCCCTTTTTCAAAACCGATGGCATCTCCAGCGGCAGCCAGTTGGACGCATACCCGCCGACGATCCATCCGCCCCGCAATGCCTTGAGCTCCGGCGTCGCGGCGGCGGTGAACTCCTCCCATGTCGCGGTCGGTCCGCCGAGCATGGCCATCACGCGGCGAATCCCGGCGGCGTTGGGGACTTTCTCCGCCTGGATCTCGAACGTCTGTTTCTTTGTCAGGTAGTTGTAAAACTTCTCATTCTCCCCGCTTGTCGGAACCGGGCCGAGGACGAGGACCGCCTGCGGATCGAGCGAGCGAATCCACGACGCCAGCAGCCACGCCTCCTCGCACGCCATCATCGGACTGAGCATCACGTAGAGCGATCCCGCTTTTTCGTCTGCGAGTTTCTTCAACTCCGCCGCCGCCTCATCGAGCACATTGCCGAAACCCACCGGCGTCGGCGATCCATGCTGCAATTTCGTCGCATGGCGCAGCCGCTTGTCATCCTGCACGAACTTGTAGCTGTAGCGCGTGTCGTCGTTGATCCACCACTGGTTCACATCCGCGTTGAAGCGCGGCTTGATCCGGTAAATCACCCCTTCGTTGTGGTCGATCCAGATGTTTTCCCCGCCGGCGTCGGCTGGGGAGATCGACGGCGTGCTCTTGAGCAGCCACACCCGCTGCTTGAAGAGAAAATCCTTGTCGAGCAGCGCACCGACCGGGCAGATGTCCACCACGTTGCCCGCCAGCTTGTTGTTCACGGGCTTGCCGGGGAAGACGTCGATCTCCTGCGTCGCCCCGCGCCCGTTGACATACAATTCGCACGTCCCGCTCACCTCGCGGGTGAAGCGCACGCACCGCGTGCAGTAGATGCACCGGTCGCTGTAGAGCAGGATGTTCTCCCCCACATCCTTTTTGGGCTGGCGCTCCTTGGGTTCCTCGAATCGCGCGATCGAGCGGCCATGCTTGAACGAATAATCCTGCAAAAAGCATTCCCCGGCCTGGTCGCAGACCGGACAGTCGATCGGGTGGCTGGTCAGGAGATACTCCATGACCGCCTTGCGGTTGGCCGTCGCCTTGGAGGACTGGCTGTGAACGACCATCCCATCGCGCACGGGTGTCTGGCAGGAGGGGACGAGTTTGGGAATCCCCTCGACTTCCACCAGACAAATCCGGCACGAAGCGGGAATCGACAACCCCGGATGATAGCAGTAGTAGGGCAGGTCAATGTCCGCATCCAGACAGGCCTGAAGCACCATCTGCTTGTCGCGAACCTCAATCGTTTTTCCGTCTACGGTGATTTTGGGCATGGCAAGGCAATGGTATCGCGTTCGTGGCCAATTTTCACCCACTCGGCAAGCAGCGCGGCGAATTGGCGGTTTATTGCCGTGCCGCGAGCCTGTCCGGGCTGGTTCGCAAGAGATCACGCGGAAAGGGGGTCACCCCGCGCCCAAGGGCGTCGCGCCCGGCGGAACGGCGTTCGCCGGCGTCTTCTTCCGCTTCCCAGCGGTGTACAGCAGAAGAGGAATCAGAATCAGCGCGACCTGTGCCGCCAACCCCATCATCAGCGAAGGTGGCGTATCTCCCTTCGATGTGGACCATATTTGAATGAGCGCGCCCAGTGGGCTGATCGCGAATACAGTACCCGATCGGTAGATGTCATCTGGATGCAGCGTGTAAAACGCCATCATGTCAACGAACAGCGGTACGAACCATGTCACCATCTGCCAGATGAAACCGATGGCCATCCCGCGCTCGACTTTCTGATAGCACCATCCCAGCAAGTAGCGCATGGCGATCAGCCATGCCATCACAACCACGACGGTTTGCGCGATCGCGCGCGTCGGCGGTTGAAACAACTCATCGAGCCGCCACGCGAGGATCGCGGCGAGGATGACGCCGCTCGCCAGCGCCAGCGACGGCAGCCGTCGTTCGTTGGCGCTGGGTCCTTCCGCCTGACGGGATCGCTCGGCCAGCCGGGCGGCATTGGCCACCGGCAGCACGCCGAAAATCAACAGTCCAACAGCGCAGGCAATGCCTTTGACGGGGTTTGTGGTATCGCTGTGCCAGAAACTGAACCCAGGATCGTTCTGGTAGTAAAGACCAAGGATGGACAGCGCCACCCATCCCGCCAGCAATCCCACGGCCGGCCAGACGCCGAAGAGGGTCCGATCATCCCGCGCATACCGCCGCATCGCACCGATAAAGCATAGAGCGCCCAGGAACACCTGAAGCGCCATCGCCAGTGGCAGCATGGCGTGCGACGCGGAGATTTGGCCCCACGAAAACCACATGAATGATGGGGCGAGCAGCATTGCCAGCGGCGGCGCCAGCTCCATAATGGCGTTTTGGCCAAAAAACAGCACGAAAGCCACAACCGTAATGGCGATACCGCCGTGTTTCCCGCTCAGGAGGGCCGCAGCCACCGACCAGAACAAGAACGCCAACGCCAGCAAAGCCGCCTGGGCGACGATCCACTGGGAGATCGGCACGCCGCCGCCAATCGCCGTGAAAAGCCCCACCAGAGCCGCGCCGCCGGCCAGCATCAACGCCTGGCTTCCAGCCCCCGCGAAATAGCCCGCAATGGCGCGAAATGGGGAGAGGGGCATCAGCCGGTGCGATTCGATCATTCCACTGCTTCGGTCGCCGCGTATCGCCCCGCTGATCGCAAACGGTCCATACACAAACAAAATCGCCTCTTGCATGTAAATGAGTCCGGTCGTCCAACTTTTGAGCGGATGTCCATGGGAACTGGCCGACGCGATGGACAACACGAGCAGCGCGCCAAGCGCCGCGAATTCGATCAGCAGCAGCACGGCGTGGCGCCAGATGCCGCCGCGAAGTTGGAAGTGCGCCCATGCCAGGGGATTGATGCTCTTCATGCGTCTCCTCAACAAAAGCTAGTCCACCTGGGCCACGCCGGTTCGCAGGTATGCCTGCTCCAGGTCCACCGCCTGCGGCGCGAACGATGCGATCGGCAGCCCCTTGCCCACCAGTTCAGCCAGCAGTTTCGCCGCCGCCTGCGGGTGGGCGTCGAACTCAAACGTCACATGCAACCCATCCATCCGCGCATTGCTCACCCCTTCCATGCCCGCCAGTTGCTTCTGGAAGCCAGCGTCCTCTCGCCACAAGGCGAGTTGGTACGGCGCGCGCGTCTGATCTTCGGCCGCGGCGAACTCCTTGACCGTTCCCCATCGAACCATGCTCCCGCCCGACAGAATGCCGATGTGCGTGCAGTATTCCCCCATGTCCGCCAGAATGTGCGACGAGACGATCAGCGCCTTGCCCTGGTCGCGCAGATCGCAGAGCAGCCGTCGAAACTGCACCCGCCCGGCCGGATCGAGACCCGCCGCCGGTTCATCCAATAGGATCACCATTGGATCGGGCAGCAGCGTTCGCGCGATGCCCAGTCTCTGTTTCATCCCGCGCGACAGCGCCTTGATCCTTTGATCCCGCTTCTCGCTCAGCCATACCTTGTCCAGCCACACGCCAATCCGCGCGGTGATGTCGGCGTCATCAAGCTGGTACCCCTTGCCGATGAAACGCAGGTATTGTGCGACCGTCAGCTCGTCATAAGCAGGGGGGTTGTCCGGCGTGAAGCCCACCTTCGCCAGCACATCCGCCCCCGGCGCGATGGGCTCATCCATCACCCGCACCTGCCCTCCGTGGATCGATTGCAGCCCGCAAATCGCGCGCAGAAGCGTGGTCTTCCCCGCCCCATTGGGACCGACCAACCCCAGCAGGTCGCCGCCACGCAGGGTGAACGATGCATCGGCAACGGCCGTCAGTTCGGGAAACGCGACGCGGACATGATCGACGTGGAGCAGTGTGGACGTGTCAGTCGGCATGGGGTGGACATTATTCCCTGTCGACGCAATGGGCAAAGCCATGGCCAAGTTATGCACACCACGCGTCACACACCGAACATCGCCGCGAGAGCCTTATCGCCGTGGGCGCGAGCGGGTACCATTCGGGACAATGGCTCGTGATGCGATCAATCCGGAGCGGCGGCGCATTTGGCTGCAGGTGGTGCTGGTGGGGGTGCTCGTGGGGACGGGGGCGCTGGCGGCGCTGGTCAATTATGGAATTGCGCGGGCGCATCGCGCGACCCTGGCGCCGGAACGCAAGTTTGGGGATTTGCATCTCAGCTTGCCGGAGAAGTGGAAGGTGACGGTTGACGACGACGGCGGCGCGCTGATCGTCCGGGCGGCCGAGCCGGGGGAGACGCCCTTCACGCGGCAACTGCTCATTCTCCGTCAGCGGTCCAGCGAGTTCATCTCGCCGATGGAATATCTTGAGCGGCTGGGAGCATGGACGCCGCCGGCGACGACAACGGACGGGGCTTCCGGTTTATCACCCATCGAAATCGCCGGTCGGCCGGGCGTGTTCATGCAGCGCGCCCCCAGGCGACTGGCGGGGGGCGACAGCGTTCAACCCAAGCTGATTCAGGCGTGTGTGGTCCTTCCCAGCCGAACCGCCATCCTGATCCGGCTCGAAAGCCTTGATGAAATCAACCCGGCCGACGAACAGCTTGTCCGCGAGATCGCGGCCAGCGTGCGACTGGATTCCGCCACGTCCATTGCAAACATCAGCAACACCGGCAGCGAAGTGCTTCCCGTCTCGCGGCCGGGGGGCGCGGGTGGATCGATGATGCTGGATGGAGGGATCCAGGTCGCCGTGCCGAGCGGATTCGTGTTGGAGAATGAACCCGATCCGGATCGCATCTCACGCGTCATGCTGTACACCGATCCGGCGTGCCACTGGGTGTCCATCGAACTGGTTCCGTTCCTGCTTGAGAGCGATCAGCCTGATGTGCTATTGGGCATTGTGGCGTTGCATGGCCAGCGCTGGCTGGGGGCGCACCTCACGTCGCTGGGAACGAGGCAGTGGCGGATCGACCCGGCCATTCCCGGCGAGCCGACCAAGGCGAAGGCGACGTCGGGCGACGGCAAGGCCGCGCCGCCGGGTGACGTCGATCACGGTGTCATGGGCACCAACACCGCGCCGAAGGGCGACAGCGCTCCGGCCAGCGGCGAGGACGATGCGGCGTATCTTGAACATCGTTATCCCGCGAGGGCGTTCATCATCGCCGGTGACAGGGGGCAGGCGATCCTGGCGATCATGCACGGCGGGCCGGTTCAGCCGGGTATGTTGAATGATGCGTGGCAATCCATCGCACGCTCCGTCCGTTTCGCGCAGCCCAAGGCGCATCCAACCACAGCGCACGCGAATGGTGAGGTGTACGACCTCCCAAGCCTGCTCGCCAACGGTGCCGATGAAGTTCATCGCCTCAGCGGGGACGGCGGCGATGACAATGGCCAAGCCCAAGGCAACCCCGGACAAGCGGCCACGGGCATTCCCGGATTGGGTCTCGATCCGCTGTTGCCCGTGCGCGAGGAGCAGTGGTGGCTGTGGTGCAGCGACAACCGGGATCACTATCTGGGTTGGTCCCATTTTTACTGGGGTGACGATTCGGATTCCCTCTGGCGGGCGACGCGCGAAACCCGTCGCCGCGCGCCTGATGGTGTGTACCGGATTGTGCAGTCGTGGGTGAGCAACGCCGCGATGACCGAATACCTTTGCACGACCAACCGCTATGAATCCCCCGACGCCGCGGACCATGCGGCGCTGTCAGCCGCCGGGCCGGGTGGGTTCATCCACACCGGTCACAAGGCCATTCAATTGAAGGATGGCATGCTGATGCTCCGCTATGCGGTGACGGATGGCCGGGCGATCGTGGAACGACGGGAACCGGCGGATAAGCAACCAGAGGACAACCGCAAGCCCTCCACGCGCGCCGCTTCGCCACCGGCCGAGGATTCGAAACCAACCACCCGCGATGATGCCGTTCCGATGCAAACCGCCTTCGGCGCTGCGCCGGCACAGTACATTCCCGGCGGGTGGTTGCCGCAGTTGCTCGGACAACTTCAGCCCAAACCGATGATCCTCAAGACCGACCAGTTTCCCGGCTATGAAGGGGTGGAGTTTGTCGGATTGCTGACGTTGATCGTCGAGCCCGGCCCGCCGCTGCCGCCGATTTCCATCGCCCGACCGAACGCCGGTGATGACCGCGCCGCCGGTGATGCGAATCGCGCGGCAACCAGCCGATCCTCCGATGCCGAACGTGAGGCGTCGCGGCGCGTCGTGCGGGTTCGAATCAACGGCAGCGGCGAGATCAGCCGGTGGACCTTCATCAACCGCGATGAGCTGCAAAGCGTCGATTTCCCCGATGGCATTCGCCGCCTTCCGATCGACCGCCAGGATCTCAAGCTCGATTTCGACAACGACGAACGGTTGAATCCCGACACCCTGTCGCCGACTCGCGGGCGGTGAGCGTATGCCCTGGGGGTAAACGCATTTGCGATCTTACTCCCTCACCCGCGTACTCGCGGGGGAGGGTTGGGGAGGGGGTTCCGGTCGATTCCACGAAAACCCCCTCCCTACCCTCCCCCGTTGGGTACAACGGGGGAGGGAAAACGCCTACGCATCGTAAATGCGTTTGCCGTGGGGGGGTCGCGCCGCATTGCCATTCTTGTGAGCGTGTTTGTATAACTTGGCGCTCATTGTTGAACGTGTTGGATTGTTCCGGCGTCGCAGGGCGTTTTGAAATGATGTGTCACGATGCGATCGTGCAACGCACACTGACCGCTTGTGGGATTTGAATGGAACCGCAGCCTGCATTGGGCAACGAACTGGGCGTCGATTCGACGAGCGGCGCGCCGCATGGGTGGGTGTGGCCGGTGTTTTCGCTGGTCGTCCTGGTTCGGCTTGGGGTCGAGCTGTTGCAGGGGGAGGGTCATCGCTGGTGGTGCGCCTGCGGGCGTCCGGCGGTGTGGGCGGGAAACATCTGGAGCGAGCACAATTCCCAGCACGTGCTCGATCCGTACAGCTTCACCCATCTTTCGCACGGACTGATTTTCTTCATCTGCTTTTCACTCGTCGCCCCCTTGCGCCGGATGCGCATCGCGTGGCGGCTGGTGCTTGCGGTGGGCATCGAGGTGGGGTGGGAAGTCCTGGAGAACTCGCACTGGGTCATCGATCGCTATCGCCACGCGACGATGGCGCTGGGATATCAGGGGGACACCATCGCCAACTCGCTCGGCGATGTCGCATGCTGCGCGCTGGGGTTTTTCATTGCGATGCGCCTTGGGCTGCGCCGGTCGGTGCTCCTGTTCGTTGCGATTGAATTGACGCTTCTCCTCTGGATCCGGGACAACCTGGCGCTGAATGTTCTGATGTTGTTTCATCCGGTGGCGCTTGTGCGCTCGTGGCAGTTGGCCGGACACGGGTGAGGCGCGCGGCCGCATGGTAGGATGGTCGCTGGCAGGAAGTCACAAGTAAGGGATATTTGATGAAGCAGGAAGATTTCACATCGATTCACGAGGCCGCGCGCTCCATACCGGTCATCCATGACGCGGACGTGCTGGTGCTGGGCGGCAGTTGCACGGGTGTCTTCGCCGCGATCCGCGCGGCGCGGTTGGGGTGTCGCGTGGCCATTGTGGAAAAGGCCGGATGCTTCGGTGGTGTGGCGACGTTGTCCCTGGTCAACATCTGGCATTCGCCGAAGGACACGGTTCAGAAGAAGCAGATCATCGCGGGGATGACGGTTGAAACGATCGATCGCCTCCGACGGCGAAAATGCGTCATCGACGGCGACAGCCCCTTCTGGGCCTGGACCTTCAACGCCGCCGAGCTCCAGATCGAACTCGATGAGTTGGTCAGGGAGTCGAAGATCACGCCATTCCTGCACACACAGTTTGTCTCGCCGCATGTGGTGGATGGAAAGCTGGTCGCGGCGATCGTCGAAAACAAGACCGGCCGACAGGCGATCACCGCGCGGATGTTCATCGACGCCACCGGCGACGCCGATCTTTGCCAGCGCCTGGGTTTGGAGACGTACATCGCCGAGTCGATTCAGCCGTCGACGACCTGCGCGGTGATTTCAGGATGGGATTCGATCAAGGGGTTTGATCTGCATGGCGCGGTTCACGCCCACCGTGAGGAGTTTGCCATCCCCGAAGGGTTCATCTGGGCGGCGCCCGTTCCGCCGCATGGGGATGCGAGGATGCTGGCCGGGACACGGATCATCGGCGCCAATTGCGCTGACGCGCCGGCGCTCACGCGATCCGAGATGGAGGGTCGGCGGCAGGTCCGCGCGATCATGGACTTGATTCGAAAATACGCGCCCGGTGAGAAAATGACGCTGCTCGGATTGCCGGCGCGTATCGGTATCCGCGAGACCAGGCATGTCCGCTGCGCCCATCAACTCAGCGGCGACGATGTGCTCTACGGCCGACGCTTCGAAGACGCCATCGCCAACGGGTCTTACCGTGTCGATGTCCATCACCAGGACAAGCCGGGAATCACGCTTCGCTATCTGGATGGGCGGGAGGAATACATGGGGCCCGGCGCGCCGCCTCAGTGGTCGCGCTGGCGACCGGAAACGAGCGAGAACCCGACCTTTTATCAGATTCCATACAGAAGTCTTGTTCCAAACGGGCCTTATGACAATGTGATTGTCGCCGGACGCATGCTGGATGCCGATAGCATCGCACATGCGGCAGTTCGCGTCATGGTGAACATGAACCAGACCGGCGAGGCCGCCGGAACCGCCGCCTACTTGGCGCTGCACCGCGGCACGTCGATTGGCGGGGTGGACACGGACGAATTGCGAAAGACACTCGCAAAAGGGGGCTCTCTTATTGTGTGATGTACAATACAAAACCCTGTTTTGCCGTTGTTTTTGGGATGATCTCGAGGTTCCAGAAAGATTGAAATAAATAAGATTTATTTTCCTGGCATACTGAGTAAACCAATGATATGATTGCTCAGCCATATGGACGAAACACCCTTCGAATCCGATTCCAATTCCGAGTCCGAAGCCCAACCCAAGCCGCCTGAAGGTAAGCACCGCGCTTCGCAGACGGTGATTGTCCACACATTGCGCCGCCAGATTGTGTCGGGAGAGTTGGCGCCGGGAAGCCGTTTGCCCAATCGGCGGGATCTGGTTGAACATTTTCAAGCGAGCAGTGTGACGATTCAGCGCGCGATGGATCGTTTGATCAAGGCGGGCTTCATTCACACCGCCGGGCCGAATGGAACATTTGTGACCCGTTATCCGCCGCATCGGTGCCGGTATGGGCTTGCGTTGCTGAGTAATCCGGGGAATACGGAGAAGTGGCGTCGGTTCTCGACGGTGTTGTGTGATTCGGCCGTCAATCTGCCCTCGGCGCCGCAGCGGACCATGGCGATCTACTATGACATTCAAACCGGTCCCAAGGCCGAGGGATACGTCCGGTTGCTGAATGATTTGAAAACGCAGCGACTGGCGGGTTTGGTCATTGGCGGCGATCCGTCGGTGTTGTATGGCACACCGGTCTTTGAGCCTGGCGCGCCGCCGTGTGTGGCGCTGATGGAGGAAGCCGGCAAGTCCGGCGCGCCGGCGGTGGGGCATGACCGTCATGCATTTATTGACAAGGCGCTCAACCATCTGGCGCGTCGGGGGCGGCGTCGGATCGCCATGATCATGGGGGAGTCGCGCCTGGATGTGAAGGAGTATCTCACCTCCGGGTTGGTGTCGCGGGGGATGATCCATCGCCCGTACTGGTTGCAGGGAGTGTTCGTGGGGCATCCGGAGTTGGCGCGCGACTTGGTGCATCTGCTCATGCACGATGGGCAGTCCGAACGCCCGGATGGCTTGATTATCTATGACGACAACCTGGCCGAGCACATCATGGCGGGATTGATGGACGCCGGCGTGCGTGTTCCGCAGGATTTGGATCTCGTGACGCATGGCAACTTCCCCTGGGCGATGCCCAGCATCATGCCGATTCATCGGATCGGGTATGACGCGGTGCAGACGCTGGAAACATGCATGGATTTGATCGATCGTCAGCGTGCCGGCGAATCGGTGCCCGTCCTGACGCTCATCGAACCGCAGGAAGAACCATCCAGCGGACCGATCATTTATCGCGAGGAACCCAAGTACAACGGTCATCAAAGCCCGGTTCGGCTGACGAGGTAGGCTGGGGAATTGGGTGGGGTATCATGTGTCAATCGATGGGGCAATATGGCGCGGCCAAGGGGTATAACGCTCACGCCGGGGATAGCCTTCGCCGGATGCCGGCCGGCCGCAGCAGGGCCCAGTGGGAAAGCTACCCCAGTCTGTAGGGTCCGCCCCGCGGACCATCGCGAGCGATTCGCATCGATCGACAAATGGTCCGCGGGGCGGACCCTACCATGAATATTGGGCTGCAGCGTAATTTGCCCGGAAAAAGAACTACACCCAGGCCATGCGGCTGAAACTCGTCATCGGCTTCTCGCTCCGACATATGATTCATATTCCAAGTTTTTCCGAGCAATCTTAAAAAGAGGAAGTCAGGATTCGTTTCCTGTTCCCAATGCGGCAAGATTCCATTGTGAAATTGCCTTGCCTCCGGTGTTTACGGGTTGAAAACGGGCCGTATTTCAAGGAGTACATCTTAATTTTAGAGGTTGATTTGAACACGACAAGAAGGGGTGATGGCGTGGGGCGGGTGCTTCCAAAATCACACTTCGATTTTTATAAAATTTGTTTGAATGTAGATCAATAATGATCTATGCTCTCTGATCATGTGGCGAGAAGCATGTCGCATCTGTCTCGCTTCGTTCATTGTGTAAATGCAGAGGAGAAAACCATGTCGAACGCTCGCACCCATCGTACGGTTCATACGGCAATCATTCTGGCGGTGACGGGGATGGGCATAGCCACCGCAGCCCGTGCCAACAGTTGGACTGGTGGGGACGGCAACTGGAACACCCCGGCGAATTGGAGCAAGGGGTATTTGCCGGGCAGTCAATCTCAAAGTGGCTTTACCTACCCCGCCGGCCCGTGGGATGACGTCTCCATCATCAACGGGAGCACCGTTACCATCGACAGTGACCTCAATAGTGGCGGCAATCCGCTGAACATCCGCGGCCTGCTCGTGAACGACGGAGGCAATCCCACTCATACCGGATACACCAGCGGCACCACGCTGACGGTCGCCACAGGTGGATATCTGAGCCTCGAGCCATCCCAGATTTCCACCGGGCACTCGCTGGGTGTTGCCAATGGCTATGACGCCACGATCAACATCAGCGGCGGGCAGTTGGTCAATTTGGGCTCAATCACTCTCGGCAACGGCATCGGATGGGGCGGATCGCCGGCGGTGCAGAATCAGGTGGGGACGGGCACGCTGAACGTCTCGGCCGGGTTCCTCGGACGAAACGAGAATTTCACTACCGGTGCAACAGGCATGAGCATCACGGTGGGAAGCAAGAGCAATGGCGTCATCAACCTGAGCGGCGGCACGATCAACACGGGGCAATACGGGAGCGTCACCCTCGGTGCGAGCACGCCGGCGACTGGTTTTGAAACGTATGGCACTGGCCTTATCAAACAGACGGGCGGCACGCTGGAAAATGGCCGTGCCATGACCGTCGGCAGTGCAGCCCCCGGACGGTATGAGCTTTCGGCCGGTACCCTCGTCACTGGCACGAACAATGCGGGTCTGACCGTGGGCAAAAACGCCAAAGGCGAGTTCATCATGACCGGCGGCACGTTGACGACGAGCACCACGACGACCATCGGCGGCGGAACCGGCGACGGCCTCTTGTCGATCAGCGATGGCGACGTGAGCGGCCCCCGGTTCGTTGTCGGCAACGTCGGCCTTACGGGGACCGGCGAATTGCGGACGATCGGCAGCGCTGGAAGCATCTCGCTATCGACCGGCGCCGGCGGATCGCCGCTGCGGAGCTACGACAACGGGACGCTTGATTTCCAGATCGGCGCCACCGGTGTCTCGACGATCATCGCGAACAACAGCGCGCCGACCGACGGGCGCACGATCATCAATCTGGCTGGTACGTTGAAGCTGGAATTGCTGGATGGATACACGCCGGACAGTGGCGACCAGTTTGTCCTGGTCAGCACCAACATCACGGCGGCGGCCAGGGAGACCACGGACAGCAAGTCTGCGATTCTCGGCGCGGGCATCTTCACTGATGTCGGGACTTATTATGCCAACAATCTCTCTGGCGGCTACACCAACGCCGGTCTGTCCCTTGATGCGTCCAACGTCGGAAGTTGGACCTATTCGGTGGATCCAACCTACGCGTCAAACGGCACGACGATCAACGGGTATCAACTGGTCGCGACGTATGTCCCGGAGCCGACGAGCCTGTCTCTCCTGGCGGTGGGTGGATTGGCACTGCTGCGGCGGCGTCGCGGACGGTGAAAAACGAGGGAGCGACGGCATGATGAGCGCGGGTTGGAAGGTGGTGGCACTGGTAATGGTGGGGTGCGCGCTGCTGATGGTGGCGGCGAGCGATGCGGCAGCGGCGGAGAAGACGCGGGTGCTGTTCGTCGGGGGGGATTGGAAATCGCAATTGCCCAACTACCGGACGAAGGAGGGGACCAAGCCGATGCGCGGGTACTTCGTGCGTCAGGCGCTGGACAAGGCCGCGCCGGGGAAGTTTGAGCTGACACTCTGGACGAGCTACGAGTTTCTGCAATATGGGGACGCCGAATCGCTTAAGCATTTCGATGTGGTGGTTGTCGGGGATGTGATGGGGCAGGGGATCATGCCGCGGCTGGCGAAGGGCGTGAGCGCGTTTGTTGATGGGGGCGGGGGATTCATGTATTGCGATAATCACAAGGCATTCAGTTTCAACACGCTGGAGCGGAGTTTTGATGACGTGCTGCCGGTGCGGGTCATTCCATATCGGCCGATGGGGCCGGTGAGCGCGGATGATGTGAAGGGACAGCCGACGATTCACGGTGACAAGGACCATCCGCTGAAATTCGTCGTGAAGGCGGCGGATCATCCGGTGATGAAAGGGCTGGATTTCAGCACTCGGCCGCCGCTGGGGTATGCCCACACGGGCGCGGTGAAAGCGGGGGCGACGGTGCTGGCGGCCGCGCCGGACGGCTCGCCGCTCTGGGTGGCGTGGGACAAGGGACAGGGGCGGGCGCTCTACACGGGAGGATTTTTCGCCAACGATGAAATATCCGAGCAGTTTTGCGATTGGGATCGGATCGGCCAGTTGTACGCCCGGATGTTCACCTGGCTGGCGGCGCATTCGAAGTATCCTCATGTGAATGCGCAGTCGGTCGTGGGGGAGGGGACGCTGAAAGTCGATCTCTCCAAGCCGGGCCCGGCGCTGAGCGCCAAGCATTTCAGCATCCACGGCCAGGAGGACATCCCGCGCGACAACGACGCGGCCGAGGCCAAGCTGTATGCGGACCTTAATCCCGACGGCGCCTTTGCCCGCACCGATGACATGGCGATTGTGAAGAAGATGAAGGGCAAGGATGGCGCAAGCGCCTATCCGGAAGTTAATCCCAGTCTCGACTTGAATACCATCGACTGGAATCACTATGACGCGGAAAAACTGACCAGGCGGCTGGAGGACATCAAGAAAATCAATGCCGAGCCGATCGGGTTGTTCTGGATGCCGTGGGGCAAGAGCTATTACCCCGATCCGCACCAGTGGACCAAGTATTACATGGCGGCGCTGCTGACGAGCAATGGGATGCCGGGCACGCCGGGCTATCACCTGGGCGTGAAATACTTCGAGCCCGGCAACGAGCCGAACCTGAGCGGATCAGTGCAGAGGTATATTGATTTTCTGAATTACGTCGGCAAGTCAGTCCATGAGAAATTTCCCGGCGTGCTGGTTGGGTGCATGGGGGGATATGAAGTGCCGTACGTTGAGACGGTGATTGCCGGCGCTGGGAAGAACATCGACTGGATCAGCCGTCATCCATACGGCCGGCCGGGCGAGTCGATCTTTTATCTTCAGGATCAGTTTATGAAGTTTGCCCGGGCGCATGGACACCCGGATCTGAAGTTCATCATCACCGAGTGGGATTTCTGGATTTATGGCGAGCCGGCGTTCGATTACCTGATGCAGCGATGGAAACCGCTGGCCGATCACGCCGACACCTGCCTGGGAAGTCTGCAATATCGTTGGAATGAGTATCAGGAAGGGGGATATGTGTTCGGTGTGCGCGGCGTCTTCAAGCCGGATTCGCACTATGGGCAACTGCCGCCGGAATGGCCGAACCCCGGCAAGAACAAGCCGATCACTTATCGATACGACGCCTTCTGGCTGATGCGGGATTGCCGTGGCGGGCAGTATGCCGCAACGCTGGATGTTCCGGCGCTGAAGTCGGCCGAGAGCCATCATGCGTACGCCATCGCGACGAGCAACGGCAAGCAATTCAACATTGTCGCGTATTACGGCCATCCCTATACAAGTGACGGCAAGAGAATCGACAAGTTGAAACTGCACATTGATGTGGCGATCCCGCCGGAGGTGAAGGGAAGGACGCTGGTCATCTCGCGAGGCAATGCTCGGACGATCGCCAGCGACGCGCCGCGGACGATTCAAGGCGACCGGATGACCGTCGATGTGGAGGTTCCGTCACTCAGTGGGATTTCGCTGACCGTTCAATAACGATGGATCAGGGAACAATGATGAAGCGATGGAGCATGGCTGCATTGCCGCCACAGATGAACGAACGTTAGGTCTGATCCGCCCAATGGGGCCGACGAATCCATTTTTTACAGCAAGTGAGGTTATTTTCGTGCCTGATTTCGCCAAAACGCAAGTGCGGGTTCATAACGGTGTGCCGACGATCTTCGTCAATGACGAGCCGATTCATGGGATGACGGCGACGAGTTGCGCCTTCAGCGATCCCAAGGTGGTGAGGGATTTCGTCACCGGCGGCGTCGAGGTCATGATGATCTGGATCGAGGCGGGGTTGAAGTGCTGGAAAGGGCCGGGGAAGTATGACTGGACGTACGCCGAGGAGAAGCTCAAGTTTTTCGAGGAGCACTCGGCCGATACGAAATGGATCATTCGCGTGCGCCTGGGGCTGCTCGATCCCTGGTTCCGCGAGGCGCATCCCACGGAGGTTCATAATCCGCCGAAGCCGGGCGATGCGCCGGGGATGTCGGTGTCGAACATCGTGTCGCCGATCTGGCTGGATCAGATCTCGCAAATGCTGCGGGACTTTGTTGCGTGGTTGAAGACGACGCGCTGGGCGTCGCGGATCATCGGTTTCATGCTCAACGCGGGCAAGACCGAGGAATGGCTCCCATTCGATGTGGCGCGGACCTATGAAGGGGAATATCACCCCGTTTATGTGCGGGAGCTGCGGCGATGGCTGCGGGGCCGGTATCACAATGATGAAGCCGCGCTGCGCAAGGCGTGGGGGAATGAGAAGGTCACCTTCGACACCGCCGATCCGCCGCGAGGGATGGCGAAGATGGGGAGCCACATCTGGGGGCCGTACACGCTCCGCGACCCGAAACAGGATCGACAGGCGATTGACTATTATTATTTCCTGAACGAGACGCTGGCGGATGCGTTGATCGCGGTCTGCCGCGCGACGAAGGAGGCGGCCGGGACGCCGATCATCGCCGGCGGATTCCACAGCTACCTCTGGTGGGAAACAGGCGTCTACTCATACATTCAAGAGTACGGCCACGGGCTGGTTCAACGGCTGAACGACAGCCCGTGGGTCGATTTCATCTCCGACATCACGAGCTACGACGGGCGCTATCCCGGCGGGCCGTCGGGCTATCTTGGACTGCCCGCGTGCCAGAACCTGCATGGCAAGCTCCATTACACGGAGGTCGATCTCCGCACGATCGAGAACATGACCGACGAACAGCGCCAAGCGTGGGCCAAGGTGGATCCGAACACCATCCCCGCGCGGACGAGCGAGCCGGCGATCCCGAACCGGGTATGGAACTGGGACCTGGGCTTCTGCGGGCGCGACATGGGCGAGGAAGTGGCGCGAATCCAGCGCGAGCACATGCACAACCTGATCACGGGCACGCCTTACTGGTGGTTTGACATCGCCAGCCATGATTACGGATTGCCGGAGATCATCACGTCGCTCAAGCACCTCTCGGACGTCGGCAAGCGTGCGGTGAAATGGGATCGTCGCTCCATCGCGCAGGTGGCGTTTGTCTGTTCCGAGGATACGCCGATGCATCAGGCGGCGATGAGCGGGCAACTGCTTCGCTTTGAAATGGAATCGGCGCACGGACTGCTGATCGACCTGGCCACGCGGAAGTGGGGACTGGCCGGGGTGCCGTTTGATACATACGAACTCCATGATTTGGCGCATCCGGATTTTCCGGGGGATCAGTACAAGCTCATCATCTTCGTTAATTGCGCGTTCATTTCATCACGGGCCGCGGAGGGGATTCGGCGCTGGAGGCGTGATGGAAAGGTGATGGCGTGGACGTACGCCGCGGGAGTGATGAACGATCAGACCCTCGCTCCGGCGCTGGGGGAGGAATTGATCGGGATGAAGCTCGGTTGGCGCAAGCAAAGGCAAAACATCCATGTGATGATCGACGACGTCGATCACCCGTTGACCCGCGGCGGCGGGCGGTTGAATTATGGCACGGAAGGGTCGGTCGGTCCGGTTTTCTTCGCCGACGATCCGAAGGCGACGGCGCTTGGCCGACTCCGCGATGGCGGCGAGGCGGGGATGGCGGTTCGATCCCATGGCGATTGGCAAAGCGTCTATCTCTCGATGCTCAATTTTGGTCCGGAACTGCTGCGAAACCTGGCGACCTTCGCCGGCGCGCATGTCTGGTGCGACAGCGATGATGTCATTTACGCCAATCGCTCGATCCTCTGCCTGCACACCGCGCATGGCGGCGACAAGACCATACAACTTCCCGCGCCGGCGCGGGTGACCGATCTCTGGACCGGCGAGAGTGTTGCCGACCCGACAACTTCAATCCGCGCGAATGTGCCTCCGTATCGCACGCGGGCGTGGAAGATGGATTTTGTTTCAACCTGAGGAATCCTCGGACATCACGATGACACCGAATATTTTAACTGCGCGGCAGGTCGATCACTTTATTGATCGCGGGTATGTGCTTGTTCAGGATTGCATCCCCAAAGCCATGGCCCGCCAGTGGGTGGATTCGGCGTTCACGCGCCTTGGCTATGATGCGGGGAACCCGCAAACGTGGACCGAAGCGCGCATCCATCTGCCCCCAAGTCGATATGAGGATGCGCGGCAACTGTCGCCCAGGGCGTTTGGCGCCATCTGCGATCTCGTCGGCGGCGCCGAGCGGATCAGCGAACCTGTTGTCTGGGCGGACACCTTTGTCGTCAACCTGCGCGAAGGCGCGGATCGGCCGTATGATCTTCCCTCCGCCAGGGTGAGTGGGTGGCACAAGGACGGCTACTTCTTCAAACATTTTCTCGATTCGCCCGAGCAGGGATTGCTTGTGATCGTCGCGTGGACGGACGTGTTGTCGCGCGGCGGGGGTACGTTCATCGCGCCCGATTCGGTTGGTGTGGTCGCGCGGTATCTGGCCGAGCACCCTGAAGGGGTGTCGCCCGCCGCCTTTGCCGGGTTGATCGATCAATGCCATGACTTCATGGAGTTGACCGCCAGCGCCGGCGACGTGGTGCTCATGCATCCCTATATGCTCCACGCGGTTTCGCAGAATCACCTGCGCGTGCCGCGGATCATCAGCAACCCGCCGGTGTTTCTGCGTGAACCGATGCGATTTCATCGCCCCGATCCGGCCGATCTTTCACCGGTGGAGCGGGGCGTGCTTCGGGGCCTCGGTGTGGATGATCTCGATTTTCAACCCACCGCGCCACGACAAACCGAAATGCCGGGGTGGATGGTCAAGGCGCAACAAAGCCTGGGCGGCGGGAAGTCATCTCCCACTCAGGTTTAGAACATTTTCAAGGCACTTGAGGCAGTTGGAGGGCGGCGGTCCGTCGCCGCCGCGCCCATCCAGCAACGGCGTCGCAGGAGCGACGCCCTCCAATTCTCACTCGGCAATCTCGCTGCGTGTCGTCTGAAGATGCTCCAAGTCTCACCTTGTGGGATCGACCGACCACCGCTTTATTTACCACTCTGTTCGATCAACACAATTGTAGCGCCGCCGACCAAATGCTCGGGTTGCCCCAGGGCCTTCGCGGCCGCATTGTCCTTGGCGGCCGGCCATCCCGCGAGGTTGGTTGCGCCGGCGAGGGTGACGCGGTAGACGCCGTTTTCCGGCTTCACCTGTGTTCTCTGGTTGTGGCGATCGACCAGCGTAGCCTCTGCGGCATGGGCGGGGATTGTGATGTCCACGGATTTATCGGTGTCGGCGAACGCGATGTAAAGCCGCCGTCCATCCTTGCTGTCGTTGAAGGCGAACAGGTTGTATCCCGCCTTCCATGTCGGCTTGTAGGCCGAATGCCCTTCCAGGAATCCCACGCCTTTGGTCCCATGCAGTTGCTTGACGAATTTCGCGTGGGCGAACTCCCTGGTCAGAATGTCGCGATACGTCGTCAATACTGGTTTGGGCTTGCCGAGCATGCGGGCATACAGACCGTGGCCGTTGGAGTTGTCCAGTTGGAAATGGAAAAACTTCTGAACGCCGCCCATCATGCCCCAGGCGTAGGATTGCAGTACGTAGTCGCAATACTCATCCTCGGTGCCGCCAAAAAGCCCTCCGCGATCCGTGATGCCCATTTCCGTGATCCAGATCGGCTTGGGCGCGCCCAGATATTCGGTCATCAGTTTGTCCAGCACGAGCGGATACTCGTACAGATCGCTCGCCCGGCTGTAGCTGTGCTGGTTCATGAGGTCGAAGTAATAATTGTGCGCCTTGGCCTGCGGATCCTTGACGACGGCCTTCAGGTATTGCTCAAAGAAGGATTCAGGCGTCGGCTTGGGCGATGGGGCGTTGTAGCCATGCGAATTGAGATACCCCTCAACCGTTGGAAAGCACAGCCCGGCGAAGAGCGCGGTGCAATTGGGGTCGGCTTTCTTCGCCGCCAGGTAGAATGTGCGTTGATAGGGCAGGAAATCCGTGCCATTTCCACGGAAATAATGATGGCCGCCTAAATCCGGCTCATTCCAGCTTTCCCAATGATCGACCACATCCTTGTAGCGTCGAACCGCCTCGTACACGAAATGTCCGTACAAGTTTTCCGGCGATTCCACGGGGCGAACATCAATTCCGCGCATGGGCCAGGAAGTGCCCTGACGCTTGCCTGTGGGATCCTTCCACTTCTCGTCGCCAGCCCAGTCGGTTCCATACCCCAGAATGACTTCAAACCGCAACTCGGGATGCGCCTTGCGAACCTTGCGCACATTTTCCAATTGGCTCCAGTCCCATTGGTCCGGATCATTGCCGGGTTTGGCGCGAACGGTCTTAAAGCTGACATCAATGCGGCACATCGTCGCGCCGGCATCGAGCATCGCCGACGAATACACCGGCGCGGTCAGTATCATGCCGTTGGACACCATGGCGAACGGATACACCGCATCCGTATTCGCGGCGGATGGTTGTTCGGCGGCCGGACAGTGCCCGGACATCATCCACATCGCCGCGCCGGCGACCATTGATGCAAACATGGTTTTGATCCGCATGAACCTTCTCCTTAGCGTTGTGCCTGGGCGGCGCCCGGGCCGTAAATCTCCACTTCGCGCAACATGAATCGCGCGACATGTCCCTTGCCGCCCCAGACTTTCTTCACGGCGTCATTGGCCAGTTCATCGGGGGCGAAGCCCGTCGTCGTGCGATGGATGACCAGTCGCAATTTGCTCGTGGTGACGGGCGCGAAGCTGTTCAGGAAGCGGTTGTTGTCCAGGTACCAGGTATTGGCCAGGCAACCGGCTGTTTTCACCCAGTCACTGTCGGGGACGGGGACTTTGACGTGCTCGATTGTCTTCCACTGGCCGTCGCTGAAGGATTGAATCTCGTAATCGAGCAGCGCGCAGAAGGCGTTGTCGGCATGCAGCCCGGCGATGAGCAGGTGGCTGACCGCTGTCGGTCGGGGAAAATCAATTTCCAGCGTCTGGGGTGTGGTGTTCAACTCGCCATTGAAGATCGCCTTGCCGTTGGTGTCGCCGTGCGGATTGCCGGCGTTGATCGTCTGCCAGATGCCATCGTTGATGTGCTCGATCTGCGTGCTTGGCGCTGAGTAGGCGAATGTGGCGTCTTTGGCGAGGTTTTCGCCGAGGTCGATTTTCGGCGCGGTGATCGTCACGCTCTTCGCCACACGCAGGTAGACGGGAAGCTGGGGAACATCCAGCTCCACCATTCCATCGGCCACGTTCAGCGTCCGCTCATTGCCGAAGGCATCGGACATGACCACCGACTGGGCGCCTTGCACGCCCAGCTTCAGTTGTTGCGTCGGCGTTCCAAGATTGCGCAGGATGTAGGTGCGCCCGTCATTATTTTCAAACCGCAAGCCAAGGAAGATTTTGTTGCCGGTCGCGCCAAAATCCAACATGCCGGCGTAGGGGCGTCCCTTGACCATCGCCTCGCGCGTTCGCGTGACCAGCGCGGCGGTGTGCGGACCGTTGTTTGACCAGAGATACGACGGTACCGTGCTGTAGCCTCCTTCGTTGAGGTAGTAGATGCTGTCGCGGTTGGAGGGAATACCGAGGGTCTCCAGCAAATCCTGATGCAGCGCGATGCGGATCGCCTGGGTCGGACCCATGAAGTCCCCGCCGCGCACGCCGGTGATGCAGCGCTCGGTTTGCCAGATCGGCTTTTCAGCATCACCGTTGTCGGCCATCAGCTTGCGCAGCACGCCGATCTTCCAGCGCCAGTGAATCGGATCGATCGTCTCATGCCCCTCGTAGTCGTGGATCGAGAGAATATCGACGAACGGGCCGCCACCGAGCTTGTAGAACGCTTCATACCAGGGCATTTGAATGCCGCAGACGGTCGGCCCCATCACCTTCGCCGCCGGGTCGATCTTCTTAATGAGTGGATAAAGTTGTTTGACCATTTCGACATACTTCTCGGGCTTCATCGAAAAGTTGGGCTCGTTCATAATCTCCCACACCTTGACGCGCCCCTTGAAGTGCGTCACCCACGCCGTCACGTTTTCCGGCGTGCAGTCCTTGGCGTCGGTGAACTGGAGGAAGAAATCGACGTTGTGTTTCTCCGCCTCGGCGACTTCATTGTCCAACACTTTCATTCGCTTCTCCGAGGCCTGTCCGGGATGGAGTCGCACAAAGGGCAGCCCTGCGAACGCCTGGCGGGCCGAGTCGTTGGACATGCCGCCTTTGGATTCCCCCTCCTTCAACTCCGGCATGTTGGCGAAGTGCCGGGTGACGCCGAAGTGCTTGCCGATGGTCATCAGCGGTTTGTCGCCGCTGCTGAGCGTCAGTTCCATCGTGTACCAGCCGAACTTCGTCGGCGTGAATGTCAGCGCCGCTTTTGCCGCTTCGCCATCTTTCAGGGCAAGGTCGAAGGCGCCTTTGCCGGCTTCGTTTTTCCAGGTGTCGTACACGACATAAGACACATGCACCTGGCTGACCATCCGATTGGCCGCGGTGATGAGCAGTTGCGCGCCGACGGGGTTGAGATCGTAAGAGATGCTGTAGGGGAGGTCGGCGGTGATGGTCGGCGACAGGCCCAGCGTCATGGTGCTCGACTGGCTGACGTGGGCGGCGGTCGGATCAAGGAAGTTGGCGACGAGCCGCATGACGGCCGGCTGGTAGTGATTGCGGGTGTACCAGACGTTTTGCGGCGTGTTGCGGCTTGTCGCGGCGACCCAGAGTCGGTCGTGGCTGTCGATGGCCATCGGGACATAGTTGCTCGGATAGCTCCACGTATCGCCCCACTTGAACCATCCGTCGTGCTGCGTCAGCGTCGTGAGGTCGGCGCTGAACTTGCAGACGCGGCCGGGGTTGCCCCCCATCGTCATTGAATAGATGTTTCCCTTGGAATCGGTTGCGACCGTTGCGGTCAGCTCGCTGCCGTCGGTGACGCGATGGGTCGTGCCGCCGCCGATCGCCTTCAGAAGTTTTCCCGACGGATCGAACTTATAGATCTGATTGGTCTCGGCGAGCACGAAGAAGTTTCCCTGCGGGTCGGCGGCGATGTCCTGCACGCCGGTGAGCTTTTGGCTGAGGGGGATCGTTTTTTCAACGGCGCCTTTTGACGGGTCGATGATCGTGATCGCATCGCCGCCCATCCAGGACCAACCCTTGCCGGGCATGACCTCCTTGGCATTGGCCAGGACCGCGATCTTGTCGGCGTCGTTGTATTGCCATCGCGTGACGGCCATCGCGTACGGGACGTGTATCTCGTGAATCAGCTTTCCGGTTTTGTCATACACCTGGACCATTTCCGCCCAGGGCTGGGTGACGTAGACATTGCTCTGGCCGTCCACTGCAATGCGCTGGGGGTTTTGGGTGACCGCGGGCATGTTGGGCGTGGGATTGCCCGGTGTTTGGCCGCGTTTGGATTCGACGAGATCGAACTGCCGGAGGAACTTCCCGGCGGTGTCGAACACCTGCACGAGCTTGTTCCCCACCATGACCTTGTCTTTGCCGTTGTATTGCGCGCCGTCAAGGGCATACACAAGGTCATCCGGCCCGATGGCGATGTCCTTCAGGTATTCGAACTTGCCGTTGCCATTGCCGATCCCGCCAAGCTGGATGTCGGCGCCGGCCCCCATCTTCGCGTTGGGGCCGGCGGCGTCGGCCGGGGTACAGAGCATCCCAACGCTTAAACTTGCGATCAACGTAATGGATGCGACGAGAATGGGGAACCGGCGGCGTGACAAAATGCGTTCGCTCATCAGAAACTCCACTGAAAAAAGGGGATCGGACCCTGTAAGGGCGGGTTACACACAAAAATGCTCTATAGACAAACAATATCACTGTGAATCATGATTTATTGATGATTCTCCGCGGTGGAAACAGTGTAAAAACGTGAAAAATAGAAAATCTCCATCGTTTGAGATTCCGAGCGTCAGAGGTAATACCTGCGGAAGAAAATAATGTTGACTCTGGGCAGAGTGTAAGGTAGTTTTGGTTCAGATCAACAAGTTCATGTCCTGAATTGATTGAGAAAAATTGAATGCGAGGCACTGGTCAAGGCACATGCGTTTGTCTTATTCAGAGCGGATCGACGCATCCGTTCGGCGCATGTGACACAACTGAACGGAGTATCGCCATGTTCATGTCCGCGAAGTCTTCGAGACGGTTGGTGGGATTACGGCACGGGTTCACGCTCGTGGAATTGCTGGTGGTGATCGGGATCATTTCCATTTTGATCGCTATTCTCCTGCCCGCGCTCCACAAGGCGCGGGAGTCGGCCATCAAGGTCGCATGCCTGAGCAACATGCGGCAGACCTTCACGGCCATTGCCATGTACGCAACGGATAACCACGGCTGGTATCCGCCGGGAACTGCTGACGAGAAGGCCAATTGTCATGCCGGGGCGCCTACTGCTGAAGAAACGGAGATGCTGAGTGGCATATTGCCTGCTCCTCCCGCATATGGGAAGGCCGGCGAAGGTTGGGGCAATCCCTACGGGGCGGCGCAAAATAATCGTGCTTACAACACCAATCAGATTTGGGCACCTACGCTGGTGCGCTATGTCGGAGGAAATCCGGAGCTAATGAGCGCCTCTTATTCGGTGCTGGCTTGTTACGGCACGATGCGCGCAGAGGACGGCTTGAATCCCATTCAATACGCCTTTTGGTATGGCATGAGAGCAACCTCGTCACGGTACACGCGCAAAGTCGGACGTGTGCATGAAGCGGATCTTTTACCAGCAGCGGGAACCGGACCTGGCACGTCCTACCCTGCAGTTTACTTTCTCCTGGCATGCAGCGACTTGCGAGGATCGCTGACCGCTGGCCAGACGACTGCTGGGATACCTCAATATTGGGGCTTTGCCAACGTCCACGGCCAGTTTGGTCGGACGCATGGCAGTAATCCCATACATTCAACAATCGTTGGAGCAAGGAATTACGGTGGTGCCTATATGAACGTGATGGGGATTGACGGGAGCACCAAGACTATTCGCCATTTGCCTTATCCGGCTGCCGCCGGGCCGGGGTACTGAACAATACATGCGTGCATGCGAATGCCATGACACTCGATGGCGGAACATTGAGGGTCTGGCAGCCCAAGTCGGGGTATGCGTTCATGGCGGAGTGATTTGGTGTTTTTGATTTGGAGGTTGAGATGCGACGAATGCGGCAATGGCGAGGTGTAAGCGGGCGTTTTGCCTTGGTCGCGGCGGCGGCGGGGCTTGTGGTATTTCCCGCCATTTCGTCGGCCGCGCTGGTCGCGTATGAAGGGTTTGATTACGTGGTGGGGACCAAGGTCAACACTTCGACAACCAACAGCAACGTCAATGGGGGGAGCGGATGGAGCGATAGCTGGAGTTCGTACAATCCCGACCCCAGCCGATCGGCGGCGGGGAGCTTGTCGGCCGGTGCGCTGACCACGACGGGAAATCATTTCACCACACCGACCACTTCGAATCAGAACGGCAACGGCGCGACGCGGCATCTGACGACGACAGCCGCCGCAGCGTTCAACTCCGGCGGCAATCTGACCGGTGTCAGTCGCTGGATCAGCCTGCTTTTGCGCCCTGAAACAGGCACAACCGACAATTTCACTCTTTCTCTTGGCAATACCGGTGGCGGCGGATACGCGGGGCCGCAAAAAATTTACACCTCCGGTGGCTATTACGGCTTCAACGGCACCAGCGGGTTTGTCAGTTCCGGCGTGGCGTGGGCGGCCAATCAGACGGTGTTCCTGGTTCTCAAAATCGACTTCACCGATGCCACGCACTGGAATGGAACCTTGTATGTCGATCCGACGCCCGGCTTGGTCTCGCCGGATGTGACGGGCACGAGCCATGCGCTGAAGGAGTTGAAAGCCACGACCTCGCTCAGCCAGGGAGGCAACGGCTGGTCTGTCGATGAGCTTCGATTTGGAGAAACGTATCAGGATGTGTCGCCCGTGCCTGAGCCAACGACGATCTCGTTACTCGGTATCGGCGGGTTGGCGCTGTTGCGGCGGCGGAGACGGATGGGTTAAGTTCGCAAGGGCGGCATCGCCCGTCAGACACGAGTGATTTCATGTGCATAAGGAGGTTGAAATGATGAAGGCATACAACAATCGTCCCAAACGCGCGAGCAAGCTGCTCATCGCCGCAGTGGCGGCGGCATCGGCGGCATGGATGACGCGCCCGGCATCGGCAGCGGACTATTCATGGAACACCGCGACGAATAACCAAAACTGGTCCGTCCTGGGCAATTGGCTGGCGGGTGGAAGCCCGGCCGTCAGCCTGCCTGGTGCTTCGGACAACATTGTCACGCCGACACAGTACGGCATCGTTTATGCAGCCCCGGCGACTATCACGGTCCATGACTGGACATACAATTCGGCCAGCAATTGGGAATTGATCGGTTTCTCCAACCCCGCGGCCAACCATGATTGGACGATCAGTGGAACGCTGAGCAAGTCGGGCTCGGGGACGTTGACCTTGCGTGGGTCGCAGGCGACGACGCTTACCGTCAATCAACTGTCGATGTCGGGTGGGATTTTGAACATGGGCTTGGGCGGCAAGATGCTCAATTCGCTGAGCATTGGTTCGGCCAACATTTCCGGCGGACAGGTGAATGTGATCGTCGATACCAGCGCCAACAATCAAGCTGGCACGGTCACGGCGGCCATCACCGGAACACTGACGATGAGCGGAAGCAGCACGTTGTATGTGCGCCGTGATGCTGTGGGTGAGTATGGAAATCTGGCGGTGGGGGCTTTGGCATCGACCGCTACGACGCCGGTCATTCGCGCCAACGCATATGGCGGCAACCCCACCTATGGCACACTGATCGTGAAGAGCCCCGTCAACCAGACGGCCAGCTTTGCCGGGCAGTTGCAGGCGTCGGCCGCCGGGTATCTGAGCCTGGTTCATGACGGGCCGGGCACACAGGTTCTCACCGGCAACAGCAACACCTATCGCGGCGGAACGTCCGTCAAGCAGGGGACGCTGCTCTTGAACAACACGAGCGGTTCGGGCACCGGCGTGGGCGCGGTGGCCGTTCACAGCGGCGGCGTGCTTGGCGGGTCCGGGAGCATCGCTCCGACGACTGTCGGCACATATGTGGTCAATCCCGGCATCACCATTGCGGGCAAGGTCTCGCCGGGTGCGTCGGCCGGCGTCATTGGTAATCTGACAATTAATCTCGGCGGCACCGCCGGCACGTTGGCAATGCAAAGCGGCGGATCGTTTCTCATGGACCTGGCCGCCGTCGGCGGCGCGACAATCAACGCGCCGGGCATCAGCGACCGTCTGCTGTTGACGGGGATGTCGGCCGGCGATGTCATCTTCAACGGCAACGTCGTCGCCCCCGCAGGCGGCGGGATCGGCTGGTACAAACTGCTGGATACCGATGCCGGCAGCGCCACTTGGAGCGGTTTGACCCTCAGCGGCCAGCAGATCACCGCCGGACTGACGCTGGGCGGCGGGTATGGCGGCACACTCTGGATGGGCGATGGCACGAATGGCGATGTCGGCGACATTTACCTGAACCTGACCAGCGTGCCGGAACCCGCGAGCATGTCGCTGCTGGCCATCGGCGGGTTGGCGCTGCTCAGGCGGCGACGGGGCGCGTCTGCTTAAAGGACACGAGAGAGGTTGTTTGTTCGACGGCGCAGTATGGGCGCGGCCGATCACTTTGCCCGAGGTGGGCGATGTACGGATCGCAAAAGTCGATTGCGGCATGTTGATGGTCTGCGAGCCCAGGCTGGGCTATGCGTATATGGCGGAGTGATCGATCTCGGGATGGTGTTGTTTTGGATGCGTGGGGTATGTCTTGCATGAGGAGGTTGTGATGAGAAAGCAGATGAGGATTTCCGATCGCGCGCTTGCGGTGCGGTTCCGCAGTTTGGTTTTGGTTGGCGTGGTCGGAGCGTCGCCGGCGTTGGCGCCGGCCTACACTGGAAGTTTTACAAACAACGACTTCAGTGTCGCCACTGGGGACTGGGGTGTCGCCACCAATTGGTCCGCCAAGGATGCAGGCGTCAATTATGTGCCCGGCGCGAGCGCCAATTATTACAACGATGCTCGAATTAACGGCGGAAGAAGCGTGACGGTCAGCACGAATGTCTTGCCGAATTCCAGCCAGACCCGCAGCGTGCTTGTCAATGATGGCCAGTTGCATGTAGGCACGTCGGGTATATTGGGCGCTGGCAGTGTCGGTATCTCCGCGCCATCAACCCTGGATTTGGACGGTAGGATTGATACGTCAAGCCTGTCGGTTTCCGGGGCAATGACGATTGACTCGGGCGCCGCATTAAATCTCAACTCCCAGTGGCAGTTCTCGGTGGGCGGTACGGGAGTCGTCACCTTTAACGGTGGTA
>CAYTAP010000007.1:0-5925 GCA_964435775.1 uncultured Tepidisphaeraceae bacterium
TATAACGACTTATCGAATAGAAAGATGTTCACAGCAGTGCGGCTTCAGCCGCCGTCTTCCTCTAAAACGGCGGCTGAAGCCGCCCCTACGGCAGATCCATTCGAGAATTGAAAGACCCTGTTGTTGCCCGTGCCGTCGTCTGGCTATTTTTGCGTGAGGATGATCTCAATCACCTCCGCCGGGCAGAACGTGCGCAGCGGCATGCCACTGAATCCCAATCCCCGCCCGACCACCAGCCAGGTGTCGTGCGTTCGGTGAATGCCCGCGCACAGCCGGCGTGGCAGGGAATCATGCCGCATGAGGGGAATGCGCCACGGCAGACAGCATTGCCCCCCATGCGTATGCCCGGCCAGGAACAAATCGGGTGCGAGCGATTGGACCTTGGGCAGATGATCGGGGTAGTGCGACAACACGATTCGCAGCCCGCCGGGCGCTCGCGGCGGCATCAGGGATGGGAACGCGGAGGGCATGCTGTCGCGATACGGACCGGGAAGGGCGATCAATTCAATGGATGCGCCTTGATGCCGGATCGTTGTGGACTGGGCGTCGAGCAGGTGCAGGGGCATCGCGCGAACCGGTGCGTACAGGTGCGGGCCGTCGTGATTGCCCAGGATGGCGTATGTGCCCAATCGGGATCGCAAGCCATCCACGAATCGCCTGACCAGCGGCATTGCCGCGCTGGGGTCGCGCTTGTCATCCACGAAGTCGCCGGTGAAGACAACCAGGTCCGGCGGGTCGGCCGCAATTCGTTCAAGCACCCGTGAATATCCCCGATCCCACTGGGTGCGGAAATGGGTGTCGGTCAGATGAACGATGCGCAATCCCTCAAGTCCCGCCGGGAGATCGGCGATGGGCAGCGTGGTCCGCGTCCACTCCACGTCGTCGATCCGGAACTGCAGCCACGGGCCGACGTTGAGCCGCTCAATCCGCGCCGTCCCTTTGCACGACGTTTTTACATGGAGATTGGATCGATCCGTCAAGGCGGCATTCATGGGCATCTCATCAACTCGTCGGCCTTCCCCCGTTGGCATCCGGGCCTGTTGTCCGTTGACGGAAGCATATAAAGGTTGATGTGCTTCATGCCACTGGTGTAAGATCATTTTTCAGGATGTGCCGTCGGTGTCTGAGCTTGCCCGTGTCCCGTGCCCTGTGCCATGATGAGCCTGATGAGACCAAAACAGCCAATCGTCGTAGCGTTGTGGGCGAATGCCGCGCTGCTGCTGGCGATCCTCGTCGTGCTGGCGACCGGGGGGAATGCCCGGAATTGGCCCGCCTTTGCCCCGCGCGCCTACGCACAGGAGCAGGCGCCCATCGCCGGTGGCGCGGGGGTCTTCGTCATGCCGGCGCAATTCTCCACCAACACCTGGGGCTGTTATCTACTGGATGTCGATGCGCAAACTTTGTGCGCTTACCAGTATTATCCCGGCGACAAGCAGATGCGTTTCATCGCGGCGCGGAGCTACAAGTACGATCGTCGGTTGGCGGATTACAACACCGCGCCGTCGCCGCGGGAGATTCAGGACCTTGTGAAAAAGGATCAGGAAGCGGCGCGAGGCCGAATATTGACACCCGCGACGCACGATGCGCCAGCGCGTGATGCCCAGCCGTAGTGTCCGTCGACGTTTCAGCACGAAAACAACGTGCCCAACGAATAGGAGTTCACACCATGATGGCCAAAATGTTCTACACGATGGAGGAAACCAAGGCGGCCCTCGGCAAAACCGAGGATGAGATCAAGCAACTGTCTCGCGAAGGACGCCTCCGTGAGTTCCGCGACGGCCCGCGTTTGATGTTCAAGGCCGATGCGGTGGACCAGCTCAAAGGCGAAGGCGGGGGCACGCGCGATCATGTGGACCTTGGCCCGAGTGATTCGGGCGCGCCCATCGGTCTGGTCGATAGCGCCGGCGCCAGCGGAACGGGCATCAAGCTGACGGACTCGGATGTCGGCGCCGGCGGGCCAGGCGGATCGGTCAAAGGCGACACTGCTCTCGCGGCCGACCTGGGGCTTTCCGGTTCCGTCGGCGGCGTTCCCTCTCCCGGACGCGTCACCCTGCACAGTGCCAGCGGCAGCGGCCTGGCGGGCAGCGCCGGCGGCAGCCGCAGTGGAAGCGGCATCAACGTCTTCAGCAGCGACGAAGTGGAACATGTGGACCCCGGCGCGCAAACCGCGATTTCCCCGGCCCTCCGCGAGCAGGTCAATCTTGAGGGCGTCGGTTCCGGCTCCGGTTTGCTCGATCTGACCCGTGAAAGCGATGACACGAGCCTCGGCGCGGAATTGCTTGATGAAATCGCCCCCGGCAACGCGGCCACCGTGCGGCGTCCATCAGCGGGCGTCGTCGGCATCGACAGCGCCGCCGGTTTGAGCGGCGCGGGGTTGGATGTCCCCGAAGCGCGCGGCTTGCCCAGCCGCAGCGGCGTGACGTATGTCGAGGCGTCGGACCCCGCCGCTCCCGCCTTTGGTGGCGCAGCGCTCGGCGCGGTGTTCGTCTCGCTGTTCGGCGCGTTCGTGCTGATCAACGCCGTGGGCGGCGTTCGGCCGCAGATCGTGCAGTCCCTCGTCGGCGACGCCAATCATGGCATCATCTTCTTCACCCTGATCGGCATCGTGATCTCCGTCATCTTTTTTGTCATCGGTCTCCTGCTCGGCAAGGCGGTCAGCCGCTGAGACGGCGCGGCACGCGAGCGGCGCAGCACAGTGGCGGCCCGCCCTTGTTGCTTCCGTACTCATGAACGCAATGCAGTGTTCGCCGCGCGGACTCTTTTTGCGTTTCACGCCGCGGCGGTAAGAAATGATTTTTGAATTTTTGCAGGCGAACTGGTCTTGCATTCTGCATTCATCGGGGCAATATATGCCGTTTAAGTGTGCCCGGTGGGTTCGCAGGTGTGTGCGCATCTGAAACGAATCGACTGAGCCTTAACAATTTTCGCGTCGGGTTGTCCGGCGCGATTCCATTTGCCGGCCGAGCCGGTGAGTCACTGTCGCATGGAGGCATGTATGGTTCGCATCTCTCAATGGGTTGGCTTGGCTGCTCTCGCCTTTTCCCTTACCGGCTGCGTCGCGCAGGAAAAGTACAACGCGCTCAAGCTCGAGCGGGATCGCATGAGCGGGCAGCTCGTGCAGGCGCAGAATGAAGCGACGGCCGCCAAGGCTGAAGCGGACATTCTGAAGAATCAACTCGCGGCGCTTGGCGGCAACGCCAACAACCGCGATGCGCTGGTCAACAACCTGACCCAGCAAAACGGCGACCTTGAAAAGCGCCTCGCTGAATTGAACGCCCGTTACCAGGACGCCCTTGGTCGGGTCGGCGTCGGCAGCGCGCTGCCCGAGCCGTTGAGCAATGAGCTCAAGCAGTTCGCCGACCAGAACCCCGACCTCGTCGAGTTCGACGCCGCTCGCGGCATCGTCAAGTTCAAGAGCGACGTCACCTTTGCGCTGGGCAGTTCGGAACTGACCGCCAAGGCCAAGTCGGTCATTGATCGCTTCGCCAAAATCCTCAACTCCCCCAATGCCAGCGGCTATGAGCTGATGGTCGCCGGGCACACCGACAACACCAAGGTTGTGAACCCGGAAACAATCAAGCGCGGGCATCTGGACAACTGGTATTTGTCCGCCCACCGGGCGATTGCCGTCAGCGAGGAACTGCAGCGCAGCAGCGTCAATTCCAATCGTCTGGCGGTTGTCGGATACGCCGACAAACGCCCCGTCGCCAGCAACAGCACCGCCGAGGGTCGGGCCAAAAACCGCCGCGTGGAAGTGCTGATTCTCCCCACGACGGTCCATGCCGCCGCCCCGGCCCCGGCCGCCAAGAGCGCGCCCGCCAAGCGAAGCACGAACCTGAACAAGGACATGGGCGAGAGCGACAAGCCGTCGATGAACAAGTAATCGATTCGCACAACGCCCATGAAGCTGCACGCCGCCCCGTCAGAAATGACGGGGCTTTTTATTGGGGGGGTGGGGCAAGAGGGGCGGCCTCGTTCATTCAGCTCTCCGCACATGGACGAAATCCGTCCAATGTCACAATCCATGCGGGTGGCGCAGTTGTAAGGAGCCGCGCACGAAGTAAGCGGTTTATCGGCCAACGCACACCCAGCAACCGCTTACTTCGTGCGCGGCTCCTTGAACCCACCAATCAACGTGAACTGAGACCTATTCCGCTTCACACCAGCGGACGAGGAGCAAGGAGACGATCCAGGAACGGCGTCAGGACCGACACAAGCAGGAGAGCCAGGTATGGCCCGAAGGAGACTGAGAAGTAGAGCTGGCAAGCGGCCATCATCAACCCGGCGATCACGGCATAAAGTGTTCGCGCGCGACGGGTCATCGGGCGGATGGATGGCGCGGTGGCCAGGAACATCGCCGCGAAGAGCGCCGGTCCGGCCAATAGCTCATAGTTGGCGAACGTGATTCCCACGGACCATCCAATCCCCGGTTGGTGCAGCCCCATCCAGCGCCAGTGCCGCGCGCCGTCCACAATGCTCGTGGGCAATGGGAACACAAATAGACCAATGTAGAAAAATAAAACCATCAGCAGCGGGATGCGATAGTCGATCAGGCCGCGATACAGGAGAAACAACCCGCCGATGATGATGGCGATCGCGCTGCTCAGCCCCACCGGCCCGGGATGCCCGCCGATGATCAAATCCTCCAATGGCGGCATCTGATCCCGGAGCATGGCGTCAATCGTGAGGTTCGGCTGGGTGGGTGTCTCACTCAGGCTGGTCAGTGCGAGCAACTGCTCCGAGGCCGGGCGTCGCCAATAGATGGCATCCTGGCCTGGGATGGCATCGGCGCTGATCCACGGCTCGCGGTATGGAAACGCCCGGTCGGATGGCGCCTTGATCAAATCCCCGTTCACGAGGTGATCGCGCTGCAATGTCCAGTGCGGAATCAGTTCGACGCGGAACAGCACGGTCAGCAATAAATAGGTGAGAATCACGGGGTGGATGCGCCCCGACCCCGCGCCGCCGAGCAGCCAGATCGCAGCCACCAGGGTGAGTCCCGCCGCCGGTACGATCGGCCAGAGCGCATCCCATGTTGGCGCCACGCGAAATCCCGTCATCAAATGCGGCGGCATCATCAGCGCCAGCAGCAGGCCGAGCCACAGCGTGTGCGTCAAATGCATCTGCGCGCCGCGGGCCCCGACGCGGCACCACAAAATATGCCCGATGATTGTGCTGCCCAGCACGCCGCCCAGCACGAGCACTCCCCGCCAGCCATAGAGCAACACCGCCGCCGTCACCGGGAAGACCGCACCCTGGGCGTGCAACGCGAAGTACCCGGCCAGCGTCATTCCGCTGTGGCGCAAAGCTCTTGTTGGTCCGTGCGGCGGCGGGGGGGCCGGGAGCTCGGCGGCTGAATCGGGAGAGGCGACAATGGGAATGAAAGGCTCGGACATGTCGTCACGGGCTGTCGAACCGGCGTCAAATAAATTCAGTTTCTGAGCGTACGGATTCCCGCCAACAGTGGCAACTCGCTTGGGCATACATATGTGCAGATCCCGCACTCGATGCAGGCGCCGATCCCATGATGATCCGCCAGCGCGGCATCGTGCTGCTGTGCGGCGTCAAGCAGACCAGCCGGATGAATGTGCACCGGACACCCCTCGATGCACCAGGCGCACCGGAGACACGGCGCCGGATTGCGCGCCGGGTCCGACATCGCCACATGAAAGGACAAGTCGCTCGTGCCCAGAGACGCCTCCAACGATGTTCGTCGATCCCGCAGCGGATGCCCCATCCGCACCGTCATCGGAACCGCATTCAATCCCACCGCCTCCAACAGATCGCCCACGGTCGCCCCAACGGGCGCGGCGAACAAATGCGCGCGGCCTGCTCGCGGGTCATGCAATGAGCATGGAACCTGAAGCATTTTTCGTCCCGCCCATGCCTGCCCAATCGCCACCGCCGCCGGCGCATCGATGAGCA
>CAYTAP010000007.1:5966-43177 GCA_964435775.1 uncultured Tepidisphaeraceae bacterium
GCGCGTTCCGGCCTCACTTTCCGTCCAAGCAGCGTGTACATCAGCAATGTGGGATCGGCCTGCGGGTAATGATTGGGCAGGCAAACGACCTGCGCACGCGCCTTGGAGGCGGATGATCGAAGTTCCGCCGACCATGAAGCCGGCGCTGATGCGTCCAGCGCCACGATGATCCGTTTGGCTCGGGTCAGGCGGCCGAGCACCCCTGCTCCCATCACGAGCGCATTGGGGTAGAGCGCGCCAACCGCGCTTCCGAGCGGGATCGCGGGATCATCCTGTAAAACCCGACACAAAATCGTATCGACCGGCCGAAGCAGCGCGCCATGGAGTTGCCCCGCCAAGTCGGGGCAGCCAGGCCGATCCGCATGGACGCCATGCGCGAGCAGGCGCTCGGTCCAAACGCCCAGATCGCCCGGGTCAATCGTCGAGAGGGCATCCAAGGCTTCGCGCGGGAGGTCTTGCTCCAATTCGATTTCCGCGTGGCTGGAGGCGGTCTCCATCTCGATGATCTGCAATTCCTCTTGCACCGAGCGCTTCACAATCCGCGCATCGCAGGGAGTCAGCGGCGTGTGGCTGGTCGATGACGGCGTGGCGCACAGCGCATCGCCTGATTGAACAAGTGTCCCGATCGGCTTGATGTGAAGTTGAACGGGCAATGGGAAGATCAGTCGCACGGGCATCGCCAGTTTCCGTAGTTCCGGCGGCTTGCCCGGCCAGGCCGTCGCGGCCGTGCGCGGCGATGTTCGCACGTCAAATCCCGCCACCAATCACCTTTCGAACTTTTGATTATCGATTGCGGAGAGCGTGATTGCACCCGTCGGCTTCACGCGCCCAGGCCAGCGTCCCCGGCAAACAATCGAAAATCCACAATCAAAAATCGAAAATCCCTACCCTATCCCTCCGCCAGCGGGATCTTATTTTCACGACACACCTTTTTCAGCGCATCGGCGGCCGTTTTGAATAGCGCCGGTCCGGTGAAGCCACGAAATTGCCCAGCCTCCGCCAGATGGGGCTCCAGGCTGAAGAAACCATCATAGCCGCTTCGCGCCGCGTTGCTTAAGATTTCCGCCAGGTGTCCGTCCCCCTCGCCGGCCGGCACGATCTTCTTCGTCGCGCTCACCGCATCCTTGATGTGAATGTGCACCGTGTAAGGCTTGAGGGTCGGCCAGTTTTTCAGCGGATCATCCCCCGCGATCACAAAGTTTGCGAAATCAAACGCCATCCGCAACTTCGGCGAGTCGATCGTCTTCATCAGGTCCAGGCACTGCGGCCCTTTTTCCCCGTAAATCCGTGATTCGTTTTCATGCACGAGCGTCACCGGATGATCCTCGACGTATCGCACCTTCCGGCGGAAACGCTCAATGACCTCTTCGCGATGTTCGAGGATGTCGCCATTGGCCGGGGGATAATAGCTGAACAGCCGCAGCAGCGGGGCGTGGAAGAACTCCGCCATTTCCACCGCCACCTTGAACCGCTCGAAGTGAGGCTCCCAGGGCTCGTCGATGTTCACCTTCCCAATCGGCGACCCGATGCACGCGACGCCCATTCCGGCGTCCGTGATTTTCTTCCTGATCTCCTGGCGCATGCCCGAATCGAAGTCGAGCACGTTCTTGCCGCTCACCCCCCGCAGCTCAAAGTGCGTCACCCCATTGAGTTTGCACACCCTGATCTGCTCATCCAGTTCCGGCGAAATCTCATCGGCAAACGCCGCCAGCTTAATCATTACGCGAGCTCCTGAACATTTATGATCTCATCCCAATGCCGCTCACCACGGTGGGCACGGAGAACGAAAAAGATTCGCCACGAAGTCACGAAGACACAAAGAGGCGGCTGGCTGGGGGATGCCATGCGGTGATGGAGCCGTTTGTCTATAAAAATACAAATAATAAAGCGCTTTGAATGGCGGGGTATCGCTCGTGCATCGCAACGCCCTTCGTGTCTTAGTGGTTCAATGCCTTTTTTCCTACTTGTCCTGGCCGCCCATCTGACCGTTCCCCTCATTTTGATCCGGGGCGGTGGTTCCCGGCTGGGTGGACGGGTGCTGGGGCATGCTCGCCATCATCGCCGCCATCATCTTGCTGCGAAACGCCGTTCGCGCTTCGTCGATGGTCTTGTATTTGTCGGCCTTGATTTCGGCCGTCGTCGCGCCGGCGGCGTTGGCCATCGCGTTGATCATCGGCGCCGCTTCGGCGATGCGATCGACGCTCGGCATCGACCCGATGTCCACCTTCCACTCGCCATTCACTTTCCTGAGCGTGACCGGCGCCTTCTGGTCCTGCGAGATGATCGTCGCCTCGTCACCGTTGATCTCGATCTTCGCGTCGTCGATCTGCTTGAGGTTGTCCTCCATCTTCATCTTCTGGCCGGAGATGGTCTCCCCCTCCTCGCCGAACTTGGCCGTCGCGGCGTCGGTCAGCGTCTTCATGCTGCCGGTCATCTTCGCCATGAGTTCGATCAACTGCGCCTGTGAATCGTCGGCGATCGCCGACGCCTTCGCCAGCGCCACGTCGCCGTTGGCCAGCGCCTGCACGAACGTCTTGATCGCGCTCTTGGGGCTCGACAAATCCTTTTTGACCACGGCCGGGGCGGCCTCGGTCGTCTTCGCTGGCGGCGCGGCCTCCTCGGCCATCGCCCACCCATTGAAGGAGGTGGACAGTGAGCCCGCCGCACAGATCGCCAACACCGGAACACTTCGAAGAATCCAACGATGCATATGCTCTCCTAAAAGCACCCGTTCATCTGGTCGCGGCGTCGGCCGCCGGCCAGTTCGTTCAAACCCATTGCATCCGACGCCGCCCAAAGCGGCAACGTGCAACCGACCATTCTACTTTGTGTGCCGAAAAATGGCATAGCGAACGCATTCAAATCCGTTATTTGACGGACTGCGCCCATTGGATCAGCAAATCCGCCACTTCAGGACGGCTGAACTCCGTGGGTGGCCGCTCGCCCGCCCGCAGCGCCTCACGCACCTTCGTCCCGCTCGGCGCGATCTTGTCCTCCGGGCCATGTGGGCAGGTCTTGCTGCTCACGATCGCCGCGCATTTCGTACACCACGCCGTGTGTTCGAACTTCAATATGGTGACGCCGATCTCCCTGGCGACATCAAATTGGTCGAAAATCTTTTGCGCATCGTAAGTGCCGTAATACTTGCCCACACCCGCATGATCGCGGCCCACGATGAAGTGCGTCACCCCGTAGTTTTTGCGGATCAGCGAGTGGACCAGCGCCTCCCGAGGACCTGCGTAGCGCATCGCCAGCGGCATCACGCTCAGCATCGTGCGGTCTTGGTTGTAATAGTGGTCGATCAACGTCTTGTAGCACGCCATCCGCGTGGCGGCCGGGATGTCATCCGGCTTGGTTTCACCCACGAGCGGGTGAATGAGCAGCCCGTCGGTCATCTCGAGCGCGCACTTGGTCAGGTATTCATGCGAGCGGTGAATCGGATTCCGCGTCTGGAACGCCGCGACCGTGCTCCACCCCTTCTTGTCAAACGCCTCACGGGTCTTGGCCGGGGGCAGTCGGTACTCCGGAAACTCCGGCTCATAGGTCGGCGTGATCACGTCGATTTTCCCCGCCAGGCAGGTGTTCCCCTGCTTGCGCACGGCCGCGACGCCCGGATGGGCATCCTCTTCGGTCTTGTAGACGTTGGGGATTTCCAAAGCCTTGTCGTGCGGATATTTCTCGCTGACCGTCATCAGCGCCAGGACCCGTCCCTTCGAATCCTTCAGCGCGATCCGATCCCCTTGATTGATCTTCGCGGCGTCCTCATCCGACGGGCAGAGCGTCACCGGGATCGGCCAGACCACGCCGCTCGCCAGGCGCATTTCCTTGCATACCCGCGTGAAATCCGCCTGTCCCATGAACCCTTCGATCGGCGAAAACGCCCCGATGGCGATCATCTCCAGGTCAAATTGTTCACGCAGCGACAACGTAAGTGAAGGCAGCGACTTCGCCTTTTCCAATGCAGCCTTGCCTTCACTTTCACTCAAAATACGATTGACAAGCTTGCCGCCATGCGGCTCGATGAGGGCCATGAGAAATACTCCTTGAAGTTAGAGAAGGGCATACCGTAGCGACTTTCGGCGATGGAGCAAGAAGACCGGACGCCTTCCACTGCGCCATTCCGGCATGGGGTCGCCCGCGCATTCTTGCAGCAAGAGGAGGGACGATTTATCGTCTGCCCGGTCGATGGGGGCCATTACACAGGAGTTTTGAACATGGTTGCGCTTGCTGAACGGATGAATCTGGTTTCCGAGTCCATCACGCTGGCCGTCAGCGCCAAGGCGAATGCGCTGAAGAAGGCCGGTGTGGATGTGGTGGGCTTTGGCGCAGGCGAGCCGGATTTTGACACGCCGGCGTTTATCAAGGACGCGGCCAAAGCGGCGCTGGATGCGGGGAAAACAAAGTACACCCCGACGCCCTGCATTCCCGAACTGAAGGCGGCCATCGCAGAGAAGTTCAACCGGGACAACCAGTTGCCCTACAAGCCCGAAAACATCACGACGGGCGCTGGAGGCAAGCATTGTCTGTACATGGCGTTCATGGCGCTGATCAACCCCGGCGATGAGGTGTTGATCCCATCGCCGTATTGGGTGAGTTATCCCGAGCAGGTGAAGCTGGCGGGGGGAGTGCCGAAAGTCGTCCGCGGCGAGGAGGCCAATGATTTCAAGATCACGCCGGCGGAGCTCGATCGCGCCATCACGAGCAAGACACGTGTGCTGATTCTTAATTCCCCTTCCAATCCGTCGGGGGCGGCGTACACGCCCGACGAATTGAAGGCGCTGGGAGATGTGGTGGAGCGGTATCCGGAGGTGATCGTCTTCAGTGATGAGATTTACGAGAAGTTGGTTTACGATGGACTGAAGTTCGCATCGTTTGCGCAGGTGAAACCGGATCTGATCGACCGGACGCTGACGTTCAACTGCCACTCCAAGAGCTTTGCGATGACGGGCTGGCGGGTTGGATATATCGGCGGACCCAAGGAAGTGATCGCCGCCATCAACAAGCTGCAAAGCCAGATGACCAGCCACATCACGAGCTTCTGCCAGCCGGCGGCCGTCGCGGCATTGAATGACCCGCGCGGAGCCGAATCCGTTGAGCGGATGCGGGTTGAGTTTGAAAAGCGCGGCCGGCATATGCACACGCGTCTCAGCGCCCTGCCCGGTGTGAGCTGCGTGCGTCCGCGCGGGGCGTTCTACTGCTTCCCCAACATTGGCGCGTACGTTGGCAAAAAGGCGGGGAGCGCTTCCATCACCGACGCAGTGAGTTTCGCCGCGGCGCTGCTTGAGCAAAATCATGTCGCGGTCGTGCCGGGCAATGACTCCGGCTTCGATACGCATGTCCGCCTGAGCTTCGCGACGAGCATGGAGCAGATCGACAAGGGAATTGATCGCATTGAAGCGTTTCTCAAAGCATTGGGGTGAGGTGCTCCCAGGCGAGTTTGGCGACCCCGGCGGCGGTGGTTTCGTAGGGATATAGCTCCACCGTCGCCCAGCCTTTGTAATTGATGTCGTGAAGCGCGGAAAAGATGGCCGGGAAATCAATGGCGCCTTTGCCGGGGGTGAGGTGCTGGTGAACGCGGTTGTCGCCGATGTCCTCCAGGTGGACGTGGGCGATGTGGGCCGGCATGTCGCGGATCACGGTTGCGGGGTCTTCACCGACGCAGTAGAGGTGCCCGACGTCGCAATTCATCTGGATGGCCGATTCGTGGGGGAAATACTCATTTTTGAACGCCAGATATTCGGCGGCGGTTTCAATGAACAGCCCCGGTTCAGGCTCGATGGCGAACGTGATCTTATGGTTGCGGGCGGTGGGGAGGACGTGTGATAAACCGGCGGCGAACCGCTCGGCGGCGAGAGGTCGGCCGATCACCGTGCCGATGAGCGGACCGCCTGGCTGAAGGCTGACGGTTTTGGCGCCCAATGCGGCGGCGAGTTCGACGGCGCCGATCGTGTGATCGATCCGCACTTGCCGCAGGGCCGGATCGTCCTCGATCCATGTGGGGTGATAGGTGTCGCCCTCCGCAAAATGCGTGAAGGCGTTGACATTGCTCACTGTGAGCCCCAGCGCCGCGAGGGATTGAACGAGGCGGGCGCGGGCGGCGGCATCAAAAGACCTGGGGTGTGCGTGCGGCACGTCGGCCATGATCTCGACGCCGCGATAGCCGATGGCGGCGATGGCGGAGATCGCCTCATCGAGGGTGTTTTTCTTGAACGCGTTGGTGGAGAAGGCGAGTGGGATCATGGTGAATGCGTGAGAGAGAATCGGTTGGAAACGGCTTACGCGGTGAAACCCAGCGCCCGCCCGTGGAAGTCGAGGGCTTGGCGGACATGCTCATCCCAGTAAGGCCAGGAATGATCGCCGGGATATTCGGCGTATTCGTGGGGGATGTCCTGAGCCGCGAGAAACTGATGGAAATTGCGGCTGTCGGGGAGGAGATGGTCTTCGGTGCCGCAATCGATGCGGAGCTGCGGCACTTGCCCGGCGGCTTTGGCGCGAACGGCGAGGTGTTCAAGGTCATGGTCCGTGCCTTTGGGCGATTCGCCGAGGATTCGACGGAACTCCGCCTGTTCGGGCTTGGTCCAGGTTTTCTTGCCCCATTCCAACGCGCCGGAATGGCTGTTGGCCGAGACGTAGCGGTCGGGATGGGCCAGCGCGATGCGCAGCGCCCCATAGCCGCCCATCGAAAGCCCGCCGATGCACCGCCCGGCGCGGGTGGTCTGCGCCGGGAAGTTGCGCTCGATGATTGCGGGAAGTTCGGATGCGATATAAGTGTCGTAATCCGGGCCTTGTTCGTTTTTGGTGTAGAAGCCGCGATACCCATCGGGCATGACGACGATGAGCGGAAGCCCGGCGACATAATCTTCGATGCGGGTTCGGCGCTGCCAGATCGTGTGATCATCGGACAACCCGTGGAGAAGGTAAAAGACCGGGAAGGGAGGCTCCCCTGTGTCGGGGAGGAGGACGTAGGTGGCAACCTGCTTGACGATGGATTTGCTGAACCAGTGAAAATCGCAAAAGGGCATTTGGGGTTTGTCCTCGATCAAATGTTTACGCGCAACGTCAAAGCGCGTGGATCATGCCGCGCGAAATGGCGACGGTTGCCAGACGGTTATTTCAGTCCCATGCCGTGCAGGTTTTTGAGGCTGATCTCCAGACTCTCAAAGGGATCGCGCTGGCAGACATCCTGCTCGACGATGTACCACTCGACGCCGGCGGCCTTGCAGGATTTGAGTATGGCCGCCCAGTTCATGTTCCCCTCGCCGACCTCCGCCATCTGAACCTCGCGTTTGGGCGTGACGACCATGTCCTTGAGATGGACGCAGGGAATTCGGCCATGAAGTTTGTCGATCCACGCCGCCGCGTCGCCGCCGCCGGCTTGGATCCAGTAGGTGTCGATCTCGAACCAGACCGAGGGCTTCAACTCGCTCAGCAACGTCTGGAGGATCGGCTTCCCCTCGTAGTGGGCCAGCTCGTGACTGTGGTTGTGGTATCCGACGCGAACGGGGGACTTGGCGTAGAGGTCGGCGATCTGGTTGTAGCTTTTGATGAACTCCCGCCAGTCGACGAGTGTGGGGTTTTCCTTGAAATATCCCCCGATCGCCATGTTCGTGCATCCCCATAGCGCGTGGTCGCTGATGACTTCCTGACTGTGATCGCGCATCCGATCGGGGTGGACATGGGTGGCCGCGACCGCAAGACCTTCACCCTTGAGAATCTTGGCAAGTTCTTTGGCGTCGATGGGCCCCAGCGCCGACAACTGAACGGCTTCATAGCCGATCTTCCGGACCCGCGCCATCGTCTTGGCGATGTCGGCGGGTGTCTTGATGAAGTCGCGGAGTGTGTACATCTGTGCGGCGAGCTGCGTGGGCATGGAATGATCCCTTCAATAAAAAAAGTGGCTCTTCAGTCCCAACAAGAATAGAGCGCTCGCGCGGGTGGTGCAACATGGCTGGAGATCGTTGCGGGGGTGTCAAAAAAGTGTGGCGAAGCCCGCCGCGTTGAAGTGGCGGTCGTTGGAGAAGACCTCCGTGATTCCCAGCCGGCGCATGACGGCGAAGGAGATGCGGTCGACGATCCCGGCGTCGGCTGCTTCACCGCGGGCATAGGCCGTCCACGCATTGCGCCAATCCGCTTGGGTTGGAACAATGAGGCGACCGGAGGCTTCCAATGCGGCCCGGGTCTGATCGACGAGGTTTCGGTAGGGTCGGCGCGCGGCGGCGTTGCCGCATTCGAGGAATACGAACGTTGTTGAGATCGTCCGCTGACCGCTCGAGATCAATTCATGCAGCGCACGCGCTGCGGCATTATGCCATTGATCCGTGGCATCCCATTGGGCCAGAAGTCCGACCGTATCGAGGAAAACGGTATTCATGGCTGGTGTTCGTTGTGCCGCGCCGCCACATCGGTTTCACCTGATGCGAATGATTTCGACAACAGTTTGTAGATTTCCTCCTGTGCCGCGCGGTTGTCGTCCTGTTCGGTGACGATCTTGGGCTCAAACTCCACGGTGGATCGTTCGGGGAGCGCAACGGGTTTGAGCGGTCTGAAGATGCCATTTTCAAAAATTGCTTTGATTGTCATTCGTCGACCTTCCGGGTTGCGTTTTCACCATGCTCGCTCACCTTCCCCATATCATAGCCTGCACGCTTGGTTCCGGCACCCGCACCGTGTGTTATTCGCACGCCACGTCGGCAATCTCACTCCAGCTCCATCATGGCCGCCACAGGTAATAAAACCCCGCCGGGAGGGTTTCCTGAAGGGCGGGGATGTTGAGCTGCATGACGGTGGCTTGAGGCTTGGGCGTCTGCGCGTCGGCGTAAATCGAACCGCTCGTTCCATAGGGGCGACGATACATGACCACCTCGGCATTGGGGACATTGGCAAGCTTGGCGGCGATGTGGATCGCGTCTTCGAGAATGCCGTTGGAATCGGCCAGATGAAGCTCAACGGCGCGCCGCCCGGTGAAGACCCGCCCGTCGGTGATGAGCTTCAACTCATCGGGGTCCGTGATGTGCCGCCGCTCGGAGACAACGCCGACGAAGCGGTGGAAGTATTCATCGACCATCCCCTGCATGACCTGGCTCTCCTCGGCGGTCCGCATGCGGAAGGGGGAGCCCATGTCCTTGAGCGGGCCACTCTTTACCGGGTCGCTGATGATGCCGAGTTTTTGCAACGTGCCGCGGAAGTTGAACGCCTCGAAGATGACGCCGATGCTCCCGACAATGCTCGTGGGATGGGCGACGATCTGGTCGGCGCCGCAGCAGACGTAATAAGCGCCGCTGGCCGCCAGTTCCTGTGTCGAGGCGACGACGGGCTTGCCGCTGCGTTTTTTGAATCGCATCAGTTCCTCATACATCGTGTCGGCGGCGGTGACGGTGCCGCCGGGCGAATTGACGCGAAGGACAACCGCGCGGACATCGGGGTCTTGCTCGGCTTTGTGAAGCTGTTGGACGAACAGGCTGACTTTGTTCTCTCTGGGTTGAAGAAATCCGCCGGTCGCGGTGTTGGAGAGCATTCCTTCGACTTCGATCAGCGCGATCTTTTTGGGGAACCACCCCTGGCCGGGCGTGACGGTTTGCTCCTGCAGTTGCTGGGGGTTGGAGACGGGGGTAACCAGGAAGCTGGGGGCGCAGCCGCTCATCAGCACCAGGGAGAGGATGGCGAGGAGGCCGGTGAAAATCGGATGAAATCGGGAAAAAGCGGGCATGCGGTTCTCCACAAAAAAACGAATCGGTGTCGCGTGTCATGGGCGCTGGCCGCGCTCAGCATAAAGCGGTTGGGCGGCGCGCGTCTATGGGCGCGTGGTCGGTGAGTGTTTCAACGCCGCGTCGAAGAAGGTGTTGAGACGCGGTTCAAAGTACGGTGTTCCACGGATTCGAAAAACATGGCTTCCGTTCGGGATGACCCAGAGTTCAACGGGCGCTTTGGCGGCCCGCATCGCATGGAAAAGCATCCACGCCTGATCCACGGCGACAAGTGGATCATGGTCGCCATGGACGATGAGGAACGGCGGGGATTTGGCCGTGATATAGGTCAGCGGACTGGCGGCGACGGCCTGTTCATGTTTCTCTTCCAGTGAGCCGCCCAGGAAGGTCGTGACGATCTTCTGAATGTCAACCGTGCCGGGGACATGATCGTTGACCGGCTTGGTGAGGTCGGCCGGGCCGTACATTTCACAGACGGCCTGCACATCGGAGGAGGTGTCAAGGTGATCGCCGACTTTGCCGTCAAGCGCCTTGTTGCCGGTTCCGCTGGTCAAACCGAGGAGCGTGACGAGATGCCCTCCGGCCGATTCGCCGCACAGCCCGATGCGGTCGGGGTCATATCCATACTCCGCCGCATTGGCGCGGAGCCAGCGAATCGCGGCTTTGCAGTCCTCAATTTGCGCCGGGAAGATGTACTTGGGTGCCAGGCGATAGGTGATGCTCGCAACCGCGTACCCCCGGCCGACCAGCCACGTCATCGGGCAAGGTCGGCGAGCGCCTTCGGTCCACCCGCCGCCATGAATCCAGACGACCAGCGGCGGCGCCACGGCTTTGGATGGGCTTGCGGTGTGCGCCGGCAGGTAAAGATCAAGTTGCAGCGACACGCCATCGACCTTGGCATACTCCAGGTCCGGAACGAACCGCATTCCGGCGTTGACGCCCTTGGCATCAACCGGCTGGGCGGCAGGCTTGCCGTCGGCCAGCGTGGCCAATGGCGAAATCGCCCCTGCGATCAGAAGCAGCAGCACGATGGCCATCATCCTGTTCTTCGAGGCATCCATCACATCCATCACATGTCGAGTCATCGAATCTCCTTTGTTGACGGCGAAATGAGAAGCGGCGGGTTCTCAATAAAATGTCGCAGGCGGGAGGATCACCCTCCGGCACCCCGCGACGGGCTTGCCACGCACAAGCCTACAAGGCGGCCTCGCAGGCTTCCATCTTCGCACCCAACCCCTTGAGCAGCCGCCGAAGATCGGGCGGCAGGGGGGCGCGCAGGGTCAGCGGTTCCAGCGTCACCGGATGAACGAAGGTGATTTCATACGCATGAAGCGCCTGGCGCGCGAAGGTCCATGACGCTTCGTCCGCTTCTCCTCCGCTAGGCAGTTCCAGGGTTCGCCCCCCATACATCGTGTCGGCCACGAGCGGATATCCGATTTGAGACATGTGCACGCGAAGCTGATGCGTCCGACCCGTCTTTGGCGACAGCTTGACCAGCGCGAAGTGATCCGGCGGCGGCGGGTTTTTGCGATCATGCGCATATGTGGATGGATGAAGCACCATCGCTCGTTTCGCCGTTTCTCCGGATGCCAATTTCTCCGCCGTCGGGCCGATCAATTTTTGCAGGACCTCATACAGCGTGACGGCCGACCGACCACCGTTGGATTCCTTCCGCACCGCTTGCTTCTCGCGGATGTACCGATCCTTTCCGATGGGCATGTCAATGACATCGGAGAGTAATTCGGGAACGCCGTGGCATACCGCCAGGTAGGTCTTTTGAATCGTCCGGTTTTCAAATTGCCGCGCGACGCGCCAGTGGGCCTCATCGCTTTTGGCGACGAGCATGATCCCCGTCGTGTTGCGATCCAGCCGGTGCAAAATCCCCGGCCGCCAGTCGCCGTTGATCGTGGACCACTTTTTCCCGTAATGGACCAGCCCGTTGACCAGTGTTCCCGTCCATCGCCCCCGGGCGGGGTGAACGATCAAATCCGCCTGCTTGTTCAGCGCGATCAGGTGGTCATCCTCATATACAATTTCCAGTGGTATCGGCTCGGGCACCAACTCATTGACCGGCTCCGGCGGCGCGCTCATCTCGACCAAATCCCCATCGCGCGGATGATAGCTTGCCTTCACCACCCGTCCGTTCACCCTGACCATCCCCGCGTCAATCACGCGCTGCACGCCGTTGCGCGACAAATATCCCACGCGATCGACCAGGTATTGATCGATCCGGCGGGTCAGGTTCTTGGTGACTTGCCAGGAAAACTCCCGCAGCGCGGGCCCATCGTCGGCGCCGTCGGTTTCTTCAGCGTCGAGCTCGCCGTCCAGCGGCGCATCGGCGTCGATTATATCGGGCGGCCGGGCGATGGTTTCGTTGGAATCAGTCACGATGTTGATTGTAGTCCCCATACGACACAGCCGCGAGCCGACTCGATTTGCAATGCGCACGATTTTCAAATGCCGATTGTTGCTGCAATCGCCCTCGCCCGCTACTTTAACCCATTCGGTGGGGCGTGGGAGGACTGGTGTCGTCGAACGGGTCGGCCGGGCAATTGCCGGGCGAAGATCAATCCGAAGCAACCGACGAACTGACGAAGCTGCGTGCCCAGCGCGCGCAGCTTCAGCGTCAGGTGGAGGACCTGCGCCAGTACAAGGAAGGGGAGCAGGCGCGCGGCCTGGTGCATCAACTTGAGTTGAACATTCTCCGTCGCCGGCTCAATGATGCGCAAAAGGCGATGACCGCCATCCGCTCCAGCCCCGTTTATCGCATCTTCAACAAGCTGGGGCGCTGGTCATGGCTCGAACCGGTGTTTGAACGAACCCTTGCCCACCAATCGACCAATGGCTCATCGCCCGCGGGGGATGTGCATCCAACCCGCGTCGCGATTGACCTCACCCCCGTCCTTCCCGGTGGCGACAACGGCGGCGCCAAGCTCGTCGCCATCGGCTTGATCCGGCAATTGGCCCGCCTCGCCCCCGACTGGCAATTCATCCTGTTGACCAGTGGAAAATCGCACGATGAGCTTGCGTATCTCGATGGTCTCAACGTCCGCCGGGTTTGTGTCATCTTTCAGGATGAGGCCGAGTCGCTCAAGACGCCGGTGAAGCTGGTTTCCCGGCTGAAAGTGAAAGTCGGGGAACGGCTCGTTAAAATTCTTCCCCCATCCCTCTTCGACCGCCTTCGCCAGATGGATGCGCAGATGTCCTTCAAGCTCAAGGGGACGACGCTGCTCCGCGAGCTTGGCGCGGATCTTTATTTCTGTGTTTTCACCGCGCCCAACTTTTACGATCCCGCAGTCCCCGTCGTCTCCGTCGTCTACGATCTTCAATACAAATATTACCCGCAGTTTTTTTCCTCCCGCGAACTCCACTACCGCGAAAAACATTTTCAGGAAGCGGCGCGGGTGGCGTCCAAGATCGTCTGCATCAGCGATTTTGTCCACGATACGGTCATCGAAAACACCCAGGGCGACGCCGATCGCGTCGTGACCAGTTACATCCGTCTTTGGAAGCGCATTGAAAAGCCGTCCGATGAAGAGGCGGCCAAGGTCTGGGCGAAACTGGGGGTCAAGCCGGGTGAATACCTGGTATTTCCCGCCAACTTCTGGCCGCACAAGAATCATGCGATGCTTCTGACGGCGTTTGGCATGTATCGCAAGGCCCATCCGGAGTCGCAATTGAAGCTGGTGCTGACCGGCGCGCCCGATGAGCGGATGCGGTTTCTTCAATCGCTGGCCACGGCGCGAATGGGGCTGGACAAGCATGTTGTTTTCGCCGGCTTTGTCTCGAATGACGATTTCGCGTCGATTCTGTCGGGGTGCCGCGCGGTGATCTTCCCGTCGCTCTACGAAGGCTTCGGCATGCCTGTGCTGGAGGCGATGATTTTTGGCAAGCCGATTTTATGCAGCAACGTGACGAGCCTGCCGGAGGTGGCCGGCGACGCCGCGATCCTCTTTGATCCGCGGCGGCCCGTCGAAATCGCCGAGGCGATCGCCCGCATCGCCACGGACGATGATCTGGCCGCGCAAATGATCGAGCGCGGCTTTGAGCGCGTCCGCTGGTTTGGCACTGAGGAGCAAATGGCCCGCGAATATCTGGAGGTGTTCCGCGCCGCGATTGGCACTCACGGCCCGTTCATTCGCCGCATGATCGGTTTGCATCCGGATCACTGGACGACCGATGCGGTTCGGATTACATACGACGCCGGACCGGAAGGGCGTGTTTTGGAGCTTGTGATGGCCATTCCCCGCGTGCCGGCTGGTCATATGTCGGTGAAAATCCGTCACGCGGCCGGCGGGCCGGCGGATGTGATCGAACTTGAGCCGGAGAGGGGGGTGGTGCATCATGAGCCGCTCGCGCCCGAAGGCGGGTTCATCGAGTTGGAGATCGGCCCGCTCTATCGTCCGGGCGACCTGGGTCTTGACGACGATGGGCGCGAGCTGGGGTTCATGTGCCAGCGGTGTGAAATCGTGATGCCGTCGGGGGAGCGAATTGATTTAATGCAGCAGGAGGTTCTGGTCTGATGTCCACTTCCCCCGGTTCATCCATCTTGTCCGACGCCTCGGACGCCGCGAAAAGCGGTGGCCGCCGCCTTCCCGATTCCGCGCCGGCGCCGAGCCTTTCGGTCGTCACACCCTCGTATCAACAAGGGCAGTTCATCGAACGAACGATCGAGAGCGTCCTCTCGCAGGGCATCGATGATCTGCAATACGTCGTCTTCGACGGCGGCAGCACGGATGAAACGGTCGATGTCCTGCGCCGCTACGAGGATCGCCTTTATTGGGTCAGTGAAAAGGACCGGGGCCAATCGCACGCCGTCAACAAGGGAATCCATGACACCCGCGGCCAGATCATCGGCTGGCTCAACAGCGACGACATTTACTATCCCGACGCCTTCAAGAAAGTCCTGGCCGCCTTCGAGGCCAATCCCGATGTCGATGTGATCTACGGCGACGCCCATCACATTCGCAACGACGACTCGATCATCGACGACTATTACACCGAGGCGTTCAACTTCGAACGGCTTTTGGAGATCTGCTATTTCTGCCAGCCGGCCGTCTTTTTCCGCCGGCGGGTGGTTGAACGCTTTGGCGCAATCGATGAACGCCTTCACTTTTGTATGGACTACGAGTTCTGGCTTCGCCTGGCGCAGAACGGCGTGAAGTTCCTCCATCTCAAGGGGGAATTCCTGGCCGGCTCGCGGTTGCATGAAAGCACCAAAACGCTCAGCCAGCGGCCCAAAATTCACGATGAGATCAACGAGATGATGCTCCGCCGCTTCGGCCGCGTCCCCGATCAATGGGTCTTCAACTGGGCCCACTGCATCTGTGACCAGCACGGCATCCCCCGCACGAGCGGCCTCAAGTTCGCCACCTGGGTCGGCGCGTGGTCCGTCTGGGGATCGATCAAATACAACCACACGATCTCCCGCAAGGTGTTCCGTACCGCCTATGACTGGACCCTTGGAAGCACGATGGTCAAACTGCGCGACTCATTCGCGCGACGGACGGCCAAGCCATGACCCTGCGCATCGGCTTTGACATCAGCCAGACCGGCGACCTGAAAGCCGGCTGCGGCTTCGTCGCGGACAGCCTCATTCGGGAGCTGGCGCAAATCGATCACGCCAACGCCTACACGCTCTATCCGGCGTTCGGCGACGCCTACAGCGATCCGACGCTCGACGCCACGACGATCCACCTTGACCGCCCCCATTGGCGTCGCGGGCCGACCCAGAAGACGACCGAACTTGCGCGCGATTTCTGGAACACTCCCCCGTCCGATTTCGAGGACCGCCTGGGCAATCCCGACCTCATCCACTCCAATAATTTCTACTGCCCGATGCCCCTGCATCACGCGAGGCTCATTTACACGCTCTACGATCTCGCCTTCGTCGATTACCCCGACCTGGCGACCGAGCGCAATCGCACGCATGTTTTCACCGGCGTTTTCAACGCCAGCCTCACCGCCGACTACATCGTGTCGATCTCGCGGTTCAGCCGCGATCACTTTCTTCGCATTTTCCCCCATTACCCCGCCGAGCGCATCGTGGTCATTCACCCCGGCAGCCGTTTCACGCCCTCACCGACGCCGCTTACGCGACCGGCATCGCTGGACGCCTTCGAGCCCAACCATTTCTGGCTTGGCGTGGGCACCATCGAACCGCGAAAAAATCAGCGACGCCTTGTGGAAGCATACGCCCGTCTCAAGGCCGCGATGGGCCAGACGCATCCCCTCATTCTCGCCGGCGCCAAAGGGTGGCTGATGGATGACTTCGACAAGCTGATCGAGGACCTCGGTCTGCAAAAGGACGTCATCAAGCTTGGCTATGTCGATGACGCAGAGCTTCACTGGCTGTATCAAAACTGTTTTGCGCTCTGCTATCCATCGCTGTTTGAGGGGTTCGGCTTGCCGGTGCTCGAGGCGATGACGCTTGGCGCGCCGGTCATCGCATCGAACAGCAGTTCGTTGCCGGAAATCGTTGGCGATTCGTCCCCATTGGTCGATCCACTCGATGTGGAGGATATCGCCGGCGCGATGATCGCCATGCAGCGCGATCCGGATCGCCGCGCGGTCTTGCGGGAGCGATCGCTGGCGCAAGCCGCGAAGTTCAACTGGCCGTCGGCCGCCCGGCGGGTGTTTGAGTTGTATGGACTCGCCGCCGCCGAGCCCAAGGTGTTTGCCAACATCGCCTCGCCATCGACCGAAGGGTGGGCGACGCGGCGCGGCCTGTCGCCGACGAGCGTGGTGGAAAGCGTCGTTGAAGAATCAGCGGAAGAATCAATCGTTCAGGAGAAATCATGACTGACCGCAAAAAAATCGCACTGATCACCGGCATCACCGGCCAGGATGGCTCGTATCTCGCCGAGCTTTTGTTGCAGAAGGGGTATCGTGTCGTCGGGCTGTGGCGCAAATCGTCGGCCGTCGCCCCCAACAACTGCGGCCACCTGCTCGGCCAGGTCGAGTTCCACTACGCCGACCTCACCGACAGCCCCTCTCTTGTCGAGGCGGTCAAGAAGTATCAACCCGATGAAATCTACAACCTCGCCGCCCAATCCTATCCCGGCGAATCGTGGCGGCTGCCGATCCACACCGGCGAGGTGACCGCCCTTGGCGCGCATCGCCTCTATGAGGCCGTCAAACAGGTCCATTCGTCCGCGAGGATTTACCAGGCGTCCAGTTCCGAAATGTATGGCCGCGTTCGACAGATTCCCCAGGATGAAAACACCCCCTTCGAGCCGATGAATCCTTACGCCGCCGCCAAACTTTACGCCCATCACATCGCCAAGATCTACCGCGAAAGCTTCAACCTCTTCATCGCCTGCGGCATTCTCTTCAATCACGAAAGCCCCCGTCGCGGCGCTCATTTCATCACGCAGAAAGTGAGCCACGGGGCGGCCTGCCTCAAGCTCGGCATTCGCAATTCGCCCGTGCTCAATGAGGAAGGGGAACCGATCGTGAAGGATGGAAAACTGTCGCTGGGCAATCTCGATGCCAAGCGCGACTGGGGTTTCGCCGGCGATTATGTCGAGGCGATGTGGCGAATGCTTCAGCAGCCCAAGCCGGATGATTTTGTCGTCGCCACCGGACAGGTCTGGTCGATTCGCCAGTTGTGCCAGGCCGCGTTTGAATATGTGGGGCTTGACTGGGAAAAGCACGTTGTTGTCGATCCGCGTTTCGTCCGCCCGACGGAAACCGGTCCGCTCGTCGGCAACGCCGCCAAGGCGAAAGAGACCCTCGGTTGGGAACCGAAGACGACGTTCAAACAACTCGTGGCGATGATGGTTGATCACCAGCTTGCGCGGCTTAAGTAGCGACTCTTTTTCCGCCGATCCATACGCCGATCGGGAGCGGAGCGCTTTCGATGACCTCGGTCAGCGGATCCGAGCCGCGGATGGCGAATGCCGCGAAATCCGCGTGCTTTCCCGGCGTGATTGATCCGAGATGCCCCTCCTGTCCCATGGCCTTGGCGGCGCGGAAGGTCGCCATTTCCCAGAGGGCTTGTGAGGACAAGTCCCCATGCAGGGCATGCAGGGTTTGAAGTTCGCCGACCATGCTGAGGTCCGGCGCGCTGGCCAGGCTGTCCGTCCCCAGCGCCACATTGACGCCCCGCGCCAACATCTCGCGGAATCGATGCGGTTCATGCTGAAAGTAGGCGTGTGTTCGCGGGCAGTACACCACGCTCGCCTTCCCTTTCGCCAGCAGATCAAGTTCATCGTCATCGACGTAGTTCACATGCGCCAGGAGCGTTGGATGGGAGAGCAATCCCATCGACTGGGCATAGCGGATCGGCCCGCCATCAAATCGCGTCACCTGCTCATCCCATCCCCCGATACGGTCCCACAAGTCCCGCAGCGGGCCGTCGTGGTCTGACAAAAACGCCGCCTCATCGCGCGTCTCGGCCAGATGCGTCGCCAGCGGCATCCCGCCCGCGACGGCCATCTGCAGACAACGCTCATACCCCTCTCGCTCAATCGAGTAGGGGGCATGAGGCGAAATTCCAACCCGCAATCCCTCGTCGCTTCCAATGGTGTCGGACGCCGCGCGCAATCGCTCTTCAAGCAATTCCCGTCGCTGCCCCATCGCCCGCACTTCTCCATAACTGACCCCCCGCAGTGGCGTGTCGTTCAGAACCCGCCGCGTCAGCGCGCATTCACTGGTGATGTCCCCGACCGTCGTCACGCCAAACTTCAAACATTGCCGCACCCCCTCCTCCACACCCCGCCGCACGCGCGATTCAGTGCTCTCCTCATCCGACCTCATTTCGTCCACCACGCGTTTCAGCCAGGGCGCCAACCCCGTCGGGCGCTCTCCTGGCGTCATCGTGCTCAATTCCAGATGCGTGTGCGCGTTGATCAGCCCCGGCATCAGGCACACATCGCCCAAATCCGTCCGCCACGCATCCGGATGCGCGACGACCATCGCCCGGGCATCGCCCACCGCGATGATCCTGTGATCAAACACGACAGCGCCATCGGGAATCACCGCCCGCTCCATCGGCGCGATCCACGCCGCCTTGAGAAGTTGTTTGCCCAATGAATCGCTCATGCCGTTCGGTTTGATCTCCCTCCCCCGGTATTCCGGGGGAGGGCTGGGGAGGGGGTTTTCATTTTTCAATTGGTCTTCACTGGCAATTCAACACTGACTTCCGCCGTCCACTGCCCATCGATGCTCATTCCGATGCCATCTCATCCCCCATCCCGTCTTCCGCCAATTCCGTCCCCAGCAGGCATGCGACCGTCCGCGCTTGCTCCAATCGCTCTCGCGCCAACTCCCGCACGGCCTCAAAATGAAATCCGTCCTTCAACCGCGCATCCCAGTATCCGTACAATTCGCGGTTTTGGCATCCCTCATAAAATCGATTGACGCCCTGGCCCTGTCGGCCGACTTGCATCGCCTGGTTGATCATTCCGATCGCCCCGAAGTCGTCCAGATTCACCGCGTCGGCCAACACCTTCGCCTCGTCCAGCATTGGTGTCCGCTGTGGCAGTTCATGGAGCAGCCGCGTTGTTCGATCAAGCAGCGACTCGTCGATCTCCGCGCCGAACGTCGCCGCCAGCAGTTCGGCCGACTGCTCCGCCCGGTCACGCAATTTCCCACCCGCCAGACGCCCCTCCGTCGCCGACCCCGGTCCGCTCAGGGGCAATTGCAACGACAGGCACGCCAGCTCCATTGCCTCGACATCGGTCTCTCCACGGATCAGCTTCATTCCCAGCAGCCGCGTGGCCCGCTTCCACAGGCGATGCGCATCATCGATGAGCCGGTTTGAGCGGTTTGCGGTCCCGCCGTCGCCGGACAGGATCGTTTCAATGCGTCGTTGCAAGTCGCCCGATAGTGCCATTGCGGTTTTGCACGGATAAATGCCGCCCCATCTTTCCAAGTGTCGCCCGATTCGTATCATGACGAATCGATGGGGCCTTGAGAAGAGGTTTTATATGACTCAACCGGATTCGTCGATGTACATCTGCCTGAATCGCGGCACGGCGGGTGGGAACCTGCCGCTCGATCAGTTTGTCCGCCTGGCCGCCGAAGCCGGCTTTCAGGGCGCGGATGTCGATCTTGGTTATGCCCAGGAGCATGGTGTCGCAGCCGTGCGCGACCTCTACGGCGCCAGCGGGATGAAGTTTGGTGGATGGGGACCTCCGGGCGACTGGCGTGGCGATGCCGGACCTCTGGCCGACAATCTGAAGAAGCTGGATCAGCAAGCCCGTCTGGCGAGTGAATTGGGCGTTGACTCCTGCGGGACGTGGTTGATGCCCTCTTCCGACCGTCCGCTATTTAAAAACTGGGCGTTTCATGTCGAGCGGCTGACACCCATTGCCAAGGTGCTGGCCGGGCATGGATTGCGGCTGGGGCTGGAGTTCGTCGCGCCGTATCACCTGCGTCGCCAGTTTCCCCATGAGTTTATTTTCACCGCCGGGCAGATGCTTGAACTCGCCGCGGATATCGGTCCAAACGTCGGCCTGCTCGTCGATTGCTTCCATCTGTACACCGCCGGCGACACTTGGGATCGTCTGTCGAAAATCCCCGCCGACAAAATCGTTCTCGCCCATCTGAACGATGCCCCGGCCGGCCCCGTTGCATTGATCGAAGATGGCAAGCGGGTCCTGCCCGGCGAAGGCGTCATCGACGTCCGCGCTTATCTCGCGGCCCTCCAAACCGCCGGCTATCGCGGGCCGGTCTCTCTGGAAGTGTTCAGCGACGCCTTGCGCACGCTCTTCCCCGCCGACGCCGCCCGACGCGCCTGGCAAGCCACCGCCCGCGCTATCGGAAAGGCGTAGGTGAATGTGACAAGGAGCCGCGCACGAAGTAAGCGGTTGGAAGGCACGGCAATGAAAAAACCGCTTACTTTGTGCGCGGCTCTCATTCATTCTGACGGATGATCTTCATCGTAAGTGATGGATTGAGCATTGGCCCCGCCGCGCAATCAGAGTATGCTCGCACTCGTGCTTGCCACAGTGGCTTGCACGCGTGATTGCCACAAGCAATTTTTCATAGAACAGGAGCATTTGAAATGCCTACGCGCAGTGCTGAAGGAACATGGCAGGGGGGATTGAAGGATGGCAAGGGGACCGTCAAGATGCAGGGGGGCGGATACGAAACGAATTATTCGTTCTCCAGCCGTTTTGAAAATGGCAAGGGGACCAATCCCGAAGAATTGCTCGGCGCGGCCCACGCCGCATGCTTTTCAATGGCCTTCTCCGCCTTGCTCGAAGCCGGCGGCCACAAGGCCACGAGCGTCCACACCACCGCCAAGGTGACGATCGACAGCGTGCCGGATGGCTTTTCAATCACGAAGATCGTGCTTGCCACCGAGGCCACCGTTCCCGGCATCGACGCCGCTACTTTTGAGAAAACTTTGGAGCATGCCAAGGGGTTCTGCCCGGTCTCCAAGGCGCTCAAAGCCACCCCGATCGAGGTGAACGCCAAACTCGTCAAGTGAGATGCCGATGGATGGCCCCATCAACCGGCCGATGCCGTACCCTTCAGGGATGAAACACGAGCCTCCCATGATTCTTCCCCCTCCCCCGTTGTACCCAACGGGGGAGGGCGGGGAGGGGGTCTTTTCTTCGGTCAAAAATCCGCGCGACCATCAAGCCGGACCTGCCTTATCCCCGCCGTGTTGCCAGGCCATTGTCGTGCGAATGCCTGCGACGTGGCGAGCGGCGGCGGTCTGCTTGTTGCTGCTGACATTCCTTTTAATCGCCGGCTGCGCCCCCGGATGGAACCGCATCCAGCCCACGCATGAATCCGAATCCCTCCAGGACATCCGTCAACTGACCCACGGCTTTTCCGCCGCAACCGATGCCATCCTCTCCCCCGACATGAACTGGCTTGCGTTCAGCGCCAGGAATCCCGGCGAATCCCACTCCCGCCTCCATGTCGCTTCCCTTCATTGGCAATCCCTCGGCAGGCAAGCCGATGCGACCGTTGCGCCCAATCGCCAACTTCAGGGCGTTTTCCCCCCCATCGCCCTCACGCAAGTCGGCCGTCCCAGCGCGGACGCCGCCTTCTCTCCCGATGGCAATTCCCTCATCTTCGCCGCCGCGCCCAGCCCCATTGCGCATCATGACCTCCGGGACAATGAATCTCTTGATCGGACTGTGTTATATCGTGCCGACGGCTGGCAGGGCGCCGTCGCCGCCATCGCGCCGGGCGGCGTGGTCGATCTCGCCCGCCATCCCCTGACGCCCAACGATTTCGACGATGCCCATCCCGCGATCTCTCCCGATGGGAAATGGATCATCTTCACAAGTTCACGTGAAGGTGACGTTCGCCAGCTTAATGTGACCGCAACGGACGGAACCCACCTCACACGTCTTACCCATTCGACGAATGACATTCAGGATCCCGCCTTCAGCCCCGACGGCCGAAAAATCACCTATCGCGGATACGATGCGAAAACCAAAACATTCCAGATTTACACCGCCGACTTGATCCGCGACGCCACCGGCCAGCCCACGTCCCTCGCTCACGAGGTTCGCCTTACCAATGGTCCCTCCCTTACCAGCCCACCCCGCTGGAGTCCCGATGGCAGGCATATCGTCTACTCCATGCCCACCGATGACCTCGGCCATCAGACCCTGATCCTCATGCGCGACGATGGCTCGCGTAAAACCAGACTCACCCCACCCGCCGGCCCATCCACCTACGACGCCGACCCCGCCTTCAGCCCCGACGGCCAATGGCTCCTCTGGACAAGCAAACGCTCGCCCGACACCTCCCCGGAAATCTTCATCGCTCGATTTGTGATGCCGCCCGGCGCGTGACGCCGCGAAGGCAAGGCAATGTGCCACAAGGCGGCTGTGTTTCCTGTCAAGTGTTTTTGACGAGGTTTCGTTCGTTCCTTGTGAGGTTCTCCCGCATCATGGCGTTGATGATGCAGAGTAATTTTCGCATGCAGGCGACAATGGCCTCGATCATATGGAGCATTTCTTATAATCTGATGATCGATGCAGTAACATGCAGGGACAACGAACTCCTATTCAAAAGGCGGACGGAAAGTCGCGAGGAGCAACGATGGGCCTGGGACTACTGAAAATCGCGCCTGCCGCACATTCGCCAAGCGATGCGCCCCAGGCCACGGTCACCTGCGAAGACAATCTTAAGTTTATGCGTCGGCTCCCCGATGAATCGATGAATCTTATCGTCACCTCGCCACCCTATAATCTCGGGAAGGAATACGAAGAAAAACGCTCCGAGGAACGATACATTAAGGAACAGGCCGCCTGCATCGCCGAGGCGGTGCGGTTGCTCCACCCCAAGGGATCAATATGCTGGCAAGTCGGCAATCACGTGCAAAACGGCGAAGTCTATCCTCTAGACATCCTTCTCTACCCACTTTTTAAGAATCACCGCCTCCAACTTCGCAACAGGATCGTATGGACCTTTGGACATGGGCTGCATTGCCAAAAGCGCTTTTCCGGCCGCCATGAGACAATCCTGTGGTTTACAAAGACGGATGACTACACGTTCAACCTTGATCCTGTTCGCGTTCCTGCCAAATACCCGCATAAAAAGCACTTCAAGGGACCCAAAAGAGGGATGATTTCAAGCAATCCGCTCGGCAAGAATCCCGCTGACGTCTGGGACATCCCCAACGTGAAATTCAATCATATTGAGAAAACGGACCATCCCTGTCAGTTTCCTGTCGGGCTTATTGAGCGGCTGGTGCTGGCCCTCACTAATCAAGGCGACAACGTACTCGATCCCTATGTTGGGGTTGGCTCATCGGCCATTGCTGCCCTAAAGCAGGGCAGGCATGCTTATGGATGTGACCTTGAGAAGGAATACGTCAAAATTGCCAAGAGGCGAATTGAACAACTATGCGCGGGTACTCTCAGGACACGCCCAATGAATAAGCCGATCTACGACCCAAACAGCAAAGGTGACCAATGAAACTCAATGGCACGTATGACCACCACAACGCTGTTGCGGAATGGCAGCGCCGAGACCTGCATGAATGGCTGACGGATGTATTTGAGGCACCCTCGGTCGTCATTCAACGGGGCGGCACGCAAGCTATTCGCGAGCACGTTGAAAGTGAATTTGCCAATGAAGGATGGGCCCTTGACGTAAGGCTGGATCAGGGTCATCAATTGGCCGTAACGGCGGTAAAGGCGGACCTCGCGTTTCAACTTCAAACCGGGAACATGAGCCGCGCTCCATACGATCTTCTGAAGCTGCAATACCTTTTCCAAGAGCGCAAAATACAAGCTGCAGCGCTCGCTCTGCCCACCCAAGCAGCGGCGAAAACTATCGGCGACAATATTGCCAACGCCGAGCGCGTATTCCGCGAATTGAAGTTATTTGACCGCGTGATAACCGTTCCCATCAGTGTTGTTGCTTTTGAATAGAGGATTTCATGACATATCAGATCAAACTCTCGCCGCGCTCGCAGCGCGAGGCCACCATTCAGAACCGACAGCAATCTGCAACCGAAGCGGGCACACTATGGGATTTCCGGGGGGACAAGGCTTCGCTGAAAATAATTACCTTGCCGGTGGATCTGCCAATCTACCGCATGGACAATTGCCGCACTTATTCCGACCAGCAAGATGCGATCGCCAAGGACAACCTGGCGAAGGACATTTTTACAAAAGGCCAGGAGCTCAGCACCGTCCAGGAACGGCAGCACACTATCTTGGTGAAACTCGCAAGGAAAGAGGCGACTTCCGTTTCCGCCATTATGGGGGTGCTGAAGACCGAAGGACAGCGCGATCCGATTTTAATTACAGCCACGGGGGTTGTCGTCAACGGCAATCGTCGATTGGCGGCGATGCGGGAACTATATGCCGCAGATGAATCGCCAACGTCGGCATACGCACATGTGAAGTGCATGATTTTACCCCCCGATACGAGTGCCGATGAAATCGACGACATCGAAGCGAACGAGCAAGCACGCCCCGAAACAAAACTTGAGTATGACTGGATCGGGGATGCGCAGCTTGTGCGCCGCCAAATCAACAAGGGGCGCACCCCCAAAAATGTCGCCACCCAACTGCGGCGCAGCGAAGCGGACATCAAAAATTTGCTTCAGTCAATTGATGAAGCGGATATGTATCTGAACGAATGGGCGCATAAGCCAGGCCAGTATTCACTGATAAGTGGGGACGGCGAACAGATATTTGGCGATCTGCCAAAACGTCTTGTGGGGCAAAGCATTCCACTCCAGAACGCCAGCCGAGCTATTGCATGGTCATTATTCGAAAATCGAGAACAGGTGCCCGGGCGCATCTATGCATTCAATGCCGCGTTTGGCAAGCTTGCACCGTCTGTTCTAAAGAGCATGGCCGAGCAGCTCAATTTGCCCACCGCACCCAACGCCTCAGGCCTTAATGATGATGACAGTTTCGCCATTGATGTTCCCAGCGGCGAGGATACGGAGGACTATTCAAACATAATCATCGCGCTAAAGAATGACGATTCGCGTGGCGGCGCTGTCGAGGCGCTGATCGAAGCGGCCGTCAGCGCGCTGGAGCGGGATCGCGGTCAGAAGAACAAGTATGCGGCATTGAAAGCGCTTGTGCAGATTCATTCCAAACTGGCCGGAGTCGACCTGACCACAGCGGGCATGGAAACATACGGTGGCATCGCCAAGCAAATAGAGTCGATCAAGCAAGTGCTTGAGAAACTGGCCACAAAATTGACGGAAGTCAAACAAATGCCGTCCGAAGATGCCGACGGACAGGGGCGCACATGAGCGATCCTGTCGGCATTTCGATAGAGTATCACCCACCGAGTATTGGGCGGTTCGTTATTGCGCCGGAAAATGTGGGAGCTCCTATATGGTTGAGGCTTCGTACTCTGGTCACGTCCAGTGATTCTGAATGCACAATTACCGATCGCTCCATGCAATTGCCGTGGCCTAAAATACTTACTCTCTTCCGGGAGTTCGGGTCAAGAGCCACGCAAAGTGCCCTCAACTTCCGATTCCGACCGGATGGAAGCGCCGCACAGCGCCTCCGAGACTTTGCCGTGGAGGTTCAGCGCACACGCGGGTCTCAAAAAGCACTTGCGCCGGTGGCCGCCCCGAATCAGCTTGAGGCCAGGTTGCAGGCCATGGGGTTCACGCGCAGGAAGCTGAAAAACTTCCAACTTGAAAACCTCTCGCACCTTGCCGCATTGGCCAACGGCGCTAATTTCTCCGTGCCCGGAGCCGGGAAAACCACCGTGACGTTCGCCCTGCATCTGATCGTGCGCAAGGCGGGGGACCAGTTATTCGTCGTTGCGCCCAAGTCTGCCTTTCAAGCTTGGCGGGACATTATGAAGGAATGCCTCGCCGAGGACGCCCCCACGGACACCGCGGAGCCATTCACGGTTCTTGACGGATGCGAAGATGAAACATCGGCGGCACTTTCATCCGGCGCGACGCGATTCATCATGTCCTACGACCTTATGATCCGTCAGCAGGATGTGATTGCCGCTCACATGGCCACGCATCGCATTCATCTCGTGCTTGACGAGGCGCACCGAATGAAAGCGGGGTCCCTCTCTCAACGTGGCGCATTCTTGCTCAAGATCGCCACCCTGCCCGTGCGACGCGATATTTTAACGGGCACGCCGATGCCTCAGGGTGCATCGGACATCGAATCTCAATTGGATTTCCTCTGGCCCGGCCATGGACTGGGCGTGGAGGTTTTGCGCGGAATCTCTCCACGCGAGGTATTGGGTAATTTATATGTCAGGACCACCAAACGCGATCTGGAGATCCCCGATGCGACCCGGACGTTCATCGATATTGACATGAAACCTGGGCAACTGGCGTTATACTCAATTGTACGAAGCGAGTTCCTGCGCCAATTTGCGTCAAAGATCAATGCCGGCATGGGCCAAGCTCAGATACTTAAAGCGCGCCGCTCCGTGATGAGATTGCTTCAGCTCTCTGTGAATCCAGCACACGCCATTACCGCGATGGTCAGCGGCGATTTTAAGATACCTTCCGGAATAGCGGAGGCAGTTATCGAGGAGGGGCATTCGGCTAAATTGAATGCTGTGATGGAACATGCCCGAACCCTCGCGGCGGAAGGCAACAAAGTAGTTATTTGGACGATCTTTACCGAGACAATCGCAAACCTTTCTTCATCGCTAGCCGATTTGAACCCAGTCGTTCTGCAAGGGGATGTGCCATCCGGCCATGACAGCGACCTCGCGACCCGCGAAGGACGTATCCGGCGCTTTCACCTTGACCCGAACTGCAAGGTACTCATCGCCAACCCGGCTGCGGCCGGGGAAGGCATCAGCCTGCACACTATTTGCCACAATGCGATCTATGTGGATCGGAGCTACGTTTCAACGCATTATCTGCAATCCATTGACCGCATCCATCGCTTGGGCCTCGCGCCAGATCAGACGACAAGCATTTTCATCTACCGTTCCAAGGCCCCACGCGAGATCGGGAGCATCGACCTCTCTGTGAGCCGACGCCTTGCCGAGAAGATACGGAATATGCAGCAGCTTCTCGACGATCGTGATCTGCATCAGCTGGCGCTCGATGAGGAAGAGGCGGACGATCCAATTGACTATGACATCACGCCGGATGATCTCATTGACTTGATCCAGGAACTCGAGGGCAAGGTCGCGGCATCCGGGGCGGACGAATGATTGCATCCATTTCAACTGACCGAGTGTTCACGCTTTCCGCCTTTGAGGGCGTCCGCCTCATTCGCAATTATGAAGCCAAGCAACTCGATTGTTCCTTTGGGGAGCTGCTGTCGACGATTGAGCGGGTCGAAGCTGACGCGCATAACCTTGATCTTGGCGCGGCCGCCTATCTGCATCAACTGGTGGAAGGTGGGTGTCTGCTGGACGGCGATGAATTTTATCAAGTCTGCATCACTGCCGTGGTAACCAAGCTTCGACCCATCTGGTGTCGCGCGATGCGACAAGGGCGGCGGCGTTTCATTGATTCGCTCGAGCCAAACGACAGGGATGTTTTCCGTGCGGCCGGGCTGATGAAAGAGCCGCCGCCGCTGCCCGTTGCCCTGTGGTGGGATTCTGTGGCCGGTTTCGCTCGGATGATCACTGACCTTGAGAAAATGAAGCAGGCGCGCGAGGCAGAGGAATTTACTATGGAATATGAGCGCCAGCGCCTGAAGGGACTTGGAATCAATAGGGAGCCTGAGTGGAAGGGTTTGGACGACAATTTCGCGGGCTATGACGTTCTTTCGTACGATCCGGGACCATTCGCACCGATCACCCGCATGATCGAAGTAAAGTCTACAACAGCCTCACCATTGCGATTCATCATTACTCGAAATGAATGGGAACAAGCCATTAAATCTGGTCCCGCATATCTTTTCCACATATGGGATATGCAGAAAACGCCTCCAGTCCTCTATCAGCGTACATCCGAGCAGGTAGCCTTGCATATTCCTAGCGATAACGAAAAGGGAAAATGGAAGACGACCGAGATTCCACTTGGCGGTTGAAAAAATGTGGTGGCCGTAAACGAGGCATGGCCGTGTTTCGGTCCGCATGCAGCGCAGTTTTGCGAGCAACGCTACGTCGCACTGGCATTGACCGCTTATCAGAGCGTCCTTTTGAAGTGGCTCACCGTAGCGGTCGCCACAAGCCATCGCCACATTGCATCCGCCCCCGACTTCCGCCACGCCGCCGGCATCGAACAGGCGCAGCAAAAAGCGCAGCAGTCAGCGGAAACCGACGATGGCCAACGGGTGACTCCCCTACCCCCCATGAACGACGATACCCCCGAAAACGGGGGTATTGTCCATTCTGGTCACTTGTCGCTAAGTGCTGACAGGACAAGCAAATGGGCGATAAGGGACTTGAACCCCTGACCTTTCGGGTGTGATCCGAACGCTCTAGCCAACTGAGCTAATCGCCCGACAATGCGCGCCGCGCCAACATTGCTTGATCGGCGGGTGGGAATTGTAGCCATCAGTTCAATCAACGCAAGCAGGCCGCGAGATGGAGAGGCGGGAATTGATTGCAGTGGCGATCTTGTGGGTGGACTCACTGCTCCGTCTGAACATTCAGTTCAAACTCCGCCCGCCCAGGCCGGGGCGGTTGTAGAGGATCATGATCAGAAGCGATACGCCGCTGAGCATCACGACGGCCAGCGCGGTGGTGTTGCGGAGGTCGCCGGAGACGAAATCGTTGTAGATCAGAATCGGCAGGGTACGCCGTCCCGCCAGGTCGCCCAGGACCATCACCGTCGCGCCGAACTCTCCAAGTGCACGCGCGAACGCCAGGAGCATGCCGCTTGCGATGCCCCGCCTCGCCAGGGGGAGGCTGACATGCCAGAAGATCTGCCAGCCGCTGGCGCCCATCACTCTCGCGACGTCCTCCAGTTCCGGTTCAACATCCGCGAATCCCGCCTTGGCGGGCAAAAATAAAAGGGGCAGCGCAACGACTGCGGCGGCGACCACCGCGCCTTGCCAACTGAAGAGCAACGAATGGCCGAGCATTTCGGTGACGATGCGGCCCAACCAGCTTCGATGACCCAGCGACAGGATCAAGAGATATCCCACAACCGTCGGCGGCAACACCAGCGGAACCAACAGCAATGATTCAATGATACTCTTGGCGAAAAACCGCTTGCGGGCGAATACGAATGCCAACGGAATCCCCACCGTCGCCGCCAGCAGTGTGGCAAGCGACGTGACGGCCAGTGAGAATTGCACGGCCTGCCAGAGTTCCTTCATCGATTCGGTTTTTCCGTCGGTTCCGAAGGCGCGGTTGTGGGAGGATTGGCCGCGACAAAGCCCTGTTTTTCCAAAATTTTCTCGGCGACCGGTGTCAGCAGGAATTGTGCGAACCGCGCCGCGCCGTGCGGATGTTTGGCATTTTGAATGACCACGGCCGGATAGACGATCGCGTCGTGCCACGTCGTCGCCGCTGTGGCCACCACTTTTACTTTTTTCCCGGCGTGAACGGCATCGCTCTGATAGACAATGCCCGCATCCACCTCGCCGCGCTCGACATACGCCAGCACCTGCCGCACGTTAGCACCATACACCAACCGTTGTTTCAGCGATTGTGTCAAACCAAGATGATCCAGCACTTCCTGCGCATACATGCCGGCCGGCACCGTGCGCGGCTGCCCCATGGCCAAATGCTTGATCGCCGTGTCGGCGAGGTCGGCAAACGTCCTGGGGGGATGGACGGCATCGGTGGGGACGATCAGCACCAGTCGATTGCGCGCCACGACGCATCGCGTGGTCGCATCCGCAAGGTTTGCCTTGATCAGTTGATCCACCTGCGCGTTGGCCGCCGATATGAACAGGTCAACGGGCGCGCCATGTTCGATCTGGGCCGCAAGTTTCCCGGAAGCGCCCAGGTTGAGCCTGACCTGCTCACCGGTTTGCTTTTCATAAAGGGGGATGATTTCTTCCAGGGCATCCTTGAGGCTGATGGCGGCTGAAACGGTGATGGGTCCTTCCGCTTCAGCAGCAGCCGCCGGCTTCATGGCGGCGACCGCGAAGGTGATGCAGATATAAATACCAACCAACCATCGAGTTACAGTCATATCGGTGTTCCTTGCGGTGTGAAACATTTCCATGAACCGTTCGTACTTTACCGTCGCGGCGGTCGGGGTTCCAAGCCACCGTTGGAAGTGATCCAAATTAAAATGTGAGATTTCCCTTTTTTTTATGATTTTTGCACGGTAGGCTAAATGACATATGGTGGCGGGTGCGTGGGAAATATGGGATGCGTGATCCCAGGTTGTCCTGCGGTTGATTGGCATCAGGAAAGTGTCCGTGTCGCAATCCCTCTCGTGTCTTCATCGCACATCTCCCGCGTCGGTTGATTTCCAACCTCTTTCAAACTGGCCCCGAAAGAACCGCGTGATGGCGGCATGATCCGTAGGACTCATGCCCGAGTCACGATCTCAAAGTGGGCTGAACGTACCCATGCCGAGGAGCATTTATGGGTAAGAAGTTGTATGTCGGTAACCTCAGTTACCAGGTGGATAGTTCGGAACTCGAGCAGTTGTTTTCGCAGCATGGCACGGTTGAATCCGCGCAGATCATCAACGATCGCGAAACCGGCCGAAGCAAGGGTTTTGGATTCGTGGAAATGTCCAGCGACAGCGAGGCCCAGGCGGCCATCGCGGCGCTCAACGGGCAGGAACACGGCGGTCGGGCGCTGACGGTCAACGAAGCCAAGCCGCGCGAAGAGCGCAGTGGTGGCGGCGGCGGTCGTGGCGGCTACGGTGGCGGCGGCGGTGGTCGCGGCGGCTACGGTGGCGGCGGCGGCGGTCGCGGCGGGCGGGATCGGTACTAAACCGCTCCTCGTTCCGTTTCCATATGCCGTTACGGGTGGAATCGATTGTGACATGCGCACAGCGCGCGTGGGCACATGAGGGTTTTTCCACGCACCATCAAACGATTCCCCAGCCCCGGATCCATGATCCGGGGCTTTTATTGTTGGCTTGTTTCTCGCTGCGTCTTTTCCTCTCTATATGTTGGGCTTTATGTTCCGTATTGGACTCACTGATCATCTTGAAGGCCCGTTGGATCGCCCGTCGAGCGAGGTGTACAACGAGGTATCTCAACTGGTGCAATTGGCTGATGAGTTGGGCGTGCGATACGCGTGGTTCGCCGAGCATCATGGTCATGTTCATCACGGCCATCTTCCCGAGCCGCTCCTCATGGCGCTTCATCTGGCGGGTAAAACGCATCGCATCCAGTTGGGGTCCGCCGTGGTCTGCCTGAACATGCACAATGCGATGGAGGTGGCCGAGCGGATCGCCGTGATGGACACGCTCACCCATCAGCGCCTCGCGCCCGGTTTCGGCAGCGGAAGCACGCCGGAGGAAACGGCGCTCCTGGGTGTTGACGGATGGGATGAATCCGAACGGCATCCCCGATTCGCCGGAGCGATTCAGACGATGCTTGCCGCGTGGAGCGGGAAGGGTACTTCTCAAGCGGCGGACGGGCGGGATGGCGGCGATCCCTCTGTATCGCGCGTCCGCATCCTGCCTCGCGCCGATCCATCATTGATCGAACGGTGCTGGGTGGCGGTGAACAGCGATGGATCGGCCGAAGTGGCGGGGCGATTCAATCTGAACGTCTTGTTCTCGCACCTTCGCACCCCCCAACAGTATCGGGACTATTGCCAGACGTATCGGCAGGCGGGCGGACGTGGGCTGATCGCGGCGAATCGGCCGATCTTCGTGGCGGCGGATGACGCGACCGCTTTCAGGCTCATTGAGCCGGCGCTTCGCACTTTGTGGCGTCGATTCCAAAGGGAAGGGAAAATATCGGCATCCCTTGCCGAGCCGACGAGTGTTGAAGAATTGTGCGCCCATCCGATCAATTTCATTGTGGGAGGCCCGGAATCGGTCGCCCGTCAATTACGGGAATTGCATGACCAGGTTCCCTTCGATGTCGCCAACCTCGAGTTTCGCTGGGCCGATCTTCCCCATGAGCTTGTTCTCGACAGCCTCAGGCGATTGATGAGCGACGTGGTTCCGCTTCTGCGCTGACGCGATGCGAGCCGCTTTTCGTGTGGAACGGGAGATCAAGCCGCGATAGATGCAATTTGATGGGCTACTTCAATTCTCTGCCGTAGGGGCGGCTTCAGCCGCCGTCGTAATCTAAAACGGCGGCTGAAGCCGCCCCTACGGAAGAGACATTCGAGAATTGAAAGACCCTTGTGCATTTTGAGGGTGAATGCGACTTCCGGGGTCTGTATGGTATAGAATAACTCGCAGGCGCCATGCGTTATGAATAATGAGCAATGGCCCGTATTATGGCGGCGCACGGGCCAATGGTTCGGCCACAACGAACTGAGGAAGTGACTTATGACAGCTTTACCAGTGACAACTCTTCTGGCAATTGGAATGCCCGGGCCGATGGAGTGGATCATCATCGCCGCTCTGGGTTTGCTCATTTTCGGCAAGCGCCTTCCTGAAGTGGGGCGAAGCCTTGGCAAGGGGATCGTGGAGTTCAAGAAAGGTTTGAGCAGCATCGGCGATGACATTGAGCAGGTGGATTCCTCCTCCACCTCCGCCAATCGCGGGGCGTTGCCGGACCAGGCCCACGCGTCGCTGCCCCAAGCCAAGCAACCGCGGTTTGATCCCCACACCGGCAAGCCGTTGCAGCCACAATTTGATCCGTACACCGGCAAGCCGTTGGCGCAGTCATCACCGGTGGAATCGTCGGCCGGCTCCTCCGATCATTCGGGATGATCGGCCAAACAATGTCGGTGGACATGAGCGATGAGACGACGAGCAGCCATCTTCACGAGCATTCTTGGCATGGTGATCGCCTGCCCGGTGGTCGTGGCGGGGGCATCATCTGATTCGGCCGGACCGACGACCGCGCCGGCAACCAACCCAAGCGACATTACAGCGTCCGATACTCCATCGCGAACGCCCCGGCGAACACGTCACGGCGTCGAATCGCACGCGAACCTCGTGGATGTGCGGCTGGCGGACGTGATCGACCTGTTGCGCGACGCAACGGGCGCCAACATCAACGTCGCCTGGCGCGCCCTGGAATCGGCGGGCGTCACCAGGGACACGACGATTACGATCAACCTTCGCGGGTTGACGATGCGCAAGGCGCTCAATTTGATCCTGCGCAACGCCACCGGCGACAAGAAGCTCGCGTGGTATGTCGATCAAAACGTCATCGAAATCACCACGCAGGAATTGGCCGACGCAAAGATGGTCACGCGGGTTTATCCGGTGGAGGATCTGATCATGGAGATCCCCAACTTCACCGCGCCCGATTTCGATCTCTCCAACGCAAGCAACCAGTCCGCGAGCAGTGGATCGGGCAATTCCAACTCCGGCGGCGGAAATAACGCCGGGCTCTTCGCGTCCAATTCCAACTCCCCGGCCAAGGATCAAGTGGCCAACAAAAAGGATCGCGCCGACCAGCTCATCCAACTCATCATGGACTCCATCCGTCCGGAGATATGGCAACCCAACGGCGGGAAAGCCTCCATCCGCTTCTTCAACGGCAACCTGATCATCACCGCCCCCCGATCCGTGCAGGCAGCCATCGGCGGATAGAGTAATTGATGACAATTCCCCTCGCCCTGGTTGCTGTAATCAATTGATCTAAATGACCTTACACTGATTTCACTGAACTGCGATTGGGTCCATGCCGCACAATCGAATTGTACAATTGGTTTTTTTCTTGACAACTTGTTCCATCGGCGTACATTTCGTGGTGCTGGCAGGGCATGTCGGGCTGTGAATCCCTTCGTGCGGCATTTCAACCGGCTGGCAAGAAATACACATGGGACCTGAGGCCGAAATCCTCGATGAACTTCCCCGTTCCCGCGCCCTGCGCGGGTTGCGGGAGTTGCTCCGTGGTGATCGGTACGTTCAGGGAGAGTGGCTTCCGACGGAGGCCGCGTTGTGCGAGCGGCTGCGTGTCTCGCGGGGGACGCTTCGCGCGGCGATGAAGCGATTGGAGGGGGATGGGTTGCTCGAAGCGCAGGCCGGGCGCGGGCGTCGCGTGGTCCGGGCAACGGCAACGCGCTCCTCCATGCTCGCGCAGGGCATCGCCATCGTGACCCACGCCACCCAGGGGCACCCGCTCGGCGGGACGGATCACGCCATCCAAGGCAGCGCGCTGGCGGCGATTGACGAGGCGGGCCTGCACGCGGTGATGCTCCATCCGGATCGGTTGATGCAATCGGGGATTGATGCGCTGGTGGCCGAGCGCCCGCGCGGCATGCTGCTCATGCGCCGGATCGTCGAAACGAAGTTGGGCCAGGAGACGCTTTCCAAGTTCAAGGCCGCGCGAATTCCGACGGTTTTATATGGCGAGTCGCCGGATTGGCCGGAGTTTGATTCGGTGGTGTCGGATCATGAAGCCGGTTCATATGCGATGACGCGCTGGCTGATCGGACAAGGGCGACGGCGCATCCTGCGATTCTGGCAACTCAAGGCGGGAACCGCGCCCCATGCCCAGGTGGAGTGGCTCAAAGAGCGAGATGCCGGCCACGAGCGCGCCATGCGCGAGGCCGGACTTGAGCCGCTTGCGGCCAAGGCGTGCTTCACGATATCCGAGGAGGAGGCCACCGCCAGCGACTTCAATTTGCGCGTGGACCTGGCGACGGGTCAGCTTGTGGGGCATTTGTCGGGCGCGGATGCCGTCGATGCGATCATGGTCATTTCGGATGGCATGTTGCGTCCGGTGGCCGCCGCGTGCGGACGGTTGGGTAAAGTTCCAAATCGAGACGTGTTGCTTGTGGGGTATGACAATTTTTGGCCGCACGATCCGGCGCGGCAGTGGGAATCGACCATCCCGGCGGCCACGGTGGACAAGCGCAACGACGCCATCGGCCGGGCGCTGATTGAATTGCTCTTGGCGCGGATCGACGGGCGACTGGATACGGTGCCGCAACATCAGCGTATCGCGCCGGAGTTGGTGGTGACCGATGCGACGCCGCATCACGGCGCGCCAAGCTCGGTGGGGAGGAATGTCGGCGAGTTTGAAACATTGGAGAGGTGACGATGACGAACCAGGTAAAACAGATCCTGGCGGCGACGGTTGCGGTGATGGCGATCGGGGCGGCGGCACGCGGCAGTGTCATTGCCACGGACAATTTTGAGGATGCCGCCGTTACGAGCGACTTGACAAGCGGCGCCGGTACGGGCGCCGGCTGGAATGGTGCGTGGAGCCAGATCCAATCCACCATCACCCTGGTCAGCCGAAGCATGACCTACGACGGCGGCTCTGTTCATGTGGATGGAGGCAACAAGGCGCTGCGCATATCGCCGTCTGCTAACGATATCAATGCGTACCTAGCCTTATCCCGGCCAATTGCCAGCCAGACGGGGACGGTTTACCTCAGTTTTTTGTTGCAGGCGCCATCGCACGCCAGTGATAATTTCTTCCAGGTTGGTCTCCAGAGCGATGTAAGCACTCCGCACGTCAGTGCATATATTCAGAAGAACTCTTCCGCGCAACAGGTATTCGTTGCCGGCGCCAATATCTGGCCCAATAGCATCAACAGCGTGAGTAGCGTTGTGCTTGACCAAACGGAGACCTATTTCGTCGTTCTCAAGGCGAGCAAAAGCGGAAACCCGGCGAGCAATTACGACCAAGTATCGCTTTACGTCAATCCGACTTCGGACGTGGAACTTTCGCAGACGCCCGTGGCGGAGGTGACTGGTGACAGCGGCATTTCCAGTTTGTCGAATTTGATGGTTCGCTACGCGCGCATCCAGAATCCGCCAAACTATTACTACATGGATAATTTTACAGTAGGCTCCGACTTTGCTTCGGTCGTGCCCACACCTGAACCCGGCAGTGCGTTGTTGCTGGGCCTTGGTGGTTTGATGATGTTGAAGCGGCGGCGTCGAGTGGTGTAACTGGATCGAGAGTTTTGGAAAAGGAGAAATGGTCATGGCAAGCAGGACAAAAACCGGGTCAATGATGATCGCCGCGGCGGCGGCATTTACATTTGCGCCGATGAGCGCGTTCGCACTAACAGGCATACGCTGGGGTGCATCCACTGATGGCAATTACTCTGATGGCTCGAGTTGGACCAATAACACTAACGGTACGCACTACATCCCGGGCAGCACCGTCGACCAGAACGACACCTATATCTGGAATGGGCATGTGGTGACTGTGAACAGCGATGTGTCGAGCAATAACAACCTGCGTTATTTCTATCTCAATGTCAGTGGGCCAACCAATCCGCCTTTACCAAATTCAATCACCGCTGGCAGCCAACTGTACGTCACGACCAACGGGAATCTGGGAGTCGGCCAGGAACTGAACGTCGGGGGTGGCGGAACCATCACCGTGGATGGCGGAACGTTGACCGGCGGTTCCTCGTCAGGCTCGAGGTTTTCCGGTAATTCGCTGGGTGATGCGACTCTGAACGTCAGCGGCGGTACGTTTAACAGCTACGATGCCTCCTTCAATGGCAACGCCGCAGGTGATTCCGTCGTGAATCTGAGCGGAACCGGCATCATCGACGCTGGAACCAACCACTCGATCATTCTGGGCGGCAATTTCAATGGCAGCAAAACGGGCGTGCAATCCGCGACTGCCGGCCAAGGCATCGTGAATCAGACGGGCGGGTCGCTCAAGTTTTCCAACCGAGGGCTGTTCATCAGCAACGGCGCCTACAACATTTCCGCAGGCACTCTTACGACAGGTGCCAGCAGTTATGGAATACAGGTGGGCGCGCTGGCAGCCGGTAGTTTCAACATGACCGGTGGCACGGTAACCACCGGCGTAGTGCAGTTGGGCGTGGGTACCGGCGGCAACGGGTTGCTGGCGGTGAGCAATGGGACGTTAAACATTGCGGATACGATAACCATTGGCGGCGCCGTACCCGACGGCATCTTTCGCATCACAGGCAGTGCGGCCACCATTACATCAACAAAAGGAGCGGGCGCGAGCCCGCTGAAGATGAATGCCAACGGCACGCTCAATTTCCAGATCGGGTCAACGGGTGTCAGCCCGATCACCATCAATACGTCGACGGATTACCGCAACGGCACCCTGTTGGCGGGCACGCTGGATATCGACACGATCGGTGGCTTCTCCCCGGCGGCCGGGG
>CAYTAP010000007.1:43187-53629 GCA_964435775.1 uncultured Tepidisphaeraceae bacterium
GACCTGATTCTAAACAAAAATAACTACACTGGAACATCCGGCGGCAACTTTACCAATGGCTATGACATCACCGCCCTGCAACTGGCGGCGGCGGACGTGGGCCACTGGACGTTCGGGGTGGTCGCGGGCGTGAATGGTTACAACGTTTTTGCGCGTCACCGCAGTCCCCGAGCCCACTTCCCTTTCGCTTTTGGGCCTGGGTGGATTGCTGATGCTGAAGCGTCGGCGGCGGGCGGTTTGATCGGGCGGCGGACTCTCTCCCGCCTTTCTCTGTGCAATGAGGGTCGCATTTTTGATGAGGCACCCGGTGGGATTGATTGAGCAGCGGAGGTACGAGATGAGAGTGTTGTGCAAGTGCATGATGGGTTTGGCGCTGGCGCTGACGGTTTCGGCGACGGCGCGGGCGGCGGATGAGTTCGTGCTGCTGGGCGTGCATCCGGAGGCGAAGAACCAGAGCACCGCCACGGGACGCACCATCGCAACGCTCTATGGCTACAACAACATGGTCTATCCCGGCTATGGCGATTACGGCGCCAACACCGGCCCGATCGCGATTCATCCGTGGGATATCGCGGCGAACGCCTGGACGCCGGCGCCGCTTCTGATGTCGCGCACCGAGGCGATCTACACCTACCGCGAGATCAACGGGCGGCTTTATGCGCCGGCGATCGATGCCAAAAATCTGGAGGACCACAGCTATGCCTACACGGTAGGCAACTCGAACGTGTGGCAGGACGCCCCGGGGATCGACCCACCCCGTGTGGCCGAACATGCGTTTGATATCGTCGGCTACCACGGCGACCTTTATTTAGCCAGCATGGTCCGCGGCAATACTGCGGACATTTACAAAAGCACCGACAATGGGACGACGTGGACCCGGGACCATACCGTGTACCCAAGCGCGCAGGGCGACTTCAACCGGTTTTACGGTCTGGTCGTGTATAAAGACAAAATCTGGACGCAGGCCGAGGCGTATTACAACTATGCGCCGCTTCTTCCCGATCATTCCGAGGTGTACGACGGCACAAGCTGGACCACCGGGCCTTCGCTCAGGGTGCCCTCAGGCGGCCACGCCCCTTTTAATCACCCGATCGTTTTCGCCGATAAGGTGGTCTTCTCATGGACGACGGGGGTTGGATCGTATTTCCTGTATCAATTCGACGGGACCAACCCCGTGTCGTATCTCTTCCTATGGAATACCAGCCCGCACTGGGTGGCAGATGACAACCAGGTCTATGACTACATGAGTGATGGAACTACGCTCTGGGCGCTGACCAAGGGGCACCACATCTATACGACGACGGACCTGCTGACCTGGACGTTCTTCGGCGATGCCCCGACAAACGCGACGAGCATCCTGGCGTACCAGGACAAGCTTTACCTCGGCACGAGCAACTCGCAGTTGATGGTATGGAGCGCGCCGGTTCCCGAACCGGCGAGCCTGTCGATGCTGGCGTTCGGGGGGTTGATGCTGTTGCATCGTCGGCGCGGTGCATGAAGGTCGAGCTTTGTGGCTTGGCCACGCGGATCGATTCACATTCGATCAATGAGAGGAACCGACCATGAGCAATCACGATCCAGTTCGATATCGGGGTTTTACGCTGGTGGAATTGCTTGTCGTCATCGGGATCATCTCGATCCTGATGGCCATTTTGCTGCCGTCCCTGCAAAAGGCGCGCGAATCGGCCAGGCGGGTTGAGTGCGCATCCAACCTTCGTCAGATCGGCATGGCGATCCAGATGTATCGCAATGACAACCGCGACCTCGGGCCGGTTGTGTATCAGCCGTGGGATTTGTTCAAGGCGGTGGCCACGCGCAATGCGGATGGCCGCTATAAACTGGATGGCTACACGGGGCTGGGGTTGCTGTTCATCAATGGATACATCGGCGGAGCTTACAAGCCGGATGGTGTTTATGACGCGAAGTTTCAGACCGACCGGATTCTCTACTGCCCGGGGATTGAAGCCGTGGGCAGCGGAATGAGGCTGCGCGAGGCCTGGCCGGGGCGGTCAACGCTTGATCCGGATGGGCCGCGTTGGGACCGGGAGTGCTCATATATTCTGGATCCGCCGACGCGCACGCTCGAACCGCCTCCAGCCGGCGTTGATTATGGCGAGCGGCCCAAGCAGTATGTCCGGTGGTCCCGCTATCCGCACCGGGCGATTGTCAGCGACCTGTGGCGTTTCCCGTATAGCGATGCCGCCGGCAGCAGCGTGGGCATCCTGTCCCACGGTTTCAAGTATTTCAACGTCCTGTACACCGACGGATCGGTCATCCCCTACACGGGTAATTTTCTTGATGACTGGTATAAAGCCGGCAAGACCTTGACCAGCCTCGGCAACACAATTTATGCGCAGTTTGACTTGAACTATTGACGGCAACACACCTGTTGGATTCCAATCATCGCACCGTCATCGTTCGGGCGTTTGCCCGGCCGATGACGTTTGTTTCATGCCACACCACTGGAAAAGTGCTTGCCCGCGATATACTGCATTGAAAACGCCCCGCCAACCGATAGACGCAACGAGTCATCACCACTAACCACTGACCCACGAAAGGTTCATCCATGGCTTCCGGATCATCGTCAACCCCCGCACCCATCCGCATCGGCATCATCGGTTGCGGGCAGATTGCACAAGGCCATCTGACCACTTACCAGTCGATCCCCGGCGCCAAGGTGGTGGCGGTGGCCGATATCATTGAGGAAAAAGCCAAAACCTCCGCCGACAAATTTTCCGTACCCAACAGCTACAATTCGATGCACCCGCTGCTGGCCCGCGAGGACATTGACGCCGTGGACATCTGCCTGCACAACAACCTGCATCGCAGCGCCACCGAGGCCGCCCTCAAGGCGGGCAAGCATGTCTATTGCGAAAAGCCGATGGCCGGTTCGTTTCGCGACGCCGCGGCCATGATCGAGTGCGCGAAGAAGCACGGAAAGAAGCTGGCGATCCAGCTCGCCAACGTCTTCGCGGATGAAACGCGCGTGGCGAAGGAACTGATCGGCGCGGGTCGGCTTGGCGATGTGTATCATGCGCGCTCAACCGGCTACCGCAGGCGCGGGCGGCCGTTCGTCGATGGATACGGCTCGATCAACTTCGTGCAAAAGCCGATCTCGGCCGGCGGCGCGTTGTATGACATGGGCGTCTACCACATCGCGCAGATGCTCTATCTGCTGGGCAATCCGAAGGTGGCGCGAATCACAGGCAAGACATATCAGAAGACCGCCATGGACGCCGGGCGGCGCAAGGAGAGCGGATACAGCGTCGAGGAGCTTGGCGTCGGCTTTGTCCGCTTTGATGGAGACTTGACGCTGGACATCATCGAGGCCTGGGCGATTGAGCTCGATGCGTTCGAGGGATCGAGCATCGTGGGATCCAAAGGGGGCATCCGCATGAATCCCTTCGGCTACTTTTCCACGGAAGGGGACTTCAGCATGAGCACGACGGTCGATTTGAAGGCCGCCCGATACCGGTGGGATGCCATCCACGGCAATGGTGCGCATTACGGATCATCACAAGGCAATTGGATCGCCGGCTTGCAGGGTTTGGCGCCGCATTTGCCGACGGCCGAGATCGCGCTGAATACGATGCTCATTTCCGAAGGGATTTATCTGTCGGAAAAGCTGGGGCGCGAAGTGACGGCCGCTGAGGTGGTCGAATCATCCACGTCCACGGTCATCCCCGTGTGATGCGGATTCAGGCTGATGCCCGCGCGCCCTCGCCTGCTCCGCCAAGACCCCCTCCCCAGCCCTCCCCCGGTGTACCGGGGGAGGGAGTAGGAATGAAGAGTGCGCGGGTATCAAACTTATGCGCGTGGTTCAATCAACGACTTGGCGGCGGCGACCAGCGCATCGGCCGACCGCTCCGTCAGCATCGGACGGTCATAATAAAAATTGGAATCAACCGGTTCGTATCCCCCCTCGTGGTATGCGGCGGTGGTGCAGACATATCCGCCGCCGCCGTTGGCGTACGCCATTGGCCAGATGCGTTCGTTCGGGCGGGACGCGAGGATGTCCTGGCCGATCTCGTACATGACCTCATCACTCATCGCCAGCAGCGTCAGCGCGCCGATTCGCAGCCGCTGCACGCGCGAAGTGATGCTTGTCGGATATTGTCCCGACCTGACTTCGTTGAGTCGATTCTCCAGGAACGTCCGCTCGGCCCGGAGGATCCGCGCTTCCCATGTCGGGCGTTGCCGCTCGGCTTGCTCTTGCTGCCATTTCTGCAATGCGGCTTCGATGGTCGCCAGGCGCGCGCTCCACTGGGGATTCGGCGGCGCGGTTGGAAGGTGTGCTTCGATAAGCTCCGCTTCAAGCGCTTCGGAATCCTCCAACGGCCTGGCGTCGGCCAGTGCTTGACGGACGGCGTCGGCCATCAATGTCGCCGCCGCCTCCGCGTGCTCGGGCGCGCCCTTGAATTGCGGCAGGGGGTTGATGTCGCCGGAGCAGCCGGTGAGGTACATCGCCACGGCCCTCTCGCCGCCAGCGCGTTCAAGCAGGGCGCTTGCAATGCCGGCGATGTCTCCCGTGATTCGGTTGTCCTCCGGCGGCAGCGACACCATGTGGCAGGCATGATGAAACAGCGTCAGCATCGCCGTTCCGTTTTCATCCAGAGCCGCGAGCACGCGCACCGCGCGGTCGCACGGGCTGATGCCGTCCGCGCCGCCGCGATCCCCCCGCACGCCGGCCCGGCGATTGCCGCTGATCGCCAGCGGCGCATCACCGTACACAAGGCGCGCTGGTGCAAGATTGTCCGCCGCCGCCTTGGCGCATCGGACGATCTGGTCGTTCATCGCCGCGACATATGCAGGGGAGATTTCGCCGCACTCGTGCAGGGGAAAGACCGCCGGCGCATAGTGCGTGTGCGTGCAGGCGATGCAGATGTGCCCTGGCTCGATCCCCAGTGCCTGTGCCACGCGCTCGCGCAGGGATGTCGCATGCGCGGGCGTCAGTTCGAGGACTTCCAGCGACACGAGCGCCACTTGCCTCCCGGCGCTGCGCGCCACCATGACCCGCGCCGAGATCGGATGCAGAACACCGCGCGCCGCGCCGCTGCGCAACACGAAACCCGACAAATACGCCCCTTGGGGCGTCGGTGACGGGATGTTCAACCCGCCGGGGGTAATATCCACACGGGCCGCGCCGATCTGCATGTCGATGCCTCCATTTACCGCGACGCAAACGCCCGCCGCACCTTGTCCATCGCCTCGACGACCTGCAGCATCGACTTCTCATCCGCCAGCAGCATTTCCTGAAGCAGCCAGATTGATCGCGCGCACACGTCGTCCGTGACCGGGCATGGCAGCACACGGATGGCGTCAGGGAATTGTTCACGGAGGTTGCGCAGGCCCCGTGCGGCCGACAACGGCTGTGTATAGCCCGCGTTGCATGGGATCCCCTCGGCGTTCAATGCCGCGACGATCTCATCGCGCCCGTGCCCGCCAAACTCCTCCGGATTCACCGTCATCGCATAGAGGTGATTGGCATGCCGCGTACACCAGGACTTATGAATTGGCGGCTGCACGCCCTTGATCTCCCCCAGTTGTTTCGACAGCACCGTCGCCATCTTCTCCCGATGCGCGGTTTCCGCCTCCAACGTCTCCAGTCGAACGCTCAGGAGCGCCGCCACATATTCGCTTGGGCGATAGTTGAATCCCACGCGCGGATATTCCCACCGCGCTCCGCCGGGCGCGCGTCCGGCGTTCATCACCGCATGGACATACCCATCGATTTGCGCATTGTTGGTGACGACCGCGCCCCCTTCGCCGCTGGAGAGGTTTTTGCTTGATTGAAAGCTGAATGCCCCCGCGTCACCGAGCGCGCCGACCGGCTTGCCGCGATATCGCGCGCCATGCGCCTGCGCGCAATCCTCGATGACTTTCAGCCCGTGCTTGCGGGCAATGGCGTTGATCGCATCCATGTCCGCCGGATGGCCGGCGATGTGGACCGGCACGATCGCCCGCGTTTTCCCGGGGCGAATCGCCTGCTCAATCGCCTCCGGACTGATGGTGAATGACTCGGGATCAATATCAACCAGCGCCAGGCTCATTCGCTGTTGCAGCGCCGCGCCGGCGGTTGCCATGAATGTGTAGTTGGGGATGATCGCTTCGCCGCTGGGCCCCCAGTTTTCCAGCTCCAACGCCGCGACAAGCGCCGCCTCAATGGCGTCGGTTCCATGCGGGAGCAATCGGCAGTGCTCCGCCTGGCAGAATCTCGCGAAGGACGTTGCGAACTCGCCGGCCCGCGTTCCGCCGACCCCCTCCACATGCGACAGGTACACGGCCTTCATCGCCGGTTCCAACTTGTCCGCCCACTGCGCGTCGCTCACCACCGGCCACCTCGGCCAGGGGTTCCGCTTGACGTCCCGCACCGGCGTGCCTCCGTCGCGCGCCAAGTGTGACTTGCTGGATGAAACGGCCACATTGCTCATGAAGCGCCTCTGTTTCTTCGGGGTTAAGTTTACATGGTCAAGCACAAGTTCGGTGGCGTCCAAGTATACGCCAATCATAAATCACGCCAAATGGGAAAGGGGCGTGGTGCGTATCGAATCATCCTTCGCGCACGAAATGATGGAATGCGTCAGTCAGTCGCCGGGTTATGGGTCCGCGGTGGCCTTGGCCGACTGTGCGTTTGTCGATCGTCGTGACGGGCATGACTTCCGCGCCGGTTCCCGTGAGGAAGCATTCATCGGCGCAGTACAGGTCATGGCGCTGGAGGACGGTTTCCTCCGCGGGGATGCTCAACTCATTGCACAATTTGAGGATCGTCGCGCGGGTGATTCCCTCCAGCGCGCCATCCACCGGGCGGGGGGTACGGACGCGCCCTTTGTAGACGATGAAGATATTGTCGGCCGTGCATTCGGCGACGTTGCCCATCTGATTGAGCATGACCGCTTCAGGGACGCCGGCGTCGTTGGCCTCGATCTTGGCGAGGATGTTGTTGAGATAATTGAGGCTCTTCACGCGCGGCGACAATGAGTTGGGATGCGTGCGGATGACCGATGCGGTGATCACCGCGATGCCCGTCTCATACATCGCTTCGGGATAGACCGAGATCGAGTCGGTGATGATGAAGACCGTTGGCTTGGGACTTTTTCGCGGGTCGATGCCCAGGTCGCCGACGCCGCGGGTCACGACGGCGCGGATGTAGCAGTCGCTGAAATTATTGGCGCGGACCGTCTGTTGGATTGCCGCCGCAAATTGTTCACGCTTCAGCGGGATCGTCAGTCGGATCGATTTGGCCGAGAGATACAGGCGTTCGAGGTGGGCATCCAACTCGAAAATCCTGCCGTTGTAAGTGCGGATGCCTTCAAAGACGCCGTCGCCATAAAGCAATCCATGATCGTAGACGCTGACCTTGGCGTCAGCCTTGTCCACCAGAACTCCATCGATCCACACTTTCAATGCCATTGCGAATACTCCGCGACCGGTTGCCTGTTGTCCATGACGATTTTGCCCATTGGGCATCCACTGGCAACCACACGAGCCAGCTTATCACTTATCCCTGCTGACGGTCCAGCTTGCCATTGGTCAGGATCAATACGCGATCCGCTTCCCGCGCCAGCGTGCGGTCATGTGTGACCATGATGATTGTCTGATTGGCGTCCCGATGCAGTTTTTCCAATACGTCCATGATCTGCCGTCCGGTTTCGACGTCGAGGTTTCCCGTCGGTTCGTCGGCGAATAATACGCGAGGATGGTTCATCAGCGCCCTCGCGATCGCCACACGCTGGCGCTCGCCGCCGGAGAGGTTGGACGGGCGATGCTTCAAGCGATGATCAAGCCCCAGTTCCTTGAGCAGTTCGACCGCGCGCTCCCGCAGCGCTTGCTTGTGCGATCGAAACGACAGCCATGAATACTCGATCATGGACGCCAGCATCGTGTTTTCCAGTACGTTCAGTTCAGGCAGGAGATGATAGAACTGGAAGACGAATCCAAAATGCGTGTTTCTCAGGTGGCTTCGAGCGGCCGATGACAGCGACGCGAGACTCTTGCCTTCATATTCGATTTCCCCCTTGTCCGGCGTGTCCAGCGCGCCCATCAGGTGCAAAAGCGTTGATTTGCCGGAGCCCGATCGCCCTTCGATGGCGATGAACTCGCCGGTCTTGACGGACAGGTCCACCCCCTTGAGCACCTCGACGCCGCTGTCCCCCATGCGGAAGGTCTTGTGAACTCCGGAGGCGCGCAGGATCGTCGTCTGCGATGTCGATGCGGAGGTTGGTGACGCCAGTCGGGTCATGGGGTCATCCTAGCACAATGGATAAGGATGAAGTAGGAAGGAAGAGATCAGAAGGATGAAGGATGAGGGATGAAGGATGAACGGATCGCTATCCCGGCCGCACGCGATGATCTGGACTCCCGCCTTTCTCATCCTTCATCCTTCATCCCTATTTCCCTCCCCCCCTCACTCCCAGCGGAGCGCTTCCACCGGGTGCATCCGGGCGGCCCGGATCGCCGGGAGCAGCGCCCCAAGGACCGACGAGACAATGGCCACCGCGATGATGATCGTCACTTCATGCGGGCTCATCGTGTTGGGAATCGTGTCAAAGGCATACACCTCCGGGTTCCAAATCTGGATGCCCAGCAGCCGCCCCATTTCGGTATGGAGGTAGTTGATGTTGTGGACGATCAGATAGCCGAGAAGCAATCCCAGCCCCGATCCCACGATTCCGATCGCCAGGCCATACCCCAGGAAGATCCCGGCCACGCCGCTACTGGTTGCGCCGACGGATTTGATGATGCCGATGTCGCGCGTCTTTTCCACGACGATCATGTAGAAGATGCAGAAGATCAGGAAGATGGCGACGATGCTGATGAGGCTGAACAGGAAGGTGACGAGCGTTTTTTCCTTTTCAATCGCGCCAAGCCACAGCGACTGGCTCTCCTCCCAGGTTTCAACCCGGATCGGGTAGCCAATCAGTTCTCCCTTATTGGCCCGGACGGCGTCAACGATCCGCTGCACGTCCGCCTTGGCTTTCTGCAAATCCGTGCCCGGCTTCACCTTGATCTGGATGTCGCTTGTGCGGGCCGGTTGATCGTCAAACGCATCCATCTTCAAATCATGCTGAATGCGGTGAAAGTCCACATAGACCGTGTTGGAATCGTACTGCCAGATCTTCGTCCGGCTGTCATCGACGATCCAGAACATGTCCTCCCCTTTGGAACTCAAATCGATCCGCGCCTGGTCCGGCGAAACCCCCAGCACGGTCAGGAGCGCCCATGCGTCATACACGCCGCCGCGACCGATCTCCACACCGTGCTCGTTCTTGCGAATCCCCACCACGCCGGTGCCAACGATCATGCCCGGCATCTTCATCGCATCCATTTTGGATTTGGGCGGCAGCAGATACTGGTAGGGCTTGTCGGGGATCAGATCAAAGGAGGGCGTTGGTGTTTGGTCGGCCTGCTTGCGCAGCGTGTCGCGCTGCTGGCGCGTTAATCCGGGCGCTTCGGCCTGTTCCAGGAGTTCATTGCGACGAAGCTCGTACTGCCGATGCAGGGATTGCGGGAAATCATTCACCTGCCCGATCTTGTCGAGGGGATATCCGATGACCTGCACCCCCTGGCGAATCTGGTTGGCGATGTTGATCAGCCCGAACGTGTGAATGGTCGGCACCGCCGCGACCACGCTCGGAAGTAACTCGATATCCCGGATCATCGCCTCATAGTCGGGGAACCCCGCCAATGACTCCCCGCGCACGATGATGTCCCCCGACAGCCCATGAAATCCCGCGCGGAACATCCGCAGCCAGCCGCCCATGACGCTGATGACCACCAGCACCATCATCGTGCAGAGCATGACCGCGATGAGGGAGACCCAGGCGATGCGGCGTTTGCGGAGGTATTTGAGGATCAGGTGGAGTTTGTACACGAAGTCTCACTCGGCAAAGGCCAAGGCACTTTTGAGACTCCGCTCGATCAATTCCGAACGGCTCATGCCATGTGTTTGGGCGAACTGATCGGATCGTTCCAGGAGTTTGGCGTCAAGCTGAATGGAAACCTGTTCCCGACCGTCATTCTTGCGTGCCGCGACTCCTCGTTGGATGGCCTGCCACTTACGACGATTGGTTGGCGATAATGGTTTGGTATCCTCGAAATTGATGTCCTTGTCGAATTGCTTGGTGGCATCCCGCAATTCTGTCAGGTTCATTTTCGACCAGGGTTTTTGCTTTTTTGCTGCCATGATCATTTAGTGATTGCGAAAGCGACGCTTTTGTTTCGCCGTTAAATCCCTTGCATGAATCACATACACGGGCTGTCCTGTGCCCTCGGAAAATGATAGCCGATCCGCCGGTGGAAGGCTATGGAAATCGACTTCATCATCGTCAAGATAGACGAAAATAACCTGAAGATAACGGCCGCTGGGTGTCTGACCCCATACCAAGTGCTTTTCGCGTTCGATCTCCCGTGGGTAAGGGCGCCGAGCATTTTCAATGATGCTT
>CAYTAP010000008.1:0-6669 GCA_964435775.1 uncultured Tepidisphaeraceae bacterium
CGTCATTAACGAACCCGTTGCAGGCGCGAGGAGAGTCCGCACAGGAATGGTGGCGCGATCCTGATCGGCAACGGCTCTATGTCTATCTCCTCGGACGATGCTTGAACAAGATCACCGGCGCTCACGGCCTCATGCTCGATAAGAGGCGGAACAGGTACTATTTCCTGGCAGATGCGCCCAATACTGAGCGGAAAGAGAAGTACCGCCCGCTGAACATGGGATCTTCCGAACTGAGCGTGGTGTGGCAGCCAATCCAGAAAAGCCGAGGCCAACCGTACGGGTACTGGCTACATCGGGCGGTCAGCTTCCGTTTCCATCTGGTAGGCGGACGTCAATGGATGTTGTCGCTCCGGCCGGAATTCCATGTCACCACTGACGGGCGCACAGACTACGAGGCCACCGAGGTGGGCGCTAAGGTCACACGGAAGAAGAGCCGGATGTACAACTACAACGTGCTGAGCGAGTTGAACTTCTGGCGGGACTTTATCGCGGGGGGCCGTCCTCGGATCGTTATGAGCCTGGGAGATCAGCAGTTGGTGATCGGCACCACCCTAATCCAGACCCAGATCACCTGGCCGGGAGTGCCCGGCGATGAGCGCCCGTTCAAGAACGTGTCCATACCAGAGGACCTGTTCTCGGTTACCGAGCTCGATGAATACGCGGAAGAAGAGTGCGACGAAGACATTGCTGAGGAGGATGATGATGCCGCACTCTAACCGATCACATCGTCGTGGAAAGGGAGATCAGCAGTGGCGAGATCTCGTATTCAACTCCAAGTACCTCGGCGAGCCACAACTACTCTTCGCTGACGGGGGTGAATGCGTGGACCCGCGACTTGGAATTAGCACATTTGGACCGGAATCATTGACGACCGATCGACACCCCGCGTCCATCCGGGTTGGGCTGATTGGAACGGCCGATGACATTGACGCGACAAAGGAATGGCTGCGCCGCGTTTCCTATGGCCTTTCCATCAACGAAGATGAGCAGCCTTTTGCGGGCTTCCGCCCGGATCGCGGCTTCTTCAGTGAACTGCGCTTCTCGACGGACTGGGATGAAACGCTTTCTCGGTCAGAGCTAAAGGACTTGAAGTCGAAGGCGTCGGAACGAGAGGCCTTCGAGGCAACGCAGGGCCTGCTATGCGATAAGACACGTCTGGTCTGTGAGCGCGATACCCTGCCCAACGTACTCATTCTCGCGCTGCCCCAGGGCCTGGTCGATGGTGCGCGCGTGGCCAACTACTGGGAGGGTGGAAAGGGGCAGGTACATCGTGATCTGCGTCGGGCGTTCAAAGCCGTTGCGATGAGATTTGGTATCCCGACCCAAATCGTGCTTGGCAGAACGGTAAAAGGCGGCAGAGGAGTCGATCTGGAAGAGCGGCGGGCGTGGAACCTGTTCACGGCTATGTACTTCAAGGCGGGCGGGGTGCCTTGGAAGCCCGTGGGTCTTACAGAGGGAACATGCTATATCGGAGTGAGTTTCTATCGGCCCCTGGGGACGCTATCAAGCACGCTGCGGACGAGCGTGGCGATGGCTTTCGACGAGAGTGGCGAGGGCCTCATCCTGAGAGGCCGGGAGTTTCAGTGGTGCGAGGACGACGGACCAAGTCCTCATTTGGATGCTGCCCAAGCTGAGGGGTTGTTGGCCGCGACGTTGGCACGCTACCGAGAAGAACGCAAGACGGCGCCCCGTCGTGTTGTCGTCCACAAGACAAGCGCGTTCTGGCCGCAGGAGCGGGAAGGGTTCGAGGCAGCGCTGGGCAAACAGGTCAACTCATTCGACTTGGTGTCCTTCATGCCAACGTCACATACCCGACTGATCCGTCAGGGCCAGTATCCACCTTTGCGGGGGACATGGTTCAGCGCGGAGGATCTGGACTTCCTTTACACGACGGGTTACGTGCCCGACGTGGGCGGATACGCCCACGGCCATGTGCCCTCCCCGCTTCGGATTGCAGATCATGTCGGCGGGGATACCGCGCGCGAGAACCTGCTCCGCGAAATCCTGATACTCACGAAGATGAACTGGAATAGCGCGAATCTGGGCGGGCTTATGCCTATCACTCTCCGGTTTAGCAGGCTGGTAGGCGACGTCCTGCGGGAAATGCCAGAAGATGCTGGGCCGCGGCCTCAATTCAAGTTCTACGTTTGACGGCACCTGCTCTGACAGCGCTATGTCACACCCCGATTGTGGAAAAACGCAGCCTCGCTTGACAACCAAACATTTCCCGTACATGCTGTGCCCAACTCATCCGTAGCAGGCCAAAGGAACATGGCCGTCGTGGTCGCAGGGGAAAGCGACGCTTCGGTGTTTTCTTTGGCTCTTTTCGTTCGGGAAGGAAGTGGCTATGGGTCGCGTGGCTCTGGCTCTGGGCCGCACAGCGGCAAGGCATCGTTCTCTCGGCACACCCAGCGGCTGTCAGCGGATTCGCTCGCTCCGCGTGGTCGGCGGGTTTCTCGCCGGCACCGAGTTCGGGTTCGCCGACGGTCTCAATTGCCTCATTGGTGCTCGCGGCACGGGCAAGTCGTCGGTGCTGGAATTGATCCGCTATGCCCTTGATGCATTCTCCACCGTCTCTGACGGCGAACGTCATCGAATCGAGACGCTGGTGGAGGCCAACCTGAGCGACGGCACCATCGAACTGACGGTGGAGACGCGGGACGGCCTGGTTTACAAGGTCTCACGGCGACTGGGCGACGACCCCGTGGTCCTCACGGAGGAAGGCGCTGCCACGGAGATCTGCTTGCGCGCTCCCGGCAGCGCCTTCCGCGCCGACATCTACAGCCAGAACCAGATCGAGCAAATCGCCGACCAGACCCTCTCCCAACTGTCGCTGATCGACAACTTCGAGCCTGCCCAGATCGCCCAGATCACCGCCGAGATTCGCACGCTCACCTCGCGCCTGGCAACCAACGCGACGGCGCTATTGCCGTTGCAGGACCAGATCGATGGCCTCAACAGCGAGATTGCCGGCCTGCCGGCCATCGAAGATAAGCTCAAAGCCCTTGGCCCCATCACCGGTGAGAACGCCGAGCAGATCACCAAGGCCCAGCACGCCAAGTCCCTGCGGCAGCGAGAGGGCCACACGCTCGATGGGTTGTGGCAGTTCCTCCGCGAGTACGACCAGGAGATCGAGACGCTCGAGGGCCAAGTTGCCAGCCGGACCACCCAGTGGGTTACGCGCGATCTCCTGGTCGGCCCCAATGGCAACACGATCGGCCAGGTCAAGCAGCTGATGCTGGACGGCGGCTCAGAGGTCGATGATCTGCTGCGCCAGGCCCGCTCTCGCCTGGGGCGAATGCAGGGGGACCTGGGCGACAGCGGCACGGCACTACATGGCATCCACGCCGAGCAGGAGGCGGCGTACCAGGAATTGATCAAGCGAGATTCCGCCGTGCGCGGCCAGGCCACGGAGCGCTCGAACCTGGAGCGGATGAAGAACGACCTGCTGGTCAAGCAGCGGCAGCGCGACAGTGCGCTTGAAAAGCAGGCGAGCCTCCACCGCGAACGCAATACGCTCCTCGTGAAGCTCTCGGAGCTGCGCGACAAGCGCTACACCATCCGCCGGGCCATCACCGAGCGGATCAACCGCGCCCTGATGCCCACCATCCGCGTGTCCCTGGATCAATCGGGTTACATGGGCCAGTACCGCATGATGCTGGAAGATGGCCTGCGTGGGGCGCGCCTCAAGCACGGCATGATTGCCCAGCGCATCGTCGACAGGGTGAACCCCGCTGACCTGGGTGTGCTGATCCGCAACGGCGACAGCGACGCTCTGGCCGAGCGCCTGAGCATCAGCCCTGACCAGGCCCGCAAGGTCGTCGACGCCCTCAAGAACCCCGAAACGCTCTTTGCCCTCGAGACGGTGGAGATGGCCGACCGGCCTCGGATCGAGCTCAAGGTCGGCGAGAAATATCGGGACTCGAGCTCCCTCTCCACCGGCCAGAAATGCACCACCATCCTTCCGATCCTGCTGCTCGACAGCGACACGCCACTCCTGGTGGATCAGCCGGAGGACAACCTGGACAACCGCTTCGTCTGTGAATCGGTCGTCGAGAGCATCCGTAAGGTGAAAACCCTCCGGCAACTGCTGTTCGTCACCCACAATCCCAACATCCCCGTGCTGGCCGACGCCGAGCGGGTGTTCGTGCTGGAGTTTGATGGCACCCAGGGCACCAAAGTGGCCGAAGGTGACGTGGACGATTGCCGCGACGCTATCGTCAACCTGCTCGAAGGCGGCGAGCAGGCCTTCAAGCGCCGCCAGGAAAGGTACGCCTGCTGATGGCTTCGCTCGCCAGACATGTCGATCCTCCGTCCGTGGACTTGACCGAGGCGCTTGCGAAGTTACGCGCCAATCCGGATGCGATCCCGTGGCCAGAGCGTCGGCACATCGTCAAGCAGATCGCCGGTCCGCTGGCTGAGGGGATGGCCGGTGACCCGTTCCGGGCGCTGCTGCTGCTCATGGCTGACGATCCCAAGTGGGAGGTGCGATTTGACGTGGCCGAGGCAGTGGGCGCGATCCCCGATAATGACCTGGCAATTCTGGCCGAGAGATTCCTGAGCGACCCCCATGCCTATGTCCAGCGTGCCGCCAAACGCAGCATCGAGCGGCGTCGCAAGGCCGCCCGCGAGATTCAGAAGCGGAAACGCGGCGTGAACCTGGTGCTGGCGCTCTATCAGGAGCTGGAAGAGCAGCACGGCAAGGCGGCCGCCAATAAGGCGCGCCGCTTGGCAGAGCAGCTCTACGACACGCTGATCGCCGCCACGGTCCACGAGATGCGCAGTGTGTTGACGGCTCTGAAGGAAGACAACGCTCAGATCATCCAGCGGGATAGTGCCGGCCAGCTTGAGCCGGCGTTCCTACGCCGCAAGTCGCTCAAGATCGCCGATCGCTTGGCGTTCATGGAAAGGCTGCTGCTGGACATGCGCAACTACGCCCAGCCGGTGTCGGATGAGCGTGTCGCCGTCTCCGTGGCGGATCTGCTGACCGAGGCCCGAAGCATCGTCTCGGAGAACCTCAAGGCGCGAAGCACAAGTGCGCGGAAGGTGACGCTTAACGTGGCCGTCCCCGCCGACCTGACGGTGAAGGTATCGCGCGTTCATATCGTTACCGCCATCGTCAACGTGCTTAGGAACGCCTACGACTTCCTTCCCGCCGATGGCGAAGGGCCCGCGGGCCAAATCGACATTCAAGCCGGTGCGAAGGGAAAGCACGTTCACATTGTCATCCAGGACAGCGGTCAGGGCATCCCCGCCGCTGATCTGGAGGAGGTGCGCCAGTGCCTGCCCGGGCGCACGAGCCGCCGCAACGTCGGCACGGGCTTTGGGCTCTGTAACGCCCGACGCTTCGCCGAGGCCCACGCCGGCAAGTTGCTGATCGACAGCAAGGAGAACCACGGCACGACCGTCACGCTGGTCCTGCCCATCGCATGAGATGTTTGAGGTGAGGTCATGAAGTATCGCGCATTGGTGGTTGAAGATAGCAGCGACATTGCCGAGTCGGTGATCGACACGCTCGAGTCGCTCGGACACGAGCATGACTGGGCCAAGTCGCAGGAGGAGGCCCGGCAGAAGATGGGCGCCGGTGGATTTTCCTACGTGCTGCTGGACCTGCAAATCCCCGTGCGCTTCGGTCGCGGGCTGGCGTGCATCGAGTACGGTGAGCACCTCGCGAGGGAAATCCACCAGTGCCAGGCGATGCAGGGGGTGCCAATCATCGTCATGACCGCCTACGGCAAGGAGGGGTTTGAGATGGCCGCGCCCCTGTGCGAGCACGGGGTGGTGGACTTCATCAACAAGCCCTTCCCGCGCACCGGGCGCACGCTGGCGTCGGTCATCCAGGGCGCACTGGCGCGATCATCACGGAAACATCAGCCAGCGCCCCAGCGCCTTAAGCCGGAAAAGCCATTCGGGGGCGGGGAAATGGTGCTCTACCCCGACCGGGTGAAATTGTGCGGGGTGACGGTGGTCTCAAGCGGCAAGTCATCACGGATGTGGGCAATTCTGGGCGCACTCTCCCAGCGCCTCGACGGCGGACGGTACAAGGCGTGGGATGGCAATGCGCTGGCGAAGTTGGTCGGCACCGATGGCGGGCAAGGCAGCGTCGCCGGGAGCGTGCGGGACTTCCGCCGCCATGTGGCCGAGGAACTCGGCCGCGAGCTTGGCCTGAAGGTCGAGCGCGATGATGTTATTGAGACCGCCAAGGCGGGATACCGGCTGAACGGGCGCATCGTCGTCAAAGACCTTCGACGCGCCCCGGCGCCCGCGACTGCTTCGTTGCCCATCGGTGATGAAGATGATGATGCGGCGAGACGCCGCGAGCAAATCCTGTCGTTTTTGCGCGCCGGGGAGCGATTGCGCGTGCCGGGCATCGCCGAAAAGATCGGCTGCTCTTTTGCTACGGCTAAGCGCGAGGTGGATGCGCTCAAGGCGGAGGGGCAGATCGAATTTGTCGGCCCGGCCAAAACCGGCCACTACCGTATCGCTGCAACATTCGGCTGACTTCAAAGACGACCTGGCAGGTCCACATCGAGGGCGCTTGCGGCGAAATGGCCTTCGCCAAGGCCGCAGGGCTGTTCTGGTCGGGGTCGATCAACAGCTTCAAGGCCGGCGGCGACGTGGGCAACATCCAGGTGCGCACGCGCAGCCGGGACGATTACGACCTGATCG
>CAYTAP010000008.1:6679-50923 GCA_964435775.1 uncultured Tepidisphaeraceae bacterium
TGTGCTGGTGATCGGCAGAGCGCCGGAATACCGGGTGGTCGGCTGGATTCGCGGGGCCGACGCCAAGCGCCCGGAGTGGCGGAAGAACTACGGCAACAGGCCGGCGGCGTATTTCGTGCCGCAGGCGGCGCTGGCAAGCATCGAAACCCTCCAACAGGGTGTCAAACACTGACCAACAATTCAGTATGGAAAGATGCGACAAGCAGGGGGAGTTCTCGCGTATGACGGCGGAGCAGGCATCCGCCTCGCCAGTCTTTCGGGCCGCACCTGCCAGTTGATCGAGGACCAGAATGGCTGACGGTAGCTTGAAAGGCGACAATGTGGAAGCCGAGATCGTGACATTGTACCGCTGCGACAGTTTGTGCAGAGGTATTGCCCGCAATGGAGATGCACCACCTTTCGACGAACTGCCAGCTTGTCAAAACCCTCGCAGGATATAACGACCAAGCCACACCATTACCAATAGCATTACGGGAATCGTTAACACACCAATAATCAGATAGGCAAGCGACCAGTACCTATTTGATTGGTGTGTCCGCTCCTTCCGTCCATAATCCAAGAAGTTTCGCTGTTGTTTGTCCATTCGGGCCTCACCGGAAAATCTTCTGCCCGTCTGAGCGAATTACTTCATTGGTCTTGGTGTCGATGATCCAAAGCCGGCCATCGTGCGCAGCCGTGTTGAGCTCCGCTTGAACGTTAGCCAGCCAATTCGTTTGTGGCACGTTCACGGCAATGCTGCGACCCACTTCGTTGTTATGAAGGTCCATCACGCTGTCCAGCGCAAGACCGGCATCGCGGAAGCGGTTGCTGTATTCGTGAGCAGTCGTATATAGAGCCGCGTTAGAGGCACCGTCGAAATAGGTAATAAGAGCATTCCAATAGGCATGTTGAATAGCGTTCGCCCGCTGGCCATCTAACCCACCAGCCTGTAAGTTAGAGGCGTACTGCTGGGCAGAATAGCCCCATGCCAGCACATCTGCCGTCGTCGCCGGATCAAGTGCCCAGACTGCTTCCTCGGCCTGCGTCCCTACATCGGGAAAATCAATCCAAACTGTCTTAGTGACTCCGATGCTTGGCACAGTCAAATCCACATGGCCGGTGCCCGACCTTGATTTCATCACATGAATTTCTGTCTTATTATCAGCGGCGTCCATGGACTGTGCGCCAATCACATTCCATGTCCAACCACCAGGCAGGTTCTGAATCGTTGGTGTTATCTTGACATTGAGGGGAAGCGTATCGCCTTGTGCAACCCCAGGGCCATCCGGCCACGCGCCCAACAAATTGCTGACCTCCGGGTTGCCGACATACGGGGCAAAACTGGACTGAATCTGGACTTTAACCACCGTTACCTTGGCTTCGTCTTGAACGGTTGCACCGCCAGAATGAACTTCGAGCTTAAGCCCTGTGTCGGCGACCGACGCACTGGCATCAGTCCCTTCGATGTACACTGTGTCAGGTATCGAGTCGTTCCCGACCGTCCATGTGACCGAGTTACCGACACTGCCGCCAATCAAAACGCTGTCGCCGGACTTATCCGCTTTCGACCAAACCTTGATCTTGCCACCGCCGGTGATGGAAAGGATGACCACATCCCCTTGACGGGCAAACTCCTTTCCATAGTCGAGTGCGGCGGCAACCAAGTCGTTTTCATCTTGCACGCCGGCTAGATCATCCTTGTCGGCAGTACGATTCCCATTGTCATCGTCATCGTTGACACCGAGAAAAGCCCCAGGACTGACTTCGTTGGGCTCTGTTGCGGTTTCCTCTGGCAAACTCCGAACCTGGACGTCAGCCCGCGCCAAATCGATCTTCCAGTAGAAGTCGTCGTAGTCTCGGTCGATGTTCGTCCATTCATACGTGTCTTCCAGCACCAAAAGGTATTGGTCATCCGGCATTCCCGAAGGCTTATCGAAGCCGGAGTTCGATGTGAGAGAGCCGACGGTGCCAACTTGGTACGCCCCGCTGTTGTTGATGTTGTAGGTCCGTTGCTCGTTGTTTTTATTCGTGATAGTGGCGCTACCGCTGGTAGCCAAGAACACCGCCGCCTGCGGGCTTTCGGCCTGCACCAAGCCATTGTTCTGCAAACTGGCCGAACCGCTTCCCTGGTAGCCCGCTTCGTTCTTGCTCAGGCTCGTGCTGGGTAGCGAGACCTTATACCACTTGAGGTAACTGCCATTATCGCCGCTGCGCAACCGTTCGGGCGTGGCCGTCTTGATCGTCGCATCGCTCACCGGCAGCGGGGCAGGCGCTCCGGCTGGCGCAAGCGGGACGATCTTGAACTGATACGACTGGCCGGCCTCTAGCCCGGTCAGCAAGGCGGCAGATGAGTTGGCCGGCATCTGCTTGACCGTGGTGAACATCCCGCCTGCCGCCGGTGCAGCCATAACCGCATAACCGGCCTCGGCCTTGGCGTTGTCCAACCATGTCAGCCGAACCTCGCTGGGGCTGAACACCTCGCTGCGCACCGCATTGGCCGGCGTGAGCGGGGCCGCAATCAACTTCAAGTCCGACGCGAACGTGGTCTGGTTGCTGCGGGCGATGAGTTGGTCGGTGGCATCCACCTTCTTATCGCGGTTGAAGTCATAGGGATCGGTCACGATAGCCGGCTTCAGGAGCGAACGCTGATTGCTGCGGACCAAGAGTTGATCTGTGGCGTCAACACGGGTTGAATCGAAGCGGTTGCCCGTCTCGCCGACCGCCGAGCCGAAGTAGAATACCTACGGCCCAAAGACGCCGGTGCGGTTGGTGGGCAGCACTGTCACTTGAAGCCACTTGCCCTTGACCGCCAAAGCATCATCCCAAATGAAGACGATGCGATCCGACCCATTCACGCCTGCGCCCTTTCGGACGACAAAACCCGAGGGCGCAGGGGCGGTGGCCCAGGAGAACGGATCGGTATTGGCGTTGCCGGCGCGGAAGGTGAAGTCGGCCAAAGTGGGCGTGCCATTGGTCTTGGCGATGTCGATCATCAATCCATTGAGGCCTCGGTCATAGCTGGAATAGTTGGCGAAGCTGGCTTTCTGAAGTTCCTTCAGCGGCGTTTTGTCAATGGCGATGGCCGCATCGTCACCGGCGTTGATGGCCGGGTTCTTCCCGTCAAAGGCCGAGTTGTTGTAGAACAGGTACGCTCCAGCCACACTGGACAGCAGTTGCCGCTGCTCCAGCGTCTCGACCACCACTCGATTCAACACCTCGTGACCGCGAGAACGAGCCAGCAATCCACCCAACTTCGACATGGCGCGCATACACAGCCTCCTTGAACTCAATCGCGTTATCAGCGTCTTGGTCCCCGGCCCCAGCCGTAACCCAGAAGCGAGCGCTCCCCTAAATTAGACGCTGCCGGTTATTCCGACTGGGCAAGTTAGCACAGCCGAAGCTGTTGTCAAGTGCAGAGGACGAAATTGTCTTCTCATCGCTTGAAAAGCCGGGCCACATCGGATATGTAGAAAGGTTGTGGGGTCGGGGAGAGGCTTCCGACCTTTGACTTTGTGTTCTGTATGTTCGTTGCGATTGCGTTTGAGGGGCAACTATGCGAGTGAGTTCTTGCCTTGGCGTCATGGTGGGTGGTCTGGCTCTCTCGGCGACCGCGTTCGCCGCTTCACCGTCGATCAACGTCGGCAACCACAATCTGTTGCCCGACACGCCCGGTCAGTCGATCCAAGTGTTCGTTTCTAGCGGCACTCCCGTCAGCGCGCTCAACTTCAATGCCCAGATTGGCGACGGCGGCTCGGCGGCGGGCAAGGTGGACTCGGGACCGAAGATCACCGGCGTTGACTTGGAGAATGCCACGATCTTCGCCGGCCACAACTCCGGCCAGACGTTGGTGGATAGCTACCCGCAACTGGCCTTGTGGAACATCATGACCGAGGCTGATGGCGTGACGGTTCCGGCCAATGGCCTGTTGGCGACGTTGACGCTGGACACCAGCGGCATCTTCTCCGGCGTGTACAGCCTCAAGCTCGGCGACACCCTCAATGGCTCGACGGACTTTGGCCCCGTTGCCGCCAGCGTCACTGACGGCAGCCTCACCATCGTCCCCGAACCGGCCTCCCTTGGCTTGCTGGGCATGGCCGGCTGCCTGCTGCTACGGCGTCGGCGGTAACATTGGCAAGGAGGCACATGCCTGCTATATCTCGCTATCGCGCATGGACGGCCTTGGCGGCGGTCGGTGTGGGGCTGGCGTCATGGCCCGCCCGTGCCAGCATCACCGCCGATAGGCCGCTCACCGGCAACCCCACCGCCGACTATCCTGGCGTGGGGCAGTTGGGTGACAGCGGCGGCTTTGACGCCTCGGCCACCGCCATCCTGGGCGGCGGCTACGTCCTGACCGCCCGCCATGCCGTCACCACGGACGCCACCATCTCCGGGCCGCTCAAGGCCGCTTTCAACCTGCGTTTCAAGCTGGATGGCATCACCTACAGCGGCGTCGAGGTCTTCGCTGACTTCGGAGCGGACTTGGCGGTGGTTCGCCTTGATGGCGCTGCCTCCTACTCCTACGGTATGTGGGATGGGACGAAGGGAACGGAGTTGGGGCAGACGTTCCTGGCCGTGGGTTTCGGCGACACCGACAGCGACGGCAATGGGCGATGGGGACCGGGCGGCAGGGGCAGCAAGCGCCTGTTCGCCAACCGCATTGATGACATTCGCGCTGGCGGGTTGGCCGGACAGGGGACGATTCTGCGCTACGACTTTGACAAGAACGGTGGGGATTGGGTCGGCGGATTAGAGGGCATTGCCGGGCCTGCCGACAGCGGCGGGGGTGTCTTCCTGCCGTGGGGTGGCAGCTACCTGCTTGCCGGCGTTCTCAGTTCCTCCGGCGATCCTGTCAATGGGGCCGGCGGCAGCGCGGTTCGGGTGGCCGAGTATGCCCAGGCGATTGAGGCTGTCGTGCCTGAGCCGTCTGCCCTTTCTGTTCTGTTTGTTGTGGTGAGTGCTTTCCTTGTGCGACGGCATCCATAATCCGCGTCTTGGTTACAACACGACATGCGAAAAGTGCGACTCCGATGCTACCTGAGCGTCGGAATCGCACTTGTCATCCGCGCTGCGTCTCGGGATCAAGGACTGACCGGAGGCGCGGGCGGGTTGTCCTTCGAGCCGATCAGCCGATCCTTGCGGCGGTTGTCCAGGCCCAGGCCGAGCAGCAGCGCCGAGAAGCCCGTCGCGGCCACGCCTTGCCAGGGGCCGGGGACGTACTGGTTGATAAGCCCAGACACCGTTCCGACGATGGCGTTCACCGCCTCCTGCTTTCGCTCCAGCTCCAAGTAGGCGGGGCCGAGCTTGTCCTTGTTGTCCGCCGCCTTCGCCGCCAGCACCGCTTGCTGTGTCTGCAAGTCGCGGGTGGCGATGCTGACTTCGGCGTCAAGCTGGTACTGCGTGACCGGCTTGCCGCTCAAGGGGCTGGTGGTCGTCACCCGGCAGCCGACTGCGCCAATGACGGCGACGGCGGTAACGATCATGCCCAGGAACAAGCCCCGGTTGTGATCGATCAGCACCTTCACAAAGCCGGGCGCGCGCACTTTCTCAAGCACGACATTCAACCAATCGGTCATTTGACCCTCCGGTTACTTGGACTGCCTTACTTGGACTGCGGGCGGGCTTCGACGATGCCCAGGCGTTCCTTGATCTTCGCCAGGTCTTCCTTGATGGAATCCCATCGCTCATCGCCCTTGTCGAGACGCGCTTCGGCCCGGTTTACCCGGCCTTCCAGCGCCTCAACCTGAACGCGGAGCGTGGCGGTCTGCGCGGTATCTGCGGAATACACCCGCATGACGCCGACCGTCATCGAGACGGCGGCAATCACCGCGCCGATAGGAACCAAGGTTTGCGCCGTCAATCGCGACATATCGCCCTCACGCTTGAGACAAGAGCCAGGGTATCAGGCCGTGAAAACGGCGCTGCAACGCTCTACCGGCCCTTGGGCGCGTGCTGATCGGCCACTTGCTCCAAGTAGCGGAGGTTCGCTTCGTAGGTCTTCGTGTCGCCTTTGTCCTTGGCGGCAATGGCACGCTGGACGGCCTTTCGCGCCGCATCGCGGGTGGCTTCGATGGTCTTCTGCATGAACTGAATGTCCCGCTCCGTGGGATGCTCGACGTTCAGGCCGCGCTCCGCTTCCAAGCGGCGGGCCGAGACACGCCCGGCGGCGCGGAGGTAGGCGTGATACTCCCGCTCGTCCATGACGCGATCCTTGCCCTGCACCCGCAGGTACGGTTCGGGGGCCATCGGGTGAAACGGCTGGTCGGGATGCTGCGTGTTCCACGCCAGGATGAGCCGGTCCAGCTTCGATCCGCTGGCGTCGTTCGCCTGCACGCCCAGGATGCGCAGGACGGCATCGGTGGCCGGCGTTCAGGAACTCCTAGCCGGTGCTATCGGCGTGGAGCTTGGCGCGTTCGACGGTGGCGTCGGCGCTCGCGACGTGGCCCCGCGCCTACGCTAGGGAATCGCTCACCGCCGGGTGTGATCGGTGGCATCAATCATCGTGTACGTGAGCTAGTAAAATGAGCGAGTAAATCCAAGTGAACGAGTAATGAGCGAGTAAATACAGGCTCATGAGCTAGTATTTTCAATGGCGGCCTCGAAGAACCGGCGGGAGACCGTTTCAATACCTTTTCTGTCGCCCCGATTGATTGGGTTCTTTAGCCCCTCGGCGGTTCGCCGGGGGGTTGGCATGTATCCAGTAAATACGGGCGGACGGGTTGTGGGGGCGGAGCATATGGTACATTCGCTGGCCGGACACAGTGGGAGTGGGTGGGTGCCGGACCATTCAATTCGATAATTCAGGCTATCGGACCTGACAGGCCGATAACAAGAGACGATGATTCGCCGGACCTCCGCGCGCGAGCGCTGGTATGATCCCCGATGGCCATATGGAGAATGAGATGCCTTGTGCGTTTACTGTTGAACCGCTGGAAACCCGTCAGCTTCTTTCGGCATCGCCCAATCCAATCGATTCATTGATGAACCCTACATCCACGGGTTCAGTGGTTGTCTCGCAGGCGGGGTCGGAGTCCGCTGGCGGCATTTTGTCGGCCGGCGCCACCGTGGGCGATGCCGCCAACAACGCCAGGTTCGCCAAGCAACTGTATCTGGACACGATCGGGCGAAGGGCATCGACTTCGGAATTATCGTCGATTCTGGGTGATCTGGCCGACGGGGACACCGCAAAGGATGTGGCCGGGGACCTGCTCGACGGCGATGACTATCGCACGGCGCTCGTGCAGAGTTTTTACACCAACTACCTGAGGCGCAGCGGCGCTCCCGGGGAGGTGGCGGGATGGGTGAGCCAATTGGATGCGGCCGCGCCGGTGGCGCAGGTGCGGGAAGGATTCATTTCCAGTGGCGAATATGCGCTCAACCAGGGCGGCGGCACGAATGAAGGTTTCATCAAAGCCGCCTTCGAGGATGTGCTCAACCGGGCGGGCACGGATACGGAAGTATCGGCGTATCTGCATGAGATGGTGTTCAACAACGCCTCGCGGATGAATGTGGCGCGATCGCTGGTGACCAGTCCCGGCGCCTACGACGCGTTCGTCAATCAATCCTACGATCACCTGCTGCACCGTGAACCAACCACCATCGAGCTCACGGCCTCTGTGGCCCAATTGGCGCTGGGTGCGTCGGAATCGACGATCCTGTCGAACATTCTGGGTACCGACGAGTATTACACCGCCGCGATCAGCGCGGTCATTGTCACGGGCGTCGATGCCGGCGCGCCGCCGAATGTGAAGGTATTTGATGCGGCCAGCGGCGACTTGAAGTTCAGCTTCTTCGCGTACGATCCGTCTTATCTGGGCGGTGTCCGCGTCGCCAGCGCGGATGTCTCCGGTGACGGCGTTCCCGACATCATTACCGCGCCGGGTCCGCATGCACCGCCGAATGTTCGCATTTTTGATGGCGTGACCGGTGAGCAATTGCCGGGAGCGCGGGGCAGCTTCTATGCCTATGATCCGGCTTACCTGGGCGGGGTGCTTGTGGCGGCGGGTGATGTCAATAACGACGGCCACGCCGACATCATCACCGGCGTCGATCAGGGCGTCGGTCCCAACGTCAAGGTGTTCAGCGGCGCCGATGGGTCTTTGCTTCAGAGTTTCTTTGCTTACGACCAGGCATTCCTCGGCGGCGTGCGGGTGGCGGCGGGCGACGTGAACGCGGACGGGTACGCGGACATCATCACCGGCGCCGGGTCGGCCGCCCCGCATGTGCGCGTCTTCAGCGGCGCCGACCACACCCTCCTCCGCAACTTCATGGCGTTCAACAACCCGGAGTTCCAGGACCCGCACGGAAGCCCCGATCTCCCGGAAACCGGTGGCATTTTCGTCTCATCGGGTGATATCGACGCCGACGGCCATGACGACGTTCTCGTCAGCCGCGGCGATGGGTTGCCGCAGGTTCGCACCTTCAGCGGGTTCAGCAACGCCCTGCTTCATCAGTACAACGCCTATGACCCCGGCTTCCTGGCCGGGGTGCGGATCGGGTCGGCTGATGTCAACCATGACGGGTACGACGACATCATCAGCGGGCCGGGTTTTGGCGGCGGTTCGCATGTGAAGGTGTGCAACTGCTCGGCCGAGGTGGAGTTGGAAAACTTCTTCGCCTATGACCCGTCCTACCTTGGAGCGATGTTCGTCGCCGGTGGAAGACGCTGAACGTTGCTTGCATTTATCCTGCGGAGGCCTGCGCAACATTGAGGCAGTCATCCCATGACCTTTCGGTCGTTGCGCGCTGAACGCGCACCGCCTTGAGCCAAATCGTTGTTTTTGGGGATATTCCCGTCCTTTTCGCTGGCACACCCTTTGATAAGCATCGCCGCATGACGTCGGCCTTGATGGGTCGGCAAATGTACCAACGGAGATGCCATGCGAATGCGATTGGGTGTGATATCGTTGTCCTTGACGGGCCTATTTGTTTCTTCATCAGTCGTGGGGGCGCAGACCATGCCGGCGGATGCGGGTGTGGCACTTGCGCCAGCGCCGCAAGCGGAGGCACCGAGTCGAATCTCCGCCGACGCGGGCGTCACCTTCACCACCGCATATGTCTCTCACGGCATTGTCCTGGAGGACCAGGGACTGATCACGCAACCCTATGCGGATCTGTACATCTCGCTGTATGAGGGCAAGTCGGGCGCGGTGCAGAAGATCACCCTGTTTGGAGGCGCCTGGAGCAGCCTTCACTCCAATCACGAGTTTGCGGCCGACGATCATTTATCAAGCTGGTATGAGTTCGACTGGAACGCCGGAGTTTCCATTGACTTCCTGGATCGGTGGAACCTTGGCATCTCCTATATTCAATATACAAGCCCAAGCGATTCATTTTCATCCGCGCAAGCCGTGCAATTGAAACTCGCGTACAATGACTCCGCCTCGCCTGTTTCCTTGATGCCCTATGCGGCGGTGCTCATCGAAACCGACGGCAAGGCCGGCAGCGGCACACGCGAGGGGTATAAGCTTGAACTGGGCATCGCGCCGAGCATACCCCTGACCAATCCGAACGGGGACTACCCCGTGAAGCTGACATTTCCCGCCGTCGTCGGCCTGGGGTTCCATGACTTCTATGGAAACCGCTCCGGCGATGATGAGCTATTGGGCTACGCCTCGGCGGGGGCGGTGGCGAGCGTACCCCTGAAGTTCATGAGCGAAGGAGGCTACGGTGACTGGAGCCTCAGCGCCGGCGTCAACCTCTACTACTTTGGATCAGGCACTCGCTGGGCGAACGCGGCCGGCGCCTACACCGACGATCCCTGGCTGCTCGTGGGAAGCGTCACGCTGGGCGTGGCATTCTAAGGATTATCCCTGGATTGCAACGCGACGTGTTGTATGTTCGCAAGGTCCGCCTCGCCAAGTGCGGGAATGACGACCATGAAGATGGTCAGCGGGGCGGACCCTGCGGAATCGCCACACTTGTTTTGAACGGCACATCTGCCAGCGCGACATCCTTGTTCTGCCGGGTGAAATACGTCAAGGCCCAGTCGGTGGGAAAGAGGATCGTCGGTTGACCGGCCGCGTCGAAGGCAATTTTGCTGCCGCCAGGCATGTTGGCATCGAGACTTTCCAGCGCGACATCCGGCGCGATCCAGCGGAGCAGTTGCCAGGGCGCGGTTTCCAACCGGGAATCGGCGCCATATTCACTCTTGAGGCGATATTGGACAACGTCGAACTGAAGGGGTCCGACGGCGGCCAGGAGTGGCGTGCGGTTCATCGAATCCTTGACCTGAAGCACCTGCACCACACCCTCCTGTAGAAGCTGATCAAGCCCCTCGCGGAAGCGTTTGAACTGGGATGATGTTGTACTGTGCAGATACGCGAAACACTCGGGGGCGAAGCGCGGGATCTCATCGTAGATGATTCCCGCATCCTCCGTAAGCGTATCACCGATGCCAAAACCGCTGTGTCCGACGAGGCCGATCACGTCGCCCGGCCAAGCCTCGTCGATCGTTTCCCGCTCCTGTCCGAAAAGCTTGTGCGAGCTGGCCAGGCGCACGGTCCTGCCGCTTTGCATGTGCGTGACACTCATGTCTCGCGTGAATTTTCCCGAGCAGACGCGAAGAAACGCGATGCGGTCGCGATGCCGGGGATCCATGTTGGCTTGAATCTTGAAGATGAAGCCACTGAACGGGCGATCCTCCGGACGGATCAGCCGTTCGCCGGCGTGACGGGGGCGGGGCGAGGTGGAACGCTCGAGAAAGGTATCGAGAAGGAGTTGAACGCCGAAGTTGTTGATCGCGCTGCCGAAAAAGACGGGTGTCAGCGTACCGGCGAGCACGGCCTGTGCGTCAAAATGCGACCCAGCGCCCTCGAGCATCGCCACTTCATCAACAACACGTTCATACACATCCGGTGTCAGCGCATCGCGGACGATCGGATCGGAAAGGTCATGGATTGATTCCGGCGACCGATACGCCCCGCCGCTGGTTCGCTCGAAAAAGTGAACGTGGCCGCCCAGCCGGTCGTAGACGCCCCGAAAATCATGCCCCGTCCCCAGCGGCCAATTGGCCGCGTACGCATGAATCCCCAAAACGCTTTCCAGTTCATCGAGCAGTTCCAATGGTTCACGGGCCGGGCGATCCAGCTTGTTCATGAAAGTGAAGATGGGAACGCCGCGTCGACGGCAGATTTCAAAAAGTTTGCGCGTCTGGTTTTCGATCCCCTTGCCCGCGTCGATCACCATGACGACCGCATCCACCGCCGTCAGGACGCGATAGGTGTCCTCGGAGAAGTCCTTGTGGCCGGGCGTATCGAGCAGGTTGATGCGAAAACCGTTGTAATCGAATTGCAACACGGTGCTGCTGACGGAAATGCCGCGTTTGCGCTCGAGCTCCATCCAGTCGCTGGTGGCCGCCCGCTGGCTCTTGCGCGCTGTGACCGAACCGGCCAGTTGCAACGCGCCGCCATAGAGGAGCAGCTTTTCGGTCAGCGTCGTTTTTCCGGCGTCGGGGTGGGAAATGATGGCAAACGTGCGACGACGCTGGATTTCATCGGTGGGGGTCATGCGGGGTTCGGGGCTTAAAGTTTCAAAAGTCGGGGGATCATCGGGCGATCGCGGTGGCTTCCTGGATGGTCGGTCGCTCCTGAGCGCTGGCAACCGCGCGCCCGGCGGACTTCTGCACGCTCTCCTGCAACAGTGCCAACTCCCGCAGGTTGACCCGCGCGTGAATCGCGCCTTTGATCCGCGCCAATCCGATCGGGTCGCCAATGTGTCCAACCCGCGCCACAGTGGCGAGGGTCGCATGCCGGATGCGGATCGTGGGATGCGCGTCCGATCCGCCGACCTCGGCGAAGCCGGTTCCCTGATAATGGACCATATCGGTGCTCTCGCGGCTGCCGACGCCAAACACATACCAATCGATCGCGGCATTGGCGGCGGCGGGGAAATCGGGCTTGGTCCCGCGCATCGGGCGCCAGAAAACCCGCACTTCCACAACCTGCCGCAGGGGCGGGGTGGTCGTCGGTTCAATGGGATCGGCGGCGTCACCTTCGGCCGCATGAAGCCCATCATTCAGCAGCACCACTTGAAAATCACCCGATTCAGACCGCCCGGCGTACGCCGTGGGGAAGCTCTGGGTCAGCGCCTCGACGCCATGCACGGGCGTCAGAGTCAGCTTACTGGTTTGCGAGGCGCACCCGCCAAGCAACAGCACCAGGGCAAGCATCCACGCGGACGGATTTTGCACCATGAGTTTCGACAAGCGACGAATGCTCACCATTGTCCTCCATGAAAGCTTGCGTCCCATCCATGATGACGCGTTTGGGCTGCAACCATGCGATGATATGCCGCTAAACCGAGCCCCAGCAGCGACAGCGTGTCGCGCTCGACGATGCCCCGCAAGGCCTCACGCGGGACGATGGGCAGGTTGGTCCCCTGGGCGACCTGGTTGATGCTGTACAGGGATTCGATGCACTCGGTGGCGCTCGTGTAGGGGAAGTCACTCCCAAACAGAAGGCGATCAATCACCATGTACTGATGCGCGCTGACCAGGGCGTTGTACGCCTGCCAGCGCCGACCCAGCATTCCGGAAATATCAGAGAAGACATTTTGATGCTTCCCCAGCAGGCAGATTGTTTCGTCGATCCAGGGCTGCCCGAACTGTGCGATGACGATCCGTAGTTTCGGAAACGTCCGCGCAACCTCATCGATCAGATAAGGGCGCCCGAACTCCATCTTGCTCTGCTCGGTGAACTGCGCGCCGCCGTGAAAGAGGATCGGCATCCCAAGCCGCTCGGCCTCGGCGTACACGCGCATTGCGCGGGAATCGCACGGATGGAAATCCTGGTTGGCTGGCGAGACGGTGATGCCGCGAAGGCGAAGGTCATTCCTGGCCAGTCGAACCTCGTCAACCGCGCTCTTTTCCGTTGGATCAATCCCCGCGAAGCCGATCAGCTTTTGGGGAAATTTATTGACGTAATCGGCGACGTAACGATTGGGGATTTCCGCGCGAAGGTATCGGCTCTTGAAACCGAGGACAATCGATTTATCGACGGCGTTGGATTGCGCCCAGTGATGCTCGGCGTCGGCCGACGGCACCGTCCGCCAGGGCGTGCGCTGCGGACTGATCCGGGTGGCAATACGCGGACGCTGCTGGCGAGGCAGCTCGCCAAGATCAAGTTGCCCCAGTTGCTCCGGGGTCTGCCAGACGTGCGTGTGACAATCAACGATCATAATTCATGTCCCGGCGAACCATCCGTGGCGCAAAGAGCAATCCCTTTCATTTGCAGACTCAGGCGCCACAGCGGCGTTCCACGGAGCTTACCGACGGCCACTGACTCCGATAATCCTAAGGATTTTGGCCAGTTCGTCAAAAAGGGCCAGAGGCAGATCTCACAGGGCGGCGCCTGGCCCTCCTCATGGGATGTTATCGGACGCAGACTGCCATCCGCGCCAACAATTCTCCTGTGGTCGATGGCGACGGGTTACTTCAGCCGGGCAATGAGCGCGTCGGTGAATTGATCGGTGCTGGCCGAGCCTCCCATATCCCGCGTCAGGGTGTCTTTTTTCTCCAGCGCGACGTTGTATGCGTTTTTCACGCGATTGGCGATCTCGTCCTCGTGCAGATGGTTGAGCATCATGACGCCGCTCATCAGGCACGCCAGGGGGTTGGCGATTCCCTTTCCCGCGATGTCCGGCGCGCTGCCGTGGACGGCTTCGAAGACCGCCGCTTCCTCGCCGATGTTCGCGCCCGGCACCACACCCAGCCCCCCCACCAGCCCGGCGCACAGGTCGCTCACAAGGTCGCCATACAGGTTTTCCATGAGCAGCACATCAAAGCGGGCGGGGTCCTGCACCAGACGCATGCAGCCGGCGTCGATGATCAACTCCTCGTACTCAATGTTGGGGTACTCATCCTCATAAATCTGCCGGGCGCACTTGATGAAAAGCCCATCGGACATTTTCATGATGTTCGCCTTGTGGAACACCGTGATTTTTTTGCGATGACGCCGGGTCGCATATCGAAAGGCGTAGCGCGCGATCCGCGTGCAGGCGACCTCCGTCGCGACCTTCAAGCTCGTCACCACGCCGGGGACGATCTCATTTTCAATGCCGCTGTAAAGTCCCTCGGTGTTTTCCCGGACGATGACCATGTCCACGCCGTCAAAGCGGGTTTTGATGCCGGGCATCGAGCGCACCGGGCGCACGGCGGCGTACAGGTTCAGCGCCTGTCGCAACTGCACATTGACCGACTTGAACCCCTTCCCCACCGGCGTCGTCACCGGTCCTTTGAGGGCAACCTTGTGCGCGCGGATCGCCGCGACCGTCCGCTGGGGCAGAACATTGTCAAAGCCCTGCTCCAGCGCGGTGACGCCGGCGGGCAATTCCACCCATTCGACGCTCAGACCGGCCGCCTCCAGGACGCGGCGCGTCGCCGACGTCACTTCCGGACCGATCCCATCCCCCGGTATCAACACGATCGTATGTTTGGCCATTCACATTGCTCCGCTGTGCCGCTGCAGAATTATTTGTTCAAATCAGGTTGCGTCGTCGGGGCGGCCGGCAATTGCCAGGCGCTTCGCATGAACGTGTAGACGCCGTCCTTGTACCCCGATCGCCGATCCGCCTCGTTCAGCCATGTGCCCGCCAGGCGCGCATTGCCGGTGTTGTATGCGACGTATGAAAGAAGAAACATCGCCGTGGCGTCCTTTTCATTCTTGGCCGCGATCGCCTTGAGATCGTTGATCACATGGGTCAGGCGATCCGCGCCGATGAACCGCTTGAGATCATACTGGCCCATGAGCACCGTCGGGTCGCCGGTGAAGGCGCGATGAAGGTGGTCGGCGGCCTGCACATAATACCCGCCGCCAAGTTCGGCATTCGCCCGGCCAACGAGCACCAGCGCGCTGTTGGGCACCAGTTGCTGGGCGGATTGATATTGCTCAATGGCAGAGGTGTATTGCCCCTCCCGCATCAATTGTTCCGCCCGCTTGAGGATATTCGACAGCCCCGATGTGCCGACACCGGTCGCGAGGCTCTCCACCTGCACCGGGGGAGGCGCGGCGCTTTCCTTACTCGCACCCGCACCCTTGGCCGAGGGGGCAACGCCGCCTGTGCCGGCATTGGTTCCAGGCATCATGCCGCTTGTCCCGCCGCCACCCGTGCCGGATGGATTGTTCCCCATCCCGCGAATGATCTGCTGGCTCTGTTTGGTGTAGTCGGGGATGCCCAGTTGTTCGAGCGGGCTTTGTTGTTGGCCGCCCGGCGCGGTCTTGTCGCCGCCGGGCTTGGCATCGCGTGATTTGTCCTCAGGTTTGGGCGCGTTTTGTTCCTGCTTCTGCTTCTCAAGCTCCGCCTGCTGCTGCAAACGAATCTTCTGGTTGAACAGGCGCTGCGTGTCCTCATCGGACAAATTCCGCAGCTTCTGCATCTCCTCAAATCGCTTTCGCATTTCGGCGTACTGCGAGCTCTGTTGCGACGGCGTCAGCAGTTGATTGCTCACCGACGCCTGCGTTTGCACGCCTGTCGCCAGGCGATTGCCCGCGAGATTGTCGCTCAACGGCGGCGTTTTGGCCCCGCCGAATGGTTGCGAGAGATTGGCGCCGCTCAGGCTGGGGCTTACACCGGATTGGTCGCCTTCACCGGGAACGATGCTCGTGTCGAGCTTCTTGGGCACAATACCGCCAGTGCGAAGCTGCTGCTCCATGTTGGCGAGCGTGGCTTGATCGAGGTTGAGCGTGCCGGCCTGGTCGCGACGCCCCACCGCGGTGAAATTGTCGAGGAAGTATTGGTCGGCCGCATTGCCTGGCTGCCATTGGCGAATGCCGTACAAGGGGGATGCCGTGATCACCGTGTTGTTGTTCTGATTATCCACCGGGCCGGGGAGCATCAATGCGCCCGGCTGGGGCAGCGCGGTGCTCTTCATTCCGACCGATACGTCCCCCAGCCGGTCATCGGAACTGCTCCGCAAGGGTGAAAGCGGCGAGCGCACATACCCGCCGCTGTAACCGGCCGACACGAATCCGGTTGGCGGCGCCACCGCGCGCGAACTGCCGTAGTACGCCTGCGGCGCGCTGTATCCGCTGGTGTTGCGCGTGTAGTCGGCCGGGGCTCCGGATGAATCACGCACGAAATTGTCAACGCCAACCCCGGCGGTCGGGCCGCGGAATGCCCGCGGATCGGTGGATTGAAGCGAACCTTGAAAAGCGCGTCCACCGGTCACGTTGCCATAGATCACCTGGTTCGGCGTGATCTGCGGGTTGTAGCCGGTGCCGACGCTCGTGTTGAGCCCGTTGGAACCAATCCGGTTGTTGGCGTCCAAGGCATGCCCATCCGACCCGACCCGCTGCTGCGCCTGGACGCCGCTGGCCAGCCCCGCCAGAGGCAGCGCCGACGCCGCCGCGATGGCCAGCCACTTCATGCCATTCCGACGTGATGCTTTCGTTTCATTCCGTTTCATGATGCACCTCAGCTTTTCACTCAATTCCCGACCATCTCCAACACCGCGCGAATCCAAACGCGTTCGGCCATTATCGTCCATTCACCAATTGTATGCCACCCGCGCGCGGCAATGATTGCGGACCGGCGATTGTTTTCCTCAAAGACGCGCAAAGCAATCCGACGGCGTTCGTGGGTCGCTTGCGCGGCGCTTTGCGTATAGATTGCCCTTATGACTGAAACCACCGACCTTCTGCGGCCAAAAAAGGAGGGGCATTCCCGGTTCTGGCAAAACGCGCATCTGTATTTCGATCGCGTCTACCAGACCATGAACCTCGATCCCGCGTGGCGCAAGGTGCTCAGCACGCCCAAGCGCGTGCTCAGCGTCAGTTGCCCCGTGCGCATGGACGATGGGTCGATCCAGGTTTTCACCGGCTACCGCGCCCAGCACAACAACGCGCTCGGCCCGTTCAAGGGGGGCATCCGCTACGACAAGGCCGTCGAGCGCGACGAGGTGCTGGCCCTGGCGATGATCCAGACATGGAAAAACGCGCTGGTCAACCTTCCCTTCGGCGGCGCCAAGGGTGGCGTCGTGTGTGAACCGAAAAAAATGTCGCTGGGAGAGAAAGAGCGGCTGACGCGGCGATTCATCTCGGAAATCCTCCCGATCATCGGCCCGAGCCAGGATATCCCGGCGCCCGACGTCGGGACCGACGCCCAGGTCATGGCGTGGGTGCTCGACACCTACTCGATGATGGTCGGGCATCAGGAGCTTGGTGTCGTGACGGGCAAGCCGGTGTCGCTGGGCGGATCGGTCGGCCGACAGGAGGCGACGGGGCGCGGCGTGATGAACATCCTGCGGAAGTTTCTCGCCACGCGAGAGAAGACACTCGAAGGAACAGCCATTGCGATTCAGGGGTTCGGCAATGTCGGTTTCCATGCGGCGAGGCTGCTGGAGGAGCGCGGCGCCAAGATCATCGCGATCAGCGCCGTCGATGGCGGCATCTTCAACGAATCCGGCATCGACGTGACGGCCGCCGGGCAGTATTACCACGAGCGCGTCACGCTCGAGGATTTTCCCGAGTGCGACGCGATCAGCAACGAGGAGCTTCTGGCATGCGACTGCGATGTGCTCATTCCCGCGGCGATGGAGAACACGCTCGACGCCGCGATCGCCGAGCATGTCAAAGCGCCGATCGTCGCCGAGGCGGCCAATGGACCCACGACGCCCGAGGCCGACGAAATCCTCCGCGACAAGGGGATCACGATTCTCCCCGACATCCTCACGAACGCCGGCGGCGTGACCGTCAGCTACTTTGAGTGGGTCCAGGGCCTGCAAAACTTTTTCTGGAGCCACAAACGCGTGCAGGATGAATTGCAGGTCGTCATGGAAAAGGCGTTCGATGCCGTCAACGCCAAGGCGGATGAAGCCGACTGCGACTATCGAACGGCCGCCTACACGATCGCCATCGGTCGGGTGGCCGAGGCGTGCCGGTTGAAGGGGTTGTTCCCGTGAAGCTATTTTCTGACGCTACATCAGGCCGCTGCATTGTGCTCTGATCCCCTCTCCCGGTACGCCGGGGGAGGGTTAGGGAGGGGGTTTTCCCCTCGCCGCGAAGAACCCCCTCCCCGGCCCTCCCCCGGTGTACCGGGGGAGGGAGTATGAAGGTGGATGTTCGAGATGCTTGAGTGAGAATCAGGATTCAACATGAATAAATGGATACGAATGGCATTGGGTCTGGTCTGGTCCCTCTGGTTTGGCGGGATGATGGCGCTGTTCATGTTCGTGCAGGCGCTGTTCAAGACCAGGCCGGACATCTCGCCTGACGCCGCCAGCACGCTGTTCATCTCCTTTCAGCGTTATCAACTGATCCTTGCCGCGCTCGCGTTGTTGTTGACGTTTGGGTTGCGATGGATGACGCGATCGCGCGCCAGCGCGCTTCTTTTCGGCGCGTTCGCGGGCGCGACGGTGTTGACGGTGTTGCTCGCGGGATGGCTGACCCCGCGCATGGAGGCGCTGCGGCTGGCGGGGGAATCCAAAGGGCCGGAGTTCGCGCAACTGCACGGGCTTTCGATGGGGCTGTTCATGCTCGATGCCCTTGCCCTGCTGGCGGCGGGCATCGCCCTGGCGTGCGCGCGAAATCCACGCCCGGCATTATCGGACGATGCGCCCGCTGCATAACCGCGACGCCAAACGCCGATACATGCGCCGGTGAACACTCACTTTCCCTCAAACCCCAGGCAGACTCGAAGGAGCAGGTTATGCCCGTGAAACCAGATGGATCGTTGCGGCGCGGACTTCAATTGTCGCTGCTGGCCGCGAGCGTCGCGCTGGCGGGGTGCGCGTCCAATGGCGACGGCGACAAGCCGCATCGCATCTCCTCGGCCGACGCCGAGGCGCTCAACGCGGAGCAGAGCAGCTTTGAGAATGCCGAGGATCCGCCGCTGAAAGCCGCCACTTTCTTCGCGGCCGGGCAATTGAACGAAACGCAGGGTCATCTGAAGGAGGCCGCCAAACAATATGAAAATGCGGCCAAGCTCGATCCCAAAAACGCCACCACGCTCTATCGCCTTGGCGTCGTCTATGCGACGTTGAAGGATTATCCCAAGGCGATCGGCGCCTGGGAGCGATACATCGCCGCGACGGACAACTCTGCAACCGGCTACAGCAACCTCGGCTTCTGCCAGGAACTCGCCGGCCAATCCGACGCCGCCGCCAAGAGCTATCGCAAGGGCATAGACATCGACCCGAAGAATCGCCCCTGCCGCGTCAACTACGGCCTGATGCTCGCCCGCGACAACCGGATCAACGAAGCGACGATCCAATTGCAGGCCGTCCTCAGCCCGGCCGAGGTCCACTACAACCTCGGGAGTGTCTTCCAACAACAGAAGAAAATCGATCGCGCCCGCGCCGAATACCGCAAGGCGCTGGAGCTGAATCCGAAGATGGAAGATGCTAAGGCGAGGTTGGCGGAATTGAAATAGGCGGCGGGGCTTTGACCCGCCCCGCGCACCCCTCAATGGCCGTCATCAACCACCGCTCAACAAGGCAATACCTCCGCCGATTGGTTCAGCTCACCAAACACCACGGCGTTCTGGGCAAAGCGCACGCCGAGTGACCGCGCCTCGTCACAGGTGATGCCAAGGACGAGAAAGCTCGGTTCCGCCAACCACTGGTGGTCGCCCGGCTCGCCACTGCCAGGAAAGCATGTCCATCCATTCCGCTCAATCACCTTTCGCAGCTTCTCTTGCGCCAACTGATTGGCTTCCGCCGTCGCCGGGATTGAATGGGGATTGCAAGCCGTGACGAATGCCCACGACCGCTTGCGTTTGGCCTTGAGGATCGCATCCAACCCCGGGCAGGTCTTGCCCGGATGTATCGCGATGGGTTGCCCATCGATTTCAGATCGATATGTTGTTTTCCAGTAAGCGTCGAATAGTTCCGTGCTTGTCGCCATGTCAACTTCTCCTTACTCGGGAGTAATTTCCCAAGTGTCGCCTGCCGCATCCTCGCCCGTCATCACAAGTGCATCCCCGGGTTCATTTTCCGTATGTATTCGATCAAGTTGGATCGACGAGCCATCCGCAAGGTCAATGCGTGCAATGTGTCCATTGAATGAAAAGTAACAGCGACATATTCCATCTGACCTATTCGTGTTGAGATTGACGACACGGCCATAGAATTCTCCCGTGGGTCGATTGCCCACCCATACCTCGCGTGCGAGTGAGTGGACTTCCTTCTCGCTGATAAGACCACCACTGAGAACGTCCTCAAAGATTGGACGGCCATCCTCCCCACCGCATTCGTGGATCAAGTTTCTCCAGTATGCCTGCAACAGGAGCGTGGATGCTCTTTTCATTGTCATGCGTTGACGAGGGCACCAGGCAAGCGGAATGCAATCTTGGTTATACGAGTCATGCGCGGTATCAATTGATGATGCCTCCCAATCGTACGGATAAATCCCATCATATACTTCCTGGTCCGCTTGTCCCCAGAAGATCCAATGGCTTCCGGATCGATTGCTCGAAATATAATACCATTCTGGCCAAGACATTCCCGGCCCTGTTGTCGCCCAGTCAATGCCACAAATGTCCTTCGCTGATTTGGGCCGTCGGCGACCGGCCGGGCAATTGGCTTTCCACCAGGCTATGTCATGATTAAAGCCCGCAAAAATGATGCTCTCAGTTATCGTTGGCATTTGATTCCTCCTTTCCCTTTATTGACCGGCCTCACAGATTGCTTCGAATCAATTCGGCCAGGTCCTCCTCAATGAGCGCGCGGACTCTGGTGGACACGGTTTCATCCGCTTCCTTTTTCAATGCCAACGCTTCGGCATGCCATCGTTCTTCGCCGTCCGGGCAGGTAAAGCGGTCGTGGGTATGTCCCTTTCTCGCCATGGCCTCGGCGTAGCAGGTTGGTCCGTATCTTCCGCGATTTACGTACATCCGCTGGCCACAGACCGGGCTGTCCATATGCGCAGCGGCGTTCGGTTCGGTCGTGATATAGTCGTACCCTTTGCTCCATGTGTGGGTGCGGTCTTTGTCACTCATCGTCAATCATCCTTTCGCAATTGAGAGAAAATGCGACGGTACGACTGTAAATGACCGGCCGGCCTGAAAAGAGGACAATCGATTTGTAAAGCGGAGATTTAAACCGCTTGCGCCTGGACCTGTGGTCACAGAGCCAAATCGTTCCCTTTCGGGCTGGCAGTGGCACCTTGGCGATTCACCAGGTTGCCGGGCGGTCAAAGGGCCAGAACCCTCGCGCCTCTCTCGATTCCATATTTTGCAGGCCGACACTTGTCCGCCTAAACCATCATCTTAATACACCATGTTTTCGGAACAGGCAAATAAAAAATAATATCCGCAAGAAATGAACATTTGTGAAATAATGAGGATCCTTGGAATGGTGGTGAGGTGGCCTTTGCGCATTTGCATAGTCGCGCTGTATCAACTGATTGGTTCCCGAGTACGGGAACGAACATGGGCGGGCCGCCCATGCCACGATCTGCCATCGCCACATCATACGTTCATGTGTGGAACTCATGCGACCCGGCGGGGAGGGTGCGGGTTTCGCCTAGAGGTCCCACAAAATCGGCTTGCATGCCTTCGGGGAGATCGATGTTGACCACCATCTGATCCTCCTCGACCATTTCCCATTCAACGTGGATCGGTCCCAAGGGCGAGGGGACGACGCCGCGGGCGAACTCCAGACCCGCGACCAGCGGCGCGATGCGGATGCGGTGCCAGCCGGGCTCCGTCGGGGTGACGCCAAGGACCTGCTGCGACAAATGATAAAGAGGTGACGATGCCCAGGCGTGGCAGTGGCTCCAGATGCCTTCGCCCCAGTTCTCCCAGAACGTGGTCGCGCCGGCGTCGATCATCGCGCCCCACTTGTCGCGGATGATTTCGATCATCTCGTCGCGCAGGCCGCATTTGGCGAGGGCTTCGAGCACATAGGCATAAAAATAAGGGGACGCCTCGATGATCTTGCCCCGCTTGGCGCGGGCGGATTTGAGCAGGACATTCTTCGCCAGATCGGCATGCGCATCGGGCTTCAAGTCGAGAAGGATCGCCAGCGCATTCATGTGCTGGGAGACTTCCTTGACCTGCTGTGTTGTTTTGACATCCCATCCATCCACCCACACTTCCGCTTCGGCATCCCAGAAATGTGACTCGATGGCGTCGGTCAGCGCGGCCGCTCTGCGCTCATACTCCGCCTGTTTGTTTTCATCACCCGCCAGCCGCGAGATATCCGCCGACCAGCGCAACGCCTGAAGGTACATCAGGTTCAGCATTCCGCTGTAGTCGGCCTTGTACAGCGGCTTCCAATCGAGAAAGAGCCACCACCCCAAGCCGAAGCCGCCGACGAGGCCTTGCGGCCCCTCATGGGCCTTGAAATGGTCCAGCAGCCGATGGAGAACGGGCAGGTGCTCGACGAGCAAACGTGTTTCGCCCGTATGAAAATAGTGATCCCACAGCGTGCCGATCCAGGTCAGGGAAAAGTCGGGCAGGCGATGGCCGGGGATGTCGGCCGGGGGATGCGAATGGAGCGAGCCATCCTCCGCCTGTGACTGCGCGACCATGCGAATCCCGCGCTCGAGCAGTGAACTGTCGCCGAAGGCGTACGCCGTGACCTTTGCTTGAATCCGCGCATCACCCCACCACTGCGCCTGCTCGCGAAAGGGGCAATCGACGAATGAATCAAAGGCGCAGTTGATCTGCGTCCGCCGGGCCACCGTCCAGATGTCGCTCAAACGCTTGTCGGAGCAGTCGAATGATCCCACCTCCTCCAATCCCGCATGGACCGCGCGCACGGCAACGCGTTTGACTTTCAGCGGCTTTTCCACATTGCGGAAGACGAGCGTCAAATAGCGCATTCCCCTTGGCCAGAATGTTTCCCACGTTTGCGCCCCGGCCCGGCAGCGATAGCGATCGCCCATCGCCTCCTCGCAGCCGACCTTGGGTTCACCGGCAACACCCAGAATCGTGGGAAACTTGGTCCGCTCATTCACCGATTCGCTATAAAGGATGTCGATGATCTCATCACCGGCCGCCTCGGCGATGTCGAGGCAGACATGCCCGGTGCGATAGACGCCGAGGTCCAGCACGACCATGAGGTATTCCCCGTCCGGGGGCGAGGGGATTGTGGCCGGCTCTTCATTTTTGCCAAGCAACCCCTCGATATTTTCAAGCACCAGTATGCTCTTGGCGTGCTTTTCCAAAAGTGGAAGGTGATAGACATCGGGGGATATTTTATATCCCCGCGCGTTTTCGCCGCCGAACTGCGCCAGCACAGCGGTCGGTGGTTCCACATCATCCACCAGGAGCGGCACGCCCCGCGGTTCCATCGACAACCATGGATGACATCCCACCTCCCCGGCGATCCAAGGCTCGCCCCACCCCTGCTCATCGGTCGGCCGATATTGCGGCGTCATCCAGTCGGAGGGATCGCCATCGGCATCAAAATGTTCCTGAAATCCCAACTGTACGGAGAGGCGAACCACATCCTGTCGCCAGGCGCGAGCGCGGCGGCATCGCCATCCATCGGGCGTGTGCAGCTCCACCGACGCCCCATCCATCTCGGCCGATCCGTCGAGCAGAAATCCGCTGATGTCCCGATACACGCTTTGGAAGGTCGGGACGCCGAATTGATGGCAGATGGCGCAAATCGTGTTGTCGCCGGCATGGAGCAAATCCGCCAGATCCAGCGTGTCGTAACTTTGATGCTGTGGATACGACCGCGCCGGGCCTTGATGCACCCGTTTGCCGTTGACATAAAGGGTGTATCGCGCGTCGGCCGATACCCGGACGATGCACCGCCGCGGCTTGGCGGGCAAACTGAACGCTTTTCGAAAATATGCGTAGTAATTCCACGGATGCTGCAGATGCTTGCGCGTCCAGCACCATTTTCCTTTCCAGTGGGATGCATCGATTCTGGAATGGTTCAGTGAGTCACTCAATGATTTTCTCCGGCGGCGTAAAACAGCATCATCTTTTGTCTCTTGAGGCGGGAACCTCAATGAGCATAGTGTAATGACGAAGCGACGGATAGGAAAACGACCGCCACACCCTGGCCAAGGAACAATCCATGACGAAGCGACTCCGCTGGGGAATTCTCGGCACCGGCAACATCGCCCGGCAATTCGCCGCCGGTTTGCGCACGAGCAAGCGCGGCGAGCTGGCGGCCGTCGGTTCGCGCGCCGCCGACACCGCAGGCGCTTTCGCGGCCAGCCATTCGGTCCCGCGGTCATACGACACCTATGACGCCCTGCTCCGCGACGGGCAAATCGACGTTGTTTACAATTCCCTTCCCAACTCCCTACATCATGAATGGACGATTGCCGCGTTGAATGCCGGCAAGCACGTGTTGTGCGAGAAGCCGTTCGCGGTCTCCGAGGAGCAATCGCGTGAAATGTTCGATGTGGCCCGCCGCCGGGGGTTGCGGGTGATGGAGGCGTTCATGTACCGCTCGCACCCGCTCATGCTTGCGGTGGTCGAGGCCGTGCATAAAGGGGAGATTGGAGATGTGCGCCTCATTCGCACGAGCTTTTGCTACAACACGAAAAAGATCGATGGGAACGTGCGATTCGACGCGTCGCTGGCCGGCGGCGCCTTGATGGACATTGGATGCTATTGCATCAACTTCAGCCGACTCTTCGCCGGCGCGGAACCCACGCGCGTGGCCGCAGTCGCCAAAACGCATGCAAGCGCCGTTGACGAATTGACCATTGGCACGCTTCATTTTCCTGGAGATGTCATGGCGACGTTCTCCTGTGGGATGAATCTGCACGCCGACAACACCGCCTCGATTTGCGGCAGTGAGGGGTACATCGACATTCCCGTTCCCTGGAAGCCTCCGGCCGACAACGCCGTCTTCCACATCGCCAAAAGCACGCCGCCGCGAATGGACAATCCCGATTCCAAATCGAAGCCCGCGCCGCCTCCGCGAGAAACACGTTCCTTCAGCGCCGGCGGCGATCTGTATGGCATCGAGGCCGACGCATTCGCCGCGACGATTCTCGACAATGCGCCCCCGACCATCACGGAGGCCGACACATTGGGCAACATGCGCGTTCTCGACGCCATCCGGCGGCAGATCGGACTGTCATTTTAGTTCGCCGCCCGTGCAGCAACCTTTTCATTTTGACCGCCCTACCATCAATCCATGATGAACGACCTCCAGGTTCTCTCCCGCACCGGCGGCGTCGCCGCAACCAACGCATATCTTGTCGCCAACACCGACACCGGCGATGCGATTCTATTTGATGCGCCCGACCACACCGTTGCCCCCCTGCTTGACGAAGCCGAACGGCGCCAATGGCGCATCATCGGCTTGTGGCTTACGCACGGCCATTTCGATCACATCGCCGATCACGCCCGCGTGACCGAACGTTTTCCCGCAGCCAAAGTGCTCATCAATCATCTCGATGAGCCCAAATTACTTGAGCCCAACAATCCGTTCCTCCCCCTCCCTTTCACGATTCCACCGCGCCGAGCCGATGCGTATGTCGACGACAACCAGGTCCTTGCCCTTGGGTCCATTCCTGTGCATGTCATTCACACCCCCGGCCACGCGCCCGGACATGTCATGTACCATTTCCCGGAGCAGCAACTGCTCATCGGCGGCGACCTGATCATCATGAACGCCGTCGGACGCACCGACCTGCCCGATTCCAGCCAGGCGAACCTGGAAGCGTCGATCCGCCGGGTGATGACACTCCCCCCGGCCACGCGCCTGCTCCCCGGCCACGGTTCACCCAGCACACTCGGCGAGGAGCTGAAAACCAACCGTTATGTGCGGCGCGCCATGCAAGCGGGACGATAATGGAGGGCGTTGCTCCTGCCATGCCGCGGGATCGACGCCCACCATCCACGCATCCATGCCGCGAAAATAGATTGTGCCCGCATGATGGCTCGCCCCGCCTTCACCTTGACAACCCATCGGCGGGATGCGATTTTCATCGCGGCGCCTGTCACTCAACACAAAGCAATATGAACATTGAACATCCCTACAGTGATCTCTCCACCGGCCAATGGCTGCGCGGCAACCTTCATGCCCACACCACGCGAAGCGACGGCCAGCGCCCGCCCCAGGAGGTACTCAACGATTATGCCGCCCACGGGTACGATTTCCTGATGATTTCCGATCATGACATCTTCACGTCGCCCGACGACTACCGCGCCTGGGATTCGCGCGGCATGGTCATGATCCCCGGCAACGAGGTATCGGCCAATGGCGTTCACATGCTGCACGTCAACGGCACACGCCGGGTTGATCCCGACGCCGATCGCCAGAAGGTGATCGACGACATCAACACCGCAGGTGGATTCGCCATCGTCAATCACCCCAACTGGTTCGCCAACTGGGATCATTGCTCTCAGGAGAGCCTGGAAAAATGGAGGGGGTACAAAGGGCTTGAGATTTTCAACGGCACGATCGGGCGACTCGACGGCAGCCAGTTCGCCACGGATCGCTGGGATCGCCTCCTCAGCAAAGGCCTTCGCGCCTGGGGCTATGCCAACGACGATTCCCATCTGGCCAATGGGGAAGTCGCGCAGGGATGGAACGTCGTCAACGTGGCCACACCGACGGTGGATTCAATCGTCAACGCGCTGGCCAATGGACGGTTCTACGCCTCCACCGGCGTGGTTATCCGTTCGATTGAAGTGACCGGAACGCGCATCCGGGTCAGCACCGACAACGCGGATCGCATCGTCGCCAGCACGATTCATCAAAAGCGCTTCGCCGTCGTCAACCGCTCCGATATCGACATTGATCTGGCCGAGTATCCGAACATCGATAAATACATCCGCATCGAATGTATGGGGCGCGGCGAGCAATTCGCATGGACGCAGCCGTTTTTCATCACGAAATAGCCTTCGTGCGTGACAACCGGCGCCTGCCCTCACAACTTCCATCCGCCGCATAGCACGACGATGATACCAACGGGCAGGAGGCACGTGACGCCAAACCCCAACAGCGCCCCCGGTACGAACGCGCGCCAGTGATAAACCCTGTACACGTAAACGCACAGCGCGACGAAGCCGCCCAGCGCAAGAATGGCGACGATGGAACTGATCGGCATGTATTGGCGGTTGTATGAAAATGCCCCGTAGATCGCCGCGACAAGGGCGATGAACACCACCCATGCCCCGAATCCCATCGCCACCTGAGCGGCCGTGGAAGCGAGCGGTGTCTGTCGCTGCTCTGGTCGATTCATCCGTGTCGGACGCTGATCCTTGTCATCCGCCATCGCATCGTCCCTTTCGCTTGTCCCATCACTTTGTCATCGCCGCCGACGCCGTCAACTGGGTCAGCGCCTGCGGCGATTTCGCCTGCTCCCACATCTTTTCCCTTCCGTTTCGATAAAACAGATTGTACGTGTCGAACGGAATGATCCGCCCATCGGGATGCGCGATGTGCACGCAGCTTTTCTTCACGCTCCGGACATCGAAATTGTGCGGGTCCAGGAACTGCATGATGATGATCCGGAAGATGTTTTCATACCCGATCCCCTGCGGCGCGGCCACCTGGGGCAGGCAGCAGAGCAACTGCTTCAATGACGCCGCCCCCGACACCGGCGACGCGGCCGTCGAAAACAGCCGCAGCAGTTCGGTTTTGATCCCCGCATCCCGTTCATACACGATCGTGTTCCCGCCGCCGTCCAGAAGCATGCCCGGATCGACCAATCGCGTCAGCGGCGTCACGCATCCATCCATCTTCAGCGCGTACGCCATCGCCAGGCAATCGGGATGGCACGGCACCGGGATCACATCCTCCGGCGCAAACACCGGCGACTGCTTCAGGATCTCCTGCCGCACCTCGCCAAGCGTCAGTCGATCGCGAGCCGGATCGAAGTCCTCCAATCGCCCCGCCGACTGGATCGGCTGAAACGTCACCCCGCGCACGCAGCGTTGCTTGAGGGCGAAATCGATGATCTCGCCGATTTCCCCGTCGTTCAGTCCCTTCTTCAGCGTCACCACGAGCGTCGTCGAGATGTTGTGCTCATTGAGGCGCTCGAGGGCGCGGCGGCGCACCTCCATCAGGTCCGCCCCGCGCAGCGTCTTGAGCGGCGCGGCGCGCAACGAATCGAATTGCAGGTAGATCTCAAACCCCGGCATGTAACCGGCGAGCCGCCGGGCGAAGGCGGCATCGCCCGCGATCCTGATCCCGTTCGTGTTCACCATCAGGTGCTTGATCGGGCGGCGCTTGGCCGAGTCGAGGATGGCGAAGAAGTCGGGATGGATCGTCGGCTCGCCGCCGCTGATCTGCACGACATCCGGCTCGGCCTCGTTCCGCTCGACGCAATCGAGCATGAAGTTGATCTCGTCGAGCGTGCGATGGCGGCCGTGATCCGGGGCCGATTCACTGTAGCAGATCGGGCAGGTGAGGTTGCACCGGTCGGTCACCTCGACGAGCGTCAGGCACGAATGCTGCTCGTGATCAGGGCACAGGCCGCAGTCGTAGGGGCAGCCGTGGCGGATGGGCGTGTTGAACCTGAGCGGCATCTGCCCCGGCTTGAGCATCCGGCGCGACAGCTTGTAATACTCGATGTCCGTCGAGATGAGCACCTTCTGAAACCGGTGCTCCGGACACCACTTGTGCAGGTAGACGCACCCCTCCTCGAAGATCACCTTCGCCTCAACCTTTCGCAGGCATGTGGCGCAGATGCTGTTCGTCAATTCGAAGAAGAGATAGGGGCGGTCGGGCATGGCGAATCCGTGGAAAACTCATCGAACACTGGCCGACGGCTGCCGGGCGATTGTCTCTTCCAGAGCATCACGAGGCACACAACCACCCCCGCCATCGACGCCATCTGAATCGCGCTTAAAGGCCCGGCCAACATCAGCCGCGGCTTGTAAAACTCGATAAACACCCGCCAGCTTAGATAGCCAAGCATGAACAGCAGAAAGAGCCTGCCATTTGGCCGAGGCTTGCGATGATATAGTGCCAGCGCCACGGCCAACATCAACAAAAAAAGAATTTCGTACAACTGCGCCGGATGGCGCGACACCCCATCCCCAAAATCCACCCCCCACGGCAGGGAGGTGGGCAGCCCATAGGTATGGTCGGCCAAACCGCTCAAAAAGCACCCCACCCGCCCCACCGCGATACCGACAATCAGCGGAAACACAAACCCATCGCCCGTCGAGTGTTTGATGCCCAGCCGCTTCTTGACGATCTCCACGCCGATCCATCCGCCGAGCAATCCGCCCACGATCGTCTTGGCGCCCAGCCACGCCTGCGGCTCATGCAGCAATGGCCAATACTCGTTGATTGATTCCACCCACGCCAGCACCTTCGATCCCGCCACCGCCCCAATGACGCACCCCACCAGCACCCACGCCATCGCCTCCCCGCCAACCAGCGCCTGCGGAAATCGCCTTCGCATCATCCGATATACTTGAAAACCCAGGACATAAGCCAGCCCCTCCATCACCGCATGCGGCGGAAACCGCAACCCAAACAATACAATGTCAACTGGGAAGTGCATGCGATCCTCCTCTTCATTGACGCGACCCGCGCGGCTTGCGCACCATGTTACATCACGTTGGCATGGGAACTTTATGCGATTTGGGAATGGATGACGAGATTCGACTTTGCGAGGGTATTTTTACGGAGTTGGTGATGGTTGTTGAAAAAAAAGCGCGAGCGACGTTGACGACGGTGGAACTGGATATTGGCGATGAACTGCATTTCACATTGGCGAGCGGCCAGACGCATCGGTTGAAGGTCGTCGCCATCGGCGCTGGCGTCTATCGCTCCAACATGAACACGCCGAATCGATCCGGGCCGGCACTCGTTGAACTCGAGATGACCCTGAAGATGGAAATAGACGGATACTCCATCGAGATCAATCGGTGGGTGGGGAATCAGAAGAGTTTTTACGAGCCGTGGAAGCTGTTTGGGATGCACCTCTGGTTCGATGGCTGCTCGAAGTTGTTTGAGCATCTGAAGGAGGTGCATGGCGCCTGTCGGCCGAGGAAGCATGTCAGACTGGCGGTGCAGGATGCGACGATGCGGATTTGTCCGGTCCTGCTGCATCCGTGGTGCCCGCTGCCCGAAGGCGGGTTGCGGATCGAGGATTGTTATGAGGGGTCGGATTGCTGGATGGGGCCGTACCAGGGCGTGGAAGCACATGGCGGGCTCGACATCAACCATCCGGCCGGCACGCCGATCTGGGCGCCGATCTCACTGGATGACCACTACTATTTCAATTCACTGGCCGACGGCCAAAACAACAACCGATGGCGAGGGATTCACAAATGGGAGGATGGATCGACGTGGATCCTGCAGGTGCACCACGTCATCCGACTTTTGACGGCGGAGCATACCCATATCGAGGCTGGCACTCATATCGCGGAGGCTGCCGGTGTTCTCTCGGGCATCAATGAGCACTCGCATTTCGTCTTCGGCGTTGTCGAACCGGGAATGAGGGAAGCTGACAAAATCCTCATTGATCCGTGGATCCTCTTCTGGCAGATGTATCGGGACCGGCGCGAGACGATGGCGAGGGCGTAAGATTCAGGGTTCAGGCTTGGGGGTTCAGGTGCTCGGAACTATTTCATCATTCGACGTCACATCAACTTCAACCACCGGCGATAGGTGGGCAGATCAAAGGGGCGCGGGCCGGCGAGATAGTGATTGCCGTCATCGTTGCCATTGAACGACCATTGGATCAGCCACATCGCCGGGGATGAAGACGCCGAGAGCTCGCCGATTGGAATGGCCGGGCAGTTGGGCTCAAGGTTCACGGTTGTTTGCAGCAGGATCGCATCGGTGTCGGCGTCGCGTATGGTGACAGCCAGTTGGCCGCGATGGATGCCGTCGTTGACAGCGATGACGGCGTGGGAGGCATTGGCCGGTTCGCCGATCATCACGCACACATCGCTTTGGACGCGTTTGACAAAGTTGTAGGCGAGCTTGCGCCGCCCGTAGTAATCGACGATGGCGTCGCTGATGACCGGCCAGCCATCACGGAGATTCCACCAGAGGATGCCGGTCCGACGCCATTTGCCCGAGCGGAACTGTTCGATGAAGAATTTGAGCGCCTCGGCCTGACTGATCTGGGAGGCGAGAACGAAGTCGTCGAGGTTGTCGGGGATTTCGGGAAACAGAACGCGAATCTGATTGGCCATCAGGGGGATGCGGTAATCATATCGCGTGACCAGCGGATGCGGCCGGACGGCCTTGGCGAGCCACTGGGGGTTGTCATGCCACGGCCAGACAAACTCCGGATCGAGCATCTGTTCGAGTGTGGCGCGGTCGGGGCAACCGTGATACCCGATCTCACTGGCGAAGTGGGCGGCGTGGGTGGTGTAAAAGGGGCTTTTGAAATCGTCGCGTGAACCCCACAGGTGCTGCTCGGGCAACACGTCCGAATCGGGGCGCGACTGCTCGAAGTAGGCCGGGGGGAAATAGGGCGAGCAGGGAAGGTAGGCGCGGAGCGGATCAAGCCGGCGAACGGCGTCGGGAAGAACCTTGCGACTGAGGCGATCGGTGTTGGGATTGATTCCCGAGGCCCATTCGAAAAACGCATCCCCCTCATTGTTCCCGGCCCAGAGGGCAAGGCTGGGGTGGTTGCGCAATTTTTGGATGATCGCGTCTGCCTCATCGCGGATTTGCCGCGCGAAGTCATCCTCCTGCGGATAGACCGCGCACCCCATGGCGAAGTCCTGCCAGACCATGATCCCTCGCTGGTCGCACAGATTGAAAAACTCATCGTCCTCGTACACGTTGCCGCCCCAGCAGCGGACCATGTTGCAATTGAGGTCCACCAGCATGTCGATCATGCCGGGCAGATGCTGGGGGTCGCGGCTGTGCAGGCTGTCGAGCGGCACCCAGTTGGTGCCGCGGGCAAAGATTTTGTGCCCGTTGACGATGAAGACGAACTCCCCGTCGCCCTGGGGCGTGGTCAAGTCGGTTCGGCGCAGCTCGATGGTGCGAACGCCCACCGGGATTTGACGAAGATCAAGCACGGTGGCATCGGCGTCCAGAAGTTCGCAGCGAAGTTCGTACAGCTTCGCCGCGCCCGAACCGCGCGGCCACCAGAACTCAACATTCTCGATGGAGACAACCCGCCGGTCGTGAGTGCTGAGGACGGTGGCGTCAAAAGCATGAAGCACCCTGCCGTCGGAAGGATCTGCGAGTGTGAAACGGGCGGTGATCCCTTCGGGGTCGCGCCGATCGGTGTGGATATCCCAGTCGATCAGGAGACGGGCCGAATTGTGTTCGGGATCAACGCTGCGTGTGGCGACATGAATATCGCGGAAACCGGTGGGTGGACGGATCACGAGGTGAACGCCGCGCCACAGGCCGGCGGAGACGATGCGCGGGAGAATGTCCCATCCATACATGTGCGCGGCTTTGCGGATTGAGAGGGATTGATAGTTCAGTGCGTCGAGGGCATTTTCAATGACTGTGGGTTGATATTGCCGCGAGGTGAGGACGGCCGAATCGATGCGGATGAGCAATTGGTTGTCCCGACCGGCCGGTGTCAGGCAATCCGTCACATCGAAGTGGTGCGGGATGAGCATGTTGGATGTGGAACCCAACTCCTGCCCATTGAGCCAGTAGGTCGCGAGCGTGTCCACGCCCTCAAAGATCAGCTCCACGCGTTCGCCGGGCGCTGCGGAGGGTGTGGCAAAGCTTCGGGAGTACCACCAGGTGTATGTTTCATAAGGGCGCAATTGGTACGCGTTGGTTCCAATGGAAGGGTCGGCGATTTTTCCGGCTGCGAGAAGGTCGAGCTCGACATTGCCGGGCACGTTGGCAGGGATGGTTGTCAGCGCTGTGCGGGCCGGATCGTCCGGCGACATCGGACCGCTCATGGGCTCCGGGCCATAAGAAAGATGCCAGCCGCCGTTCAAGCTGACATGTGATACGCGCGACGCCGGGGAATGGGATGTACGGTTCGCGTGGGGTGACGCCGCAGCGGGATTCGGCACTGATTGAGTCATCGAGTTGCTCCATTGAAAACGATACCGGTGCGATTCAGCGGCAGATGTTAGCTGAAAAGAGTGCGGCGGGTAGAATAACCTTGGTCGGTCGTTGCACCCGCGAGGCATGACGATGGTGCAACGGGGATGAACCTTTTCCAAGGAACGAATGCACACCTTGAACAACACACGGCATTTGGTGACCGGCGGAGCGAGCGGGATCGGGGCGGCGGTGGCGCGGCTCCTGGCCGAACGGGGGGCGGTCGTCACGGTGCTGGATGTTCAGCCGCCAGTTGATGCGAGTGACAAATCGATACGCTATGTGCGGGGAAGCGTCGCGGATGAGCAGGCGGTGGAGGCGGCGGTGAAAACGGCGGCCGGGGATGAAGGTCGGCTGGACGGGCTGGTCAATAACGCGGGGCTGCTCAGGAATTGCCCAGTGGAAAACCTTACATGGGAAGATTGGCGGATGATGCTCGACATCAACGTCGGGGGATATCTGTTGACGGCCAAGCATGCTTTGGGGCGGATGAAGGAACACGGGGGCGCGATTGTCAACTGCGCATCGATCATGGCGTACAACAGCGCGCCGGGAGCGGCGGCATATTCGGCGAGCAAGTCGGCGGTGCTGGGACTCACGCGGGCAACGGCGCTGGAGGGCGCGCCGTTCAACATTCGATGCAATGCCGTCTGCCCGGGAACGATTGACACTCCGCTGTATCGGCGATACCTGGCGGAAAAAGCCGATCCGCAGGCCGAGCATGAGCGGATGGGCAAGCTGTATCCGCTGGGTCGGATCGGAACCGGGCGCGATGTCGCGGGGCTTGTGGTGTTTCTGCTCGGCAATGAGGCGGGGTGGATCACCGGGCAGGACTTCATCGTTGACGGGGGATACCTGGCCAAGGGGACCAACGATTAACTTGTTCAGTGTTTAACGCGAATTGCACTCCGAAAGGCGCATCTGCATGCCCACAATCCAATCCATTCATGTCCTGGTGACGAGACCCACCAGCGAAAACCTCGTGCTTGTCAAGGTTCAGACGTCCGAACCGGATCTGTACGGGTGGGGATGCGCAACCTTCACGCAGCGCTACACGGCGGTCGTTGAAGCGGTGAAATCGCATCTGACGCCGCTGCTCATCGGTCGTGACGCGTCACGGATCACGGAGTTGTGGCACTTGATGCACTTCAACGGCTATTGGCGACATGGGCCGGTGCTCAACAATGCGATCTCGGGCATCGATCAGGCGTTGTGGGACATCAAAGGCAAGCAGGCGAAGATGCCCGTGTACGAACTGCTGGGCGGGAAGGTGCGCGAAGCGGCGGCGATCTATCAGCATGCGGCCGGTCGGGATGTGGATGAACTCATCGACCGGTCGCGCGCGCTCCTTGCTTGTGGCGTGAGGCATCTACGCGTGCAGCTCAGCGCCAAGCCGCATGGGCAGGCGCATGAGCTCAGCGCCGCGTCGGCCGGGTATGGGGGGCGGGGTGTGTCGGTCGCCCCGCCCGACGGGTCGCTGCCGGGAGCATATTATGATCCGGCGGCGTATCAGCGGGAGATGCTCGATGCGATTGAAAGGCTTCGCGCGACGCTTGGAGACGAAGTGGAACTCATCCACGATGTCCATTCGCGCTTGTCGCCGATTGACGCGATTGGCTTTGCCAAACGGCTGGAGCCGTATCGCCTGTTCTTCCTGGAAGACGCCCTGCCGCCGGAGCACTTGGATTGGTACGGGCGGATGAGGGAGGCGACGAGCACGCCGCAGGGGGTGGGTGAACTGTTCACCCATCCGGAGCAATGGATGGATCTCGTGACGCACCGCCAGATTGATTTCCTGCGATTGCATCTATCGGCGGTTGGAGGTTTGACACCGGCATGGCGGGCGGCGCAGATATGCCAGGCGCATGGCGTACGAACGGCATGGCACGGACCGAAAGACACCTCGCCAGTCGGGCACGCGGTCAATCTGCATCTGGACGTGGCCAGCCCCGCGTTTGGCATCCAGGAGTTTGCGCCATTCACATCGCAGGAGCGGGCGATTTTCGATGGCTTGCCGGAGGTTCGCGGCGGGTATCTGTATCCGAACGATCGGCCTGGGTTTGGCATCGATGTCGATGAAAAAGCGGCGGCGGCATATCCACCGAAGGCGGAAGTCATCGATTGGACGCAGGCTCGGATCACCGACGGATCGCTGCACAGCCCGTGAGATTCACCCTCATATCGTGATCGTTGGATCGGCCATGGAGACCTTTTTGCCATTAAGGGTCAAGTCTTCAATCCCCCCGGCCCTGAGAGACTGCACATGCAGGATGCAGGCTTGGGGTTGGATCGGCCAGTTCTCATCGCGCTCGAAGGTGATTGCCGCCTGGCCAGGCTGGTTAAAGTACACCTTAAAAGTGATCGGGCCGAAGCGGGTGGGCGTGCGTTCCAGGATGATCGCCTTACCGGGGACGATCCATTCGGAGGGTAGGCCGGGCAGGAGGTCGAGCTGTTGCCCTTTTTCCAACACAAGCAGATGGCGGACGAGACGGATGAACTCCGCCGATGCCCAGTTGTGCGGCATGTCTCCCACCCAATAGCCTTGATGAAAGTCCCGGAATGATTGCTCCTCGCGCCAGACGCGGGTGCTGGAGGCGTGGTTGGCGAAGGCGTAGAGATAGTCGATCGCCTTGTCGGGCACACCGGCGTAGAGCCAGACATGGGCATAGAAAGAGGCGGAATAATTCCAGATCGACTGGTACGGCTCCCACCCCGTCTCCCCTGGAATTCCCTCATCGTTGTCCATGAGGTCGAGCAGATGGCAGAGGTTGTTGATGATCGGGTCGGCGGCATCGAACACTTCGCCGGGATAGATCGCGTGCGCCAGCGCCCATGTGGCGGTGGCGGGATTGATTCGATCCCAGGGATGAGCGGGGATGCCGGCTTTGGGGGGACGGGGGTCGGAGGTTCTCCAGATGTATTCGCTGCCGCCGTCGGGCATTGCCATCGGGAGATAGGCGGTGCCATCAGGCAGCTCTCGCATGTCTCTGGCGGCGTGTTCACGGAAGTCATGGAGGAGACTGTCGTAATCAGCTTGGAAGCGCGCAGCATCTTCCTGAAATCCAATGCGATGGGCGGCGGCGGCAATTGCTTTGAGGCCCGCGAGAGTCCATAGCGCGGTGGTATATTCCGGACGGGAACCCCCGAGACCACCATCGCCAAGGGCAGGTGGCATCAAGCCATACTCGGGGGCATCGGGACCATTTTTCTTCGACAGCTCGCGCAGGTGTTCGATGTATCCAACAGCCTTGCGAATGGTCGGCCAGAGTTCCTTGAGTTTGCCCGTGTCCCCCATCAATTCGCATTGGCGTACGAAGGTGAAAAGGGCGATCCCGGTTTCCTTGAGGTGGGATGTGGACACGCGGATTGCTCCATCCGGCCGCGCACGCTTGAGGAGGGCATCGAGGCCATGAAAGGCTTCGGCGGCATGGCCGAGGTATTGCGCGGCTTCGAGGAGAAAGTGCCCGTCGACAATCCACAATCCCCGATAGACGGCCGGGCCGACCTGAAACTCGGAGACGTGATCGTGGATCTCGCGCGCTTGAAGAATGTTGCGGGCGCAGGATGTGATCATGTCCATCACCGCGTCGTCGGGGACTTCCAGGCGGAGGGGCATCAGTGGGTAGCGAGTCCAAAACTCGCATTCGGCCTCCAGTGCGGCCAGTGCCCAGTCATGGGTGTACTGCCCGACTTCCTGGTGATTGAGGGGAATCATGATCGCGCCGCGGAGTGGATGCGTCGAATCGACCATCGCGCGGTCGGTGGCGTAAGCGGAGGTCGGGCCGTAATCAGTCGCCGCGCAACCACTCATCGGCGCGGTGGAGACCAATGCGACTTTCGGCGCCTCGCCAAGGCGGGCTTCAAAGAGGGTGCCCCCTGCCACGGTCTTTCGGAGGGACATTACGCCAAACCCTTGTGCCTGTAGCCGGAAATTGGTCATGTACGGACCGGTCTTCGAATGAATCGTCCACAGGACGATGTCGGTGCGCTTGCCCTCGCCATGCTGATGCGCGAAGGCGAGCAATTCGAGGGTGGCTTCGGGATATTCGACCACCGTTTGCACGACGGGAATGCGCGCGCTCGGCGTGGATTGGCGAATCGATGTTGGTGCGCGGTCGTTTTGGAGTTGAAACGCGAGGATGCGCTCGAAATGGCCGTAGTAATAGTCAGTAAGGGTGTTGCCTTGCTCATCGAGAATCGTGTTGTTGCGATAGTCATAAAGCAGATGGCCATTCTCATCGACGAGGGTTTTGAACGAGTCGTCCGGCCGGCAGAGATTGGTCCACACGGATCGGGGGGCGTAGCGGAAATCGATGGTTCTGGACGTGCTCATCATTTTTGACTTTCGCGCAAAGTTCCTGTCGTTATGCCAACACCAGAATCCAATTGTATACAAGAAGGTACGGAAATACAGCGGGTCGAGTTGCATCGTGGCGGGCATTGCGACTAGAGTCGAGCGATCGCGTGTGGCGGGCGGGGTATGAAAGGAAATCATTGATTATGGCCAAATTGATGTATGGCGCTCTGACCTGCCTGATGATGTTGATCGCTTCGAGCGCGGCCTGGGCGGGGACGATCGATCCCGGCAAAGCCAAGGCCGACCCGGATGGGAAGACGCTCTGGTATGACGCGAAGGATCTGCTCGTGGAGGGGAAGGGGTGGACGGATACTGATGCGTTTTATGACCGATTGCCAAGCAAGGCAAAGGGACGTGTGATTGCTCCGGTCTGGGACCTCAGCCACCAGAGCGCGGGAATGGCGGTTCGGTTTGCGGTCAGTTCGTCGTCGATCAAGGTTCGTTGGACGGTGACCAATTCCAAGGACCTGGCGATGCCCCACATGCCCGCGACGGGTGTGAGCGGCGTGGATCTGTACACGAAGGATGCCAAGACGGGAACATGGCGCTTTGTGAACAACGGTCGGCCGGAGGGAGCGACGAGCACTGCTTCTTTTGCCACACGGGACGGCCAACCATGCCTGCTGTATTTGCCGCTGTACAACGGCGTCTCATCGGTCGAGGTCGGGGTTCCGAAGGAGGACAAGATTTCAGTGCCGGAGGCGTCGAGCCTTGGCAAGCCGATCGTCTTTTACGGGACATCGATCACGCAGGGTGCGTGCGCCTCTCGGCCGGGGATGGCGGCGACGGCGATTGTCGGGCGTCGGCTGGATGTGCCGGTGATCAACCTGGGGTTCAGCGGCGCGGGTGTGATGGAACTGGAGATGGGAAAGTTGATGGCGGAGCTGGACCCCTCGGCGTACGTGATTGACTGTCTGTGGAACATGTGGCCGCAGCAGGTGGAGGAACGGACTGAACCGCTGGTCAAAGCGCTCCGCGCCGCTCATCCGACGACGCCGATCTTCCTGGTTGAGGATTCGAGCGTCTGGGGATTCACGCCGACGTCCAAAGGGATCATCCTGCGGAAGATTGTTCAGAAGCTGAAGGATGAGGGCGTGAAGGACATTTATTTCATTTCCAACAAGGGAATGCTGGGGGATGACACGGAAGCAACGGTGGACACGACGCATCCCAGCGACCTGGGGATGATGCGTCAGGCGGAGGTATTCATCAGGGAGATGTCGTTTCTGGCGCACAAGGACAATGGGACGCCATGATCCATCAGAAAGGCGGAGAAGCGGGCGATGCGCGCAAGGCCGATGTCAAATTATTTGCCGCCTGTTTTGACAAGCGGGGATGCAGGCGTGTATAGTCGATACCTTATGAAGCACGCGGTGATTTCCAGCCCGATTATTATCAACCCCGACAATCGAGGGTAGGGCCCGCCGCATGTTGTACGAACGTCATCCAGCCCTGCCCTTGCGGCGGGGCTTTTTTGTTGGTTGACGAAGCAAAGGCCGAACCCGGGTTACAAACAAGAGGATTTCCAATGTCTCGACGCATCGACATCTATGACACGACCCTGCGGGATGGCACGCAGGGGGAGGGGTTCAATCTTTCGCTTCAGGACAAGCTGCTCATCACCCAAAAGCTCGATGAGTTCGGGGTGGACTATGTGGAAGGCGGGTTTCCGTTGTCCAATCCGAAGGATGCGGCATTCTTCCAGGAAGTGCGGAACATGCGGCTGAAGCACGCCAAGGTGGCGGCGTTCGGGATGACGCGACGGCGGGGGATCAAGGCCGACGACGATCCAGGGATGAAAGCGCTGCTGGAGGCGCAAACGCCGGCCGTGACGATCGTCGGAAAAACCAGCGCCTACCAGGTGCAAAACATCCTGTCTGTGACGCTCGAGGAGAACCTGGCGATGATCGCGGATTCGGTGCGGCTGATGAAGGAGGCGGGTCGGATCGTCATCTATGACGCTGAGCATTTCTTCGACCAATACCGGGAGAACCGCGAGTACGCGATGCGTACGCTGATGGCGGCGCTGGAGGCGGGCGCCGATGTGCTGACGCTGTGTGACACCAACGGCGGATCGATGCCGGAGTTTGTCTCCCAGGTGACGCGGGAGGCCAAGGAGAAGACGGGCGCGAAGCTGGGCATCCACCCGCACAACGATGCGGGGGTGGGCGTGGCGAATGTGCTGGCGGCGGTTGAGGCGGGCGCGGACCATGCCCAAGGGACAATCAACGGCGTCGGCGAGCGATGCGGCAATGCGGATTTAATCCCCGTCGTCGCCAACTTGATGTTGAAATACAACCACGAGTGTTTGAAGCCGGGAACGCTCACGCAACTGACGGGCGTCAGCCGGTATGTGTATGAACTGGCGAACATCAACCTGATGCCCGGGCAGCCGTATGTGGGCTCGAGCGCCTTCGCCCACAAGGGCGGGATGCACGTCCATGCGGTGCAGAAAAACGCCTCAACCTATGAACATGTGACGCCGGAATCGGTGGGGAACCACCGGAAGATCCTGGTGTCGGAGATGTCGGGGGCGAGCAACATCGCCGCCAAGGCGGGTCGGAAGTTCAAGATCGAACACGACAAGGCGGCGTTGCGCAAAATTCTCGAGAAGGTGCAGGACCTGGAGAATGCGGGATTCCAATTTGAGGCGGCCGAGGCGAGCTTTGAACTGCTCCTCCGCAAGCAATTGGGGCAATACAAGCAGCATTTCAAGCTGGCGCATTATCGTGTGATCGTGCTGGGGCAGGATTCAAGCGCGGTGGCCGAGGCGAGCGTGAAGCTGCATGTGGGAAATGTCGTCGAACATCGGGTGAGCGAAGGGGATGGGCCGGTGAACAGCCTGGATGGGGCGCTGCGCCGGGCGCTCAAACCGCATTACCCGGAAATCGCCAACGTGCATTTGATCGATTACAAGGTCCGAGTGATCAACTCCAAGGCGGAAACGGCGGCGGCGGTCCGGGTCATCATCGAATGCAAGCGAGACAACGGCGATGGGACGACGGAGGTCTTCGGAACCATCGGAGTCAGCAGCAACATCATCGACGCAAGCTGGCAGGCGCTGGTCGATGCGTATGAGTATCACTTGATCGCGGAGGATGAGGCGAAAGCGGCGCAACTGACCACTGTCAAATGAATGGCCGCATCATTAAACTCTCGACGAACAAAGGGTACGCATATGGTGAATGACAGCAGTGATGATGAGTCGTCGGGGCCGGGCGCCGACGAATTATGCGACGCGCCGCCTCTGGATGTCGCGGCGCTCGATGAATTGCTGTCCCGCCCGGCAAAAAGTGTGGTGGAGTCGCTCGGAAGGCTTGAAGGGGACATCATCGTCCTCGGCGCGGCCGGGAAGATGGGGCCGACGCTGACGCGGATGGCGCAGCGGGCGAGCCGCGAGGCGGGGCGTTCCCGCCGCGTGATCGCGGTGTCCCGTTTCAGCGATCCGATGGAGCGCGACAAACTCAATGACTGGGGCATTGAAACGATCACCGGCGACCTGCTTGATGAATCCTTTCTCGCGCGGCTGCCTGATGCGGCGAATGTTGTTTTTATGGCGGGGATGAAGTTTGGATCGAGCGGGAAGCAGGCGCTGACCTGGCAGATGAACACGGTGCTGCCGGCGCGGGTGGCCAGTCGGTATGCGGGCAGCCGGATCGCCGCGTTCAGCACGGGGAATGTGTATGGGATGACGCCGCTGCATGGCGGCGGATCGGTCGAAGAGGATGAGCCGCGCCCGCAGGGGGAATATGCGATGAGTTGCCTGGGGCGCGAGCGGGCGTTTGAACATGCGGCCATGAGCCGCCGGACGCCGGTGGCGATTCTGCGGCTGAATTATGCGACGGAATTGCGATACGGCGTGCTCGTCGACCTGGCGCAAAAGATCATGGCCGGCAAGGCGATCGACCTGTCGATGTCGATGGCGAATGTGATCTGGCAGGGAGACGCCAACGCTTGGGCGTTGCAAAGCCTTGAGGCGGCGACGAGCCCGGCGGTGGTATTGAATCTGGCCGGACCCGAACAAGTGAGCATCGAGCGGGTGTGCCGGCAACTGGGGGAGCACATGGGTCTGACGCCGCAATTCACCGGTGTGCCAAGCGGGGAGGCGATACTATCCAACGGCCAGCGCGTGCATCGCATGTACGGATATCCGCGAGTGCCGGTTGATCTGCTCATCGACTGGGTGGCGCGGTGGGTCAAGCAAGGGGGAGCGACGTTGGGGAAACCAACGAAATTCGAGGTGCGCGATGGGCGGTTTTAAACCTTCGACTGGCGAAACGCATGCCGCAGCGGGCTTTCTGGAAGCGGGCGCCATGCCCCACTCCGCCCTTCCGCCGGAGGTTGCAATATCGCTGCGGCGCGGGGTCGCCATTCCGGCGCACCCGCTGGCACTGACCCGTTCGCGGAAGCTGGATGAACGGCGGCAGCGGGCGCTGGCGCGGTATTACATCGCGGCGGGCGCCGGGGGAATCGCAGTGGGGGTGCATACAACGCAGTTTGAGATTCGCAATCCGGAGATCGGATTGTTCCGCCCGGTGCTGGAACTGGCGGCCGAGGAAATGACGCGCGCGGATGAGGCCGGGAAGACACCGCTCGTGCGAATCGCCGGGATCTGCGGCCAGACCAAGCAGGCATTGGCCGAGGCGACGGTGGCGCGGGATCTGGGATACCAAGCCGGGTTATTGTCACTCAAGGCCATGGGGCACGCGGGCGAGGATGCGCTGGTGGACCATTGCCGACAGGTGGCGGACGTATTGCCGATCGTCGGATTTTATTTGCAGGAAGCGGTCGGGGGACGGCATTTGAGTTATGGGTTTTGGCGGACGTTGTGCGAGAGGGTGCATGGGGTGGTCGCGATCAAAATGGCGCCGTTCAACCGGTATCGCACGCTGGATGTGGTGCGGGCCGTCGCCGACGCCGGGCGGAATGACATCGCGCTCTACACCGGAAATGACGACCACATCGTGATGGATTTGCTGACGCCCTACCGCCTGGTCATCAATGGGCAACCGGTCGAACGGCGGATCGTCGGGGGTTTGCTCGGGCAATGGGCGGTGTGGACGAAACCGGCGGCGGAGATTTTGGAGACGTGTCATCGGGCGATTGCCGCCGGACAAGGGGCCGACGACAAGATGCTCGCATTGGCCGAGCAGGTGACGGACGCCAACGCGGCGGTGTTTGACGCGGCCAATGGATTCAAGGGAGTCATCGCGGGCGTCAATGAAGTGTTGCGACGGCAGGGGTTGCTTGAAGGCGCGTGGTGCCTGGATGAAAATGAAGTGTTGGGACCGGGGCAAAGCGAGGAACTGGATCGAGTGAGCGGCGGTTACCCGCACTTGATTGACGATGATTTTATCGCGGCGCACCGGGATCAATGGCTGCGGGGATGAGGGTGCGTGAGTGAGGGTTCGCGGTTGATTTGTAACGACGGGTTGTAAAGATTGAGCGACGTTGGGGTGTTTGGCTGGCTGGCAAGGACATCAATGGAGTGTGTGGCTCATATTCCGCCGGGGCGATTTCCGCGGCACATCGCCATCATCATGGACGGTAACGGGCGATGGGCCGTGCAGCGCGGGCTGGAGCGGGTGCTGGGGCATCAGCGGGGGGCGGTGGCGGTCCGGAATGTGGTGACCGAATGCGCGCGGCTGCGCAAGGAGCATGGTGGGCCGGATTATCTGACGCTTTATTCATTCAGCATGGAGAATTGGAAACGGCCGTGGGAGGAGGTGTCGTTTCTGATGAACATGTACATCGATTACCTGCGCCAGGAGCGGGCGACGATGATGAAGCACAACATCCGCTTCCGGCAGATCGGACGGCTGGATCATCTGCCGGATGAAGTGTTGCAGGAAGTGGAAATCACGCTCAAGGCGACGGAGGGCAATGACGGGCTGACGCTCGTACTGGCGCTCAATTACGGAAGTCGGGCGGAGATCACCGATGCGGTTCGCGCGATCGCCCGGCGGGTGCGGGATGGGGAACTTGATGAGCGGGACATCACGGAGCAGACGATCGGGGAGCATTTGTACACGGCCGGAATGCCCGATCCGGATTTGCTCATCCGGACGGCCGGGGAGATGCGGATCAGCAATTATCTCCTCTGGCAGATCAGCTACGCCGAGCTGTTTGTGAGCCCGGTATTGTGGCCGGACTTCGGGATGGAGCAACTGCATCTGGCGATCTGCTCGTTCGCGGCCAGGAACCGGCGGTTCGGGGCGCTGGATACGACCAACACGCTGCATCGGATGTGAACAACATTGCTTTGTTGGGATGGAAAAACCTCCTCCCCTGCTGAGTACATCGAGCGCATGGAGGGCGTCGCTCCTGCGACGCCGCGGCGTCACAGGAGCGACGCCCTCCAGACCACGAGCGCCACGACGGAGCCTTCCTACCGCCCCACCGCCCGTTCGATTTCTTCGAAAGCGACGACGCCTTCGGCAACCAAGAGATAACCGGTTTGGGACAGTCGCTTGAAGCCCGGCCCGAGCGCTTCGAGGATTTGGTTGAGCGAAGGTTGCTGGAGGATCAAATCTTTAAGGTTGTCGTCGGCGGTCAGGAGCTCGAAGAAGGCGCGTCGGCCGGAGTAGCCGGTGCCCAGGCATCGGGGACATCCGGCGGGATTATAGATTGTTTTCACCCCTTCGGCGGCGGCACCCATTTTGGTGAGTTGGTCGGTGGTCGGACGGACCGCCTTTTTGCAATAGGGGCAAAGCCTGCGGACCAGGCGCTGGGCGAGGACGAGATAGAGGCCTTGCGCGACCAGATAGGGTTCAACGCCGAGATCGAGGAGACGGAAGATCGTTCCGACGGTGTCGCGGGTATGAATGGTGGAGAAAACCAGGTGGCCGGTCATGGACGCCTGCATGGCGATGCGGGCGGTTTCGGGATCGCGGATTTCACCAACGAGGATCACATCGGGGTCCTGGCGCAAAACGGAGCGGAGAAGCGCGGAAAAACTCTTCCCGGCCGCGTCGTTAACGGGAATCTGGGTGACGCCTTCGAGCTGAATCTCAACCGGGTCACCGCCCCCTTGTTCGTGCTGTCAGGC
>CAYTAP010000008.1:50933-51212 GCA_964435775.1 uncultured Tepidisphaeraceae bacterium
CCGCGGATCGGGAAAAGAAAGATCGGCGCCATAACCAGGACCATGCCGGCCGCCTGCTCAATGGCGGATTTCAATTGCGCGAGCATGGCGGGTGGAAGTTCGAGGTTCGTGACGGTGGCCGGCGTGCTGGCGGTGTCGAGGACGCGGACGACAAGCTTTTGCCCGAAGACCGTGGGGGCGTAGCTGACGCGGTAGTCAACGCCGCGATCAGGGAGTTTTACGCCGAAGTGCCCCTCTTGGATAATGTCCTTCTTCGTGACATCGATGTCGGAAAGAATC
>CAYTAP010000009.1:0-49536 GCA_964435775.1 uncultured Tepidisphaeraceae bacterium
GGACATAGACCACTTCGCCGCTCTTGAGTCGATATGCCATGCCGAGGCGCTCGCCTTCGCCGCCGAGGGGTTCGTTGCTCGCCTGGAAGTGATCTAATGGAACTTTGTGCGCGGCGTCGGGCGCATCGGCGCGTGACGCCGCCGATGTCGCCATGCGGGCGATGAGGGGGACCATGAACGCCAGGGCGAGGATGACGCCCAGGTCAAAGAAATTGGCGACGCCCATAAGCGGGTCATCCTCGCCGGAACCTACACGGCGTAACTTGCGCACGAGGGCGTCTCCTGTGTTTGTGGTTGCGCATCGGAGGGCAGATGAGCCATCAGGAACTCGATGTCGTTCAGGTCCTGCGTGTACCAGCGCTGCCGCAGTGCGTGCATGAAGAAGCAGAGGCCGCCGACGACCATTCCCATGACCGGCGTGCTGAAGGCAATGATGAGTCCGTCGGCCAGTTGCTTGGTGTCCCCCTCCCCCATCGCCTGGAGGGCCGGGCCAAGGGGAATGAGCGTGCCGATGAGCCCGAGCATCGGGCCGATGCGGATGCCCATGTGCAGCTTCCCCAACGCGCGTTCGGCTTTGAGTTGGAGGTCATCGAGCACCTTGTCGCGGGCGCGGGATGAGGCATTGGGCATGGCGGTGAGGTCGTTGAACGCCATGCGGGGCAGGCCGAAGTCGGCCGGGACTTCGGTGGCGTCGATGGTCGCATTGGCATGGTGACGAATGCGGCGCACATAAGCGGCGAATCGCGGGCGCAGTCGCCTTCGCGTCACCGATTCGCCGAGCAGTCCGCCGAGGTTGGCCAGGCAAAACAAAGTGAAGGCGAGCAGGAGCAGCAGATCGGGGATCAGCAGCCAGTGGGAGAGCAACAGGAGGAGGTGTCCGAGGGTGTCATTCATGCGATGCCTCCAGTGCGGCGGAAGTATCCTGCGCCAACGATCATCAGGACGCCAGCGCCCAGCGCCCATGACCACCAGGGGATGTCGGAGAGGCTGAGCGTGGGCGCCTCATGGGGAGCATCGGCGGACGCATCCTTTTTCACAGGATCGAGTCGCTGGCCTTGCACGATTGTTTTGGACGGCGCGGCGGATGCGGATGGGGCTTGCGGCTCGGCTTTGCCATCGGTCGATGCGCCAGGCGCCGCGGGGGTGGCACTGGCGGCGGCGGGAGGTTGTTGGCCGGGCGCGCTTGGCGCGGGGGCGTTGGGCCCGGGCGCGGAGGCGGCGGTTGCCTTGGCGATGGTTGAATTAAAAGCCGCGGCCAAGGCGGGATCGCCCGGCGCTGAAAGGTGCGCCAGTGCGAAGTCGTGCAGGGAGGTGTTGCCGCCGGCCATCATTCCTTCGGAGGGTCCATTCTTGACGACCGATTCCACATACAAGCGGCTGAGCGTGGCGACTTGCTCGAGCGAGGCGTTCCAGTATCCCTTGCGGGCCGCTTCGAGCATGGTGGCCGCCACTTCCTGTCGGGCATGGGGATTGACCTTGGCGAACCAGGCATCGAGATCGAGCTTGTTTTTGTCCTGAATGTACGTCGCGTAGAGCTCGTTCCAGGTCTCATTGCTCACGGCGGTTTTTCGCGTCACCGACCAGCCGAAGGTGTTGCGCATCAACTCGGCGATCTGCCCGGCGCCGGCGTAGTCGTGCTCTTTCATCCCCTTGATCCAGTTGGGGTTGAGCAGTTGGGTGCGGAGGTTCGTTGAAAGGACCTCATTGAAGTCGCGGATCCGCGCGCCGGCGGGGTCGCGCACGTCGGCGATCAGCGCCGTCGGCTCGCGTCCGGTCAGTTTCGTCACGGCCATGCTCAATCCGCCGAGGTATTCGTAGGCGTGATGATTCGAGAGCGGGCTGGTCAGGTTGCTCGACCAGGTGCGGATGATCGTGTCGGTGCCCTGGATCGCCTGCTCATACAGCCCATCGACCTTCGCGCCCCAGAGGTCGCCGGTGTAGACGTAGCGCATGTTGTCGATATAGACCGAGGTGATGTCATCCTCGTTGCTCCATGCGCCGCTTCGGGGGACCAGATACAGAATGTTCGTTCCGCTCATACTGCCGACTTTCGTACCGAAAATGCGTGCGGTGGAGAGGTCGCGGGCGCGGTCGGTGGAGAACCCCTTCTTGATCAAGGCCGATTCAAGCGCCATTGTGCCGGCACGCACGCCATTGTCCTGTTCGTCGGCCGACGACGCGAGGCGGATCGCCTTGTCGAGCAGCTTTACGCGGCTGGGGAAGTTCGCTTTGTAGCTGCCCCCAAGAGCAACGAATACATCGACGCGCGGGCGCTTCAATTCCGTCATGGGGATCAGTCGAACGTCGATCGCCAGGTTGTTGCGATCCCAGATTGGCTCGATGCCCATCAAATATAGAATCTGCCCTTCGGTGACGCCGTAGTCGCGCATCGTGCTGGAGCCGGAGAGATCAAAACCCGCCTTATGGACCTTGTGCGAAGCGAGCATTTGATTGACGAGCTCTTTGGCGACGGCGAACGACGCCTTTGTCGGTATTTCCTCTGGGTTCAGACCATACAGGTTGCGCCCCGATGGAACGGCGGTGGAGTTGCGAATGGGATCAGGGCCGGGACCGGGGGAGATGTAGCGCCCGGCAAGGGCATCAATGAGGTGGGTGATTTCATCGCCGGCTTGATCGAGGCCGTGGAGAACGGATTTGGCAACGTCAATGTCCTTCTGAAGCGAAGGGTCGGGTGTTTTGTCGCCCAGGACGCTCTCCCGCACGATTGCTTCGGCGAGCGCGCGAACGGCCGGCCGGGCTTCGATATTGGGCTGAGTGGTTGGCGTCGCGCCTCTCGCGTCATTGGTATGCGGCATCAGTGCGGCCACCCGTTCCAGAAACGGCTTGTGCAGGACGGCCACGAGATAATCCGCCAGTTTTGCATGATCGGGCGACTGGCCGAGGATGTGCAGCGAGGTCGGCGTGCGCTCCTCCATCAGCGTGTGGAGATACGTATGAACCGTCTTGATCTGTGCGTCGTCAAAGAGCGCGCCATTGGCCAACGACAGGTTCAGCGTATGGATCAAGCGCTGAGCGCGGGATTGGTCGGCGATCCGCCGGCGAAACTCCTCGCGGAGAACGCCGGGCGTCAGCGTGTTGAATTTTTCGATGTCATCGTGCAGGTGCTGCGCGTCGGCCGGCAGGCCGGGGCGCAGGGCGGGGGGGACCAGGTGATCGACGAGCAGGGCGTAGGATCGTCGGCGGCTGATCGTGCCTTCGCCGAGGTTGTCCATGATCCAAGGGTTGATGATCGGCATCGTGCCGGCGCAGATGTCGGTCCAGTCATCCTTGGAAAGCCCCGTCGTCTTGCCGGGCAGGAGTTCGAGCGACCCATGCGTCCCCCAGTGGAGCACGGCGTCGGCGTGAAAATCCTCCTGAAGCCACCAGTAAAACGCCAGATAATTGTGAGGGGGCGGGATGTCGGATGAATGCAGAAGCGACGTATCCTGCGCCTGTCCGCGCAGGGGCTGGGGCGCCAGGATGATGTTTCCAAGGCGCACCGTGGGAATGACGATGTACGCCTTGCCGTCGCGGCGCGTGACCATCAACCTGCCCGGCGGCGGGCCGTAATGATCGATCACCGCTTTGCGATTGGCTTCGCTCAATTTGGTGTTGAACCATTTCATGTATTCATCAACGCCGATGAGGACGCTCGATTCATGCGCCGCCTCGGCGTCCAGTTCGCCCTGCGCCCACGGACCGATGTTTCGGCCTTGCTTGCGGATGCGCTCAATGAGATCGGCGGCATTCTGTGGGATGTCCCTCACCGTGTATCCGGCGTTCACGAGCGCCGGCAAAAAGCGCATCAGGCTTTCCGGGCCGTCGAGGAAGCCGCCGGTCGGCGTGCCGCGCATGAGGTCATCCTTGCCGAGGTTCGTGTTGTAATAAACGATCGCGATTCGCTTGTCGGCATTGGGTTTTCGGCGAAGCGCCGCCCAGCTCCAGGCGCGATCGGCGAAGTGGTTCACCCGCTCGGGGATCGGAGCATGCAGTTGATATCCGCTGATCGTCGCTTCCAGGCCGCCGACGACGATCGGCTCGATCGTGCCTTTCGACTCCTGCAAGGTGACGAAACCGGAGACGTCGCGGCGGTGCATTCCTTCGGGGTCGGCCAGCCACTGCGCGTTGGTGTACGCGAGCATCGAGACGGGACGCAGGTAGGGGGCATCCATGCGCTGCAGAAATGTCTTGCCCCCTTGTGGTTCGGTCCAGAGCGTGCCGTGTCGATCCTCGGCCAGGACATCGGGGTGAAGATCGACCAGCAGGCTTTCCATTTGCGCCGCTGTCTGCGCGAATACCACCGCCACATTGAAGCCACGTTCCCGCAATGCCTGGGCTTCGGCGTCCACCACTTTCAAATCCCGCGTGATCCAGAAGGATTGCTGAATGAGCAGGGCGATGACCGGCGCGCCGTCTTTCCAATGACCGGCGGCCTTGAGCGCGGCGACGTTTTCAGCCGGATGATCGGCGTCGCCGGGGATGTAGAAGCCGTAGTCGGGCACGGGCATCGGCGGCTCGACGACGCTGTCGCCGCCGAGGTAGGTTTTGTCCACATATTTGAGCAGGCGGGCGAGATTGGCCGCGCCATTGGGCAGCCAATATGCCATGACCTTGGGATCGTCGTCGAGGAGGCCGGCCGATTTCAGCGCGGCCTGTGAACCCCGGTGATCGAGAATGATGATGCGCAAATTGGGATTGGCTTTTCTCGCCGCCTCAAACCGCGTTTTCAGCGCCGGAATGGAGGGTGCGTGCATATTGAGCACGAGGAGTACATCCACATCCTTGAGCACATCCTCCGATTTGGAGAGCACCTGGTCGGTTTGAAGGGTTTTGGCATTGATGCCGCTTTGGCGCATCGCCTGATCGACCAGGGGAGCCGAGCGATCCCAGATGCCCAGGAAGGCGATGCGTGTCGGGTTGGCCGGTGGCGGGGCATCCGCCGCGCCCGCGCGTGTCTGCACCGATGCCAGGAGCGCCACGGCAATCATCACGATGCCGAGCCGCCGGATTGTCAATGTCATGAATCGAAGTGTATCGGCGAAATGGCCTGCGCGTGCAAAGTTTGCATCAGGCGGAATTGGGTCCCCGTCTGGCGGCCCGGCGGACCAGGCGGTCTACCAACTGAGCGAACGGGATGCCATCATGCGCCGCGGCCTCGGGGAGGAGGCTTTTGGGGGTGAATCCGGGGAGGGTGTTGATTTCCAGGAGATAAGGCGCACGGCTGTTGGCATCAAGCATGATGTCGATGCGGGCCAGGTCGCGCGCGCCGACAATCGCGTTGGCTCGCTTCGCGAGCGCTTGGCAATTTTGGATGACGCTTTCGGGAAGGGCGGTGTCGAAGCGGTGCTCGGTGTCGGCGGATTTGTACTTGGCTTCATAATCGAAAAAGGCGCGCTTGGCGACGATCCGGATGGGGGAGAGCGGTTCTTCTTCAACCAGGCCGACCGTCAACTCCGGGCCACTGATGAACTTCTCGATGAGTACATCGTCATGGCGCGCGAGGATCGCGTCGACCGCCTTTTCGGCATCCTCGGCCGACTTGCAGATGAACACGTCGATGGAGGAACCGGAAGCGAGGGCCTTGACCGCGCAGGGCGCGCCGATTTCCACCCACCGGCTTCGCGTGTTACGCGTGATGACGATGGAAGGCGGCGTGGGCAGGCCGGCATTGCGCCATGCCAGCTTGGTGGCAGCTTTGTCCATGCCCAGCCGCGATGCTTTGGAGCCGGAACCGACGAACGGCAGCTTGCGCGCTTCGAGAATGGCTTGCACCTGTCCATCTTCGCCGAAAGTGCCGTGGAGGACGGGGAAGATGACGTCGGCGGGATGATCCAGGCCAGTGAGATTGTCCGGGGCGATGTCCGATTCGTAGACCGTATGCCCCGCTTCGCGCAACCCACGCGCGACCGCCGCGCCGGAGACCAGCGACACCTCACGCTCGGCCGACGGGCCGCCAAATAAAACGGTGACGTTCATAAGACAAGGATGATGGATGAAGGATGAAGGATGAAAGAGGTCGGGACACGTTCCGAAGTTTGTGTAGGGTCCGCCACGCGGACCATCCTTGCAACAGGCGGCGCCATGGTCCGCGAGGCGGACCCTACACGGATTATGATTTTGGATTTACTCATCCTTCATCCTTCATCCTTCATCCTTCCCCGGTCACGTCCACATCTGCACTTCGGTTTCCAGGTGAATCTCGGTTTTTTCGTACACCTTTTCCTTGATGATCTTGACGAGCTTGAGGATGTCGTCGGCGGTCGCGCCGGGGTGGGCGATGATAAAGTTGGCGTGTTTGTCGGAGACCTCGGCGTGACCGACTTTGAAGCCCTTCAGGCCCGTCTGGTCAATCAGCGCGCCGGCGCTGAGCCCGCGCGGGTTTTTGAACATGCACCCGGCGCTCTTGGTGCTCAGGGGCTGAGTGTTCCGCTTGTACATCCAGATTTCTTTCGTGCGCTTCATGAGGCGTTCGGGATCTTCCTCATCGAGGTCGAGGGTTGCGCCGAGGATGAACTCGGCGCTGATGTTCGTGTGACGATAATCGAAAACCAGGTCGTCGCGGGTTCGCTCGAAGAGCGTGCCCTGCGCGTCCATGACCTGCACGGTGGCGATCAGCGCGCCGATGTCGCCATATTTGCCGCCGGCGTTCATCCGCACCGCGCCGCCGATCGTACCCGGTATCCCGGCCAGGCATTCAATGCCGGCCAGGCCTTGTCGGATTGTGTGGAGGATCAGCTTTTGCAGATCAACGCCAGCGCCGACGCTGACCGATGGCGCGTTGTATTTGACCCGCCGCCATTGGTCCTGATCGAGCCGGAAGACCGCGCCATCCACGCCGGCGTCACCGACCAGTAAATTGGCGCCGAGCCCGAGCACATAAATGGGAATGTCGTTGTCCAGACAGCGATGCGCCGCTTCCTGAAGCTCTTCGGTTGTGCGGGGGCGGATGAAGTAACGGGCCGGGCCGCCGATGCGATACCAGGTGTGGCGCGCCAGGGGGAAGTTCTCGGTGACGATCTCATCGAGTCCGGCGAAAGGGTTGGTCTGTGCGATTTGCATGGGCATGGAACGGCTCTCATCCATCCTGGGCATCAGGCCCGGGGCATTGTCCTCAAAATGCGCGGCGCACGCCATTGGAGCGGCAAGCGGCCGAGTCAGTCAACGGGCGCTTCATTCGATCCGGCCAGGTCGCGCCCGATTTCCCAGACATTGCCGGCGCCCATCGTCACGATCAAATCCCCCTCGCGCGCCTGGGAACGCACATAAGCGGCGATGTCCGCGAAGGCCGGCAGATGCCGCGCCTTTTGCCCGTTCGCGATGACGCGGTCAACGAGGTCCTGGCTGCTCACCCGCTGGCGTTCCGATTCGCTGTCACGGACGAAATAAATATCCGGCACAATCGTTTCATCGGCCGACTCAAAGCTCGAGGCAAAATCTTCGAGCAAAAATCGCGTCCGGCTGTGCTGGTGCGGCTGAAAAACGCAGAAGAGGCGTTTGGGCTGGTAGCGTTCGCGCAGCGCCGTGAGTGTGGCGCGGATTTCGGTGGGGTGATGGCCGTAATCGTCGAGCACCAACGCGCCGTTGCAGGAACCGACGACGGTCATCCGGCGATCGACGCCGGTGAAGGACGCCAGCGCCTCGGCCGCCCGGACGGGCTCGACGCCGCAGGCATGACAGGCGGCGATCGCCATCGTCGCGTTGAACAGGTTGTGCGCGCCGGCCACGGCGAGTTGCAGCTCGGCGACCGGTGATCCCTTATACGACACCGTGCCGGTGGGGCAGCCATTTTTGTGACCGGTCGGTTTGGTGGACCAGGCGAATCCTTCGGTCAGTGCGACGAGCTCCGTGCGTGTCGAAATCCCCGCGAGGGTCTGGATGACATGTGGATCGGCGCCATTGGCGAGGATCAGCCCATCGGGCGGCACGAGTTGCGCGAAATGGCGGAAGGAGGCGATGATCTCACCGAGATCGCGATAGCAGTCGAGGTGATCCTCCTCGATGTTGTTGATGATGGCGACGGTCGGGTGCAGGTTGTGGAAGCTGCGGTCAAACTCGCACGCCTCAACGATGAACGCATCGCCGGTTCCCGAGTGCGATCCACCGTGGAGTTGTGGCACGGTGCCGCCGACGACGAAGGAGGGATCGACGCCCGCCTGCATGAGGGTGTAGGCGATCATCGCGGTGGTGGTGGATTTGCCATGCGTGCCGGCGACGGCGACGCCATGACGCTCGCGCATGACCTGCCCGAGCAACTCGGCGTATTTGATCTGGGTTAGACCGAAGCTTTTGGCGGCGAGGTATTCGCGGTTGGTGTCGGGCACCGCGGCGGTGCGCACGACCAAGTCCACCTCGCGCGTGAGCAATTCCCCCATTTGATCGCGGGAGATGGTCGCGCCGTGTCGGGCGAGTTCGAAGGTTTGGGGGTTGGGGCGCGGTTCCGAGCCGGTGACGATCGCGCCGGAATCCAGGAGGATGCGCGCCAGTCCCGCCATGCCGCATCCACCGATGCCAATGAAATGCACACGTCTGCCGGTGAAACGGCTGGACGAGCGCGAATCCATTCGCAACTCGGAAACGGCGGTGGTCATTGCTGGGGGCATCGTACAGCCTTTGGGCGGGGGAGCAACACGGGCGAAAAGGATGAAGGATGAGGGATGAAGGATGAGAAGAGCGTCACCGGCACGGGACATGTGGACCAATCATGGTTTTTTTCATCCTTCATCATTCATCCTTCATCCCTATTCCTTGCTATCGGCTCTGCTCCACCAGTTCTGCAATAACCCCCGCCACGGCGACAGCGGCGTCGGGTTTGCCGAGGGATTTGGCGGCGGCGGCCATGGTTCCCCGACGGGTGGCGTCGTAAAGCAGGGATTCGAGCACCGGTTTCAATCCGGCGGTGTTCTGCCGTACTTCCCGGGCGTCATCGACCACCACCGCCGCGCCCGCGTCGGCGAGCACCCGGGCGTTGGCGCGCTGGTGCATGTCCTTGTGGAAGGGGTACGGCATAAGCACCGACGGGCAGCCGACGGCGGTCAACTCCGCGCAGGTACTGGCGCCTGATCGGCAGACCGCCAGCGTGGTCACCGCCCAGATGTCGGCCATCGCTGGCGTGAAATCGATCACGCGGGCGGGCAGCTCAAACTCCCGGTACGCCGCCCGAACCGCGTCGGCGTGTTCCTTGCCGGCCAGGTGAAGCACCTGCCACCCTTGAAGTTTGATCAGCCTCAAGGTTGCGATGACCGCATCGTTGACGGTCTTCGCGCCCTGGCTGGCGCCGGTGATCAGAAGCGTATTCGTCCCCGGATCAAGTCCCAGACGCCCGGCCGCCTCCGCGCGGGTGGGGAGCGCGCGGATGTCGGCGCGGATCGGGCAGCCGGTCACGCGCACCTTGTGGCGCATGGGTTCGGCGATCCGGTCGCTCGTCGCCTCGAATTGACAGCAGACCGCCTCCACCGACTGCATCAGGTATTGATTGGCTTTTCCGGGGATGACATCGGGATTGAGGATCGCGGTGGGCAAGCCCTTTTCGGCCGACATTTTCACGGCGACGCCGGCGGCATAGCCTCCCAATCCAAGGCACGCGATTGGGCTGCGTTCCCGCAAAAGCTGGCGCACCTGGTCCTTGGTTTCGCGCCAGGATTTCCAGAACTTGAGCAGCCCGCCGATCGTGCGAGTGGGGGGGACGATCGGTTGCGGGAGGAACTCAAAGCCGGTCGGTTCGAGGATCGCGCGGTCAATCGGGCGCTGGGTGCATAAAAACAGGGGCTTGGCGTCGGGGAGGACCTGGCGCAGCGCCTCGGCCACGGCGATGCCGGGATAGAGGTGCCCGCCGGTGCCGCCTCCGGCCAGTAAAATCGTCGTGGGGCTGGACATTATGGGGTGGTGCCATCCATTTTCAGTGTGTGAATTGCCGCCAGATCCGTTCGCTGACGATGCGACGGGTCGGCGGCGGTGTCGCCGCGACAGGGCGCGGCGCGAAGAAATCGTCGTGCGATGCGTCCTCGTCGCCCATCGGTATAACCGTTTTGGCCGGATCCGACATCGGCAATTCATCATGGCGATGGCGGGCAATGCTGTAAAGGAGCCCCAGCGCGGCGCAGGTGATGACCAGCCCGGACCCGCCGGCGCTGATGAGGGGGAGGCTCAATCCTTTGGTCGGGACGCTGACGGTGGCGACCGCGATGTTGATCATCGCTTGAAGCCCGATCATCGATGCGATGCCGAACGCGAGCATGCGCCCGAATGAATCCCGCTTCTGCTTGATCAGTTGCCATGCGACATACAGGATGCCGAGGTACAGCGCGATCGTCAGCATCGCGCCGAACAGGCCGAGTTCTTCGCAGATGACCGCGAAGATGAAATCGGTCGTGTCTTCCGGCAAATACCCGAGCTTCTGAATCCCGTTGCCCAGCCCCTTGCCGAAAACGCCGCCGGTGGAGAACGAGAGGAGGCTCTGGATCATGTGATACCCCTCGCGCTGCGGTGCATCGTAAGGGTTCATGAATGCCATGATCCGGCGGACGCGGTATTCCTTGTGCATGATGAACCATGTCGCCGCCGCCAGGGCGGGGACGAGGATGACGAGCACATGCCAGAGCTTGACGCGCCCGGAGAGAAGCATCGTGACGGCGCAAAGTCCCACGAGGGCGGCGGTCCCGAAATCTTGGAGGACCGTCAGCAGGCAGATGATCCCCACGGGAACCAGCGTCAGCAGAAAGCCGCTGAAGCGTCCGATGTCCACCGGGCGATAGGTCAGCCACCACGCGAGGAAGATGACCACCGCCCATTTGCCCAGCTCCGACGGCTGCACCTGCACAAACGCCAGCGGCAGCCAGCGTCGGGCGCCGTTGACCTCCAGCCCGATGTGCGGGATCAGGACGAGCACGCACATGGCCGTGGAAATCCCAAGGAACCAGAGGATTGGATTGCGCAAGGTCAATGGGCGAAACAGACGCGCGTAATCGATGTGTCCAACGACGAAGAACGTGATGATCGCCACGACCGCATAGAGCAGATGCCGCGTTCCGCGCTGCGTCCATTGCCAATGGGGGTTGCCCGTGACACTCATCGACGCCGACTGCACCATCAAAATGCCCAACGCGAGCAGGGCGAGGACGCACAGCGTCAGGATGTCGCGGTGGCGCAACCGGTAGATGGAATCTTCCATTACACAGATTATCGGACGCGGGGCGTGTTCGGCATGAGATTCCGGGGGGCCGTAAAGTGAAACGCGGATGAACCACCAAGTTAACCATGAGGGCAAAGCCCTCATGGTTAACTTGGTGGTTCAAATCTCTTTGTCCTGAACCCGGCTTATCCACGCGAATGGGATTTTTTGCCGGCCAGGATCACGACAGGGAAGGAAATGTGAAGTTTGTCCTTTTCTCGTCGGGCGGCCATGCCGATTTTGTCTTGGCCGACGTCGGCCGAGACGAGCTTTCGCACTTCGTCGGCAGGCTCGGGGGGCGTTCGGGTGGCGGTGAGGAGCGTATCGAGCTCGACATCGACGCGGTAGAACTCCGGGCGGGTTTCCATCGCCAAGCCCAGGCGTTTGAACATGCCGGTCAGCTCATCGAGCGGCACGGCGCGGGTGTGAGAGGGGTCGCGGAGTTTTTCCAGATGGTCGTAGGCCTCCCCCTGGGCGGCGCTGGTGACGAAGACATCGGCGAGAACCACCCGCCCGCCTGGGCGGCAGACCCGCGCCATTTCATGGAGCACCTTGCCCGGATCGATCAGGTGATGAAATGCATAGCGGCTGACGACGGCATCAAATGAGTCATCGGCGAAGGGGAGCGCGGATACATCGCCCAGTTTCCAGGACACGTTTGTCAACATCCGTTGCTGTTGAAGGTGTTTGGCCTGTTCGATCATCGCGGGGGTGATGTCGATGCCCGTGGCGTGTTTGACGTGTGGCGCGAAGGCGCTGACCACGATCCCCGGCCCGCAGGCGACGTCGAGCAGCGTGCCGTCCTTGCCGATGGCCGCCGCAGCGATGAGCCGGCGCATCGCCTCATCATCCGAATGCGCCGCCATCTCGGCGAACGGGACGGCCTGCCGGGTGAACTGATCGACGATGAGGTCGTTGTGTTTGTCGTTGGAGGGGGTCATGGGTTGGTCCTTGTGAAAAAGTCGGCAGTGGGCAGTCGGCAGTGAATGCAAGGTCAATTCGTGTCCGTGGTCCGTGGTCCGTTGTGTCTCACGTCTTACTTCCCACATCCCACTTCTTACTGCCCACTGCCCACTGCCCACTGCCGACTTTTCCTCTCCCATCATCCACTGACATTCACACTCTTCCCGCTCTCGGCGCTTTTATACAGCGCATCGATGATCTGCATCAGGACAATTCCCTCACGCCCGCCGAGTAGGGGGGTGGCTTTGCCTTGGATGCACTGTCGGAAGTGGCGCATCATCGCGGCGTGGTGGACGGTCTTGGGGCCTTTGAGCGGGACGGCCTTGCACTGGCCGGACTCATCGAAATGACGGTACAGGATCGCGCCTTGAGGCGTGTACACCTCGATCGCGCCGGCATCTCCGTGAACTCGGCAGAGTGTGCCGTTTTGATTCGGCGGCTGGTTGATCGCCCAACTGCTCGCCAGCTCCAGTGACTTGCCATTTTCGAAAGTAATGAGTGCAAATGCCGCATCCTCGACATCGCTCGGCTTCTCGGCCGCGACGATTCCGCCGAAACGCTGCTGGGTGATCGCATACACGCTCACGGGTTTGGGTTGGCCGAGCAGGAACCAGGCGAGGTCGAGCATGTGGAGTCCCAGGTCGATCAGCGCTCCGCCGCCGGAGCGGGCCTTGTCGGCATACCAGCCGGTGCCGATTGGGATGCCACGGGTCCGCATCCAGGAGGCGCGGGCGTGATACGCCTCGCCGGCATATCCCTTGTCGATTGCCTGCCTGGAGGATTGCTCATGCGAGCCAAAGCGGCGCTGGGCGGCGTAGAGGAGCGTCTTGTGCGCCTTGGCCGCCGCGATGTCGATCCGCTTAGCCTCCTTGGCATTCAGCGCCGGGGGGAACTCGCAGATGACATGTTTCCCCGCCCGCAGCGCGGTGATGATCGTTTCGGCGTGAAGGTCGTTGGGCAAGCAGACGCTCACGGCGTCAATCGCCTTGTCGCGGATCAGGTCGGCGGCGTCGGCGTATTCCTGCTTGACGGCGAAATCCACCATCACCTTCGCGCGACGCGACGGGATGAGGTCAGCGACCGCGACGATCTTAAACCCCGGCGTATCACGATACCCCGCCGCATGCGCCAGGCCCGGCCAGCCGGCGCCGATGATTCCAACTTTTGTGATTTCAGGCATGGGAGGGAAGTTATAGACCGCCACCCGCGCGGCGGCAACCGCATTAATCTTCTTTGATTACACCCCCTCCCTACCGTGCCATGTGATGGGTGCACGACCACACGCGGGGCATTTCATGGCTCGAAATGTGCGCAATAGTGTGGCAAGGCATCCGTGCGGTCTAATCAGACCATCTTCGCCTTCTTTGTCTCGCCGAAGGTAACAATCTTTACCTTCATTTGTTCGCCAAATGGGACTGGCTTGATCTGAATATCTTCGCCATATGTCACAATCTTGACTTTGATGTCTTCGCCATACTCCACAATTTTTACTCTGATTGGCGCGCCACTCATGTTTGCTCCATATGACTTTGGTTTCCTACATCAATCCACTAGAAGTGAGATATTCACCGACCCCATCGCATCTTTTGCCCTTTCTGTAATAATTCTCGAATCTCAAATACCTTATGAACGTGCTTTGCAACCTCTCTGGTTTTGTCGTCATGATACCAACACGCAACAGCCACGGGAAGCCGCTCAGTCGCGTCTTCAGAAATCAACCTGCGGCGGCACACTTGTTCATCATGCCCGTGCCGAATGAAACTGCTGCTGAGTGTTTCAACTTCGAGATGAACAGGATCGCATTTGCCTACGAGTGTCACCAGCAAGTCGGGGAAGCGGCTTCGCATCCGTTCGATTTTCTGAATACCCAGCCGCTTGTGGGCGGAAACCAGAATTCCAATGACTTCTTGCTCATTTTTTGGATCTCGCTCAAGCAGAGGTATTTTTGCGGGATCCATGGCCCGGTTCTGGACGACATGCTGTATTTTCCTGAAGTCCGCTGCTGATATCGGCATGAGGGTTTGATTCCCAAATGTCTTTCGACCAAGCATCGTATTGATTGAAGGTACGGTTACAGGGGATGCCAATGGTTTGCGGAGGGACTGTCCTAGGATTGCCCATGCATACCTGCTCCGTACAAGCTCACGTGCGCGCGGAGGGATGGGAATTCTTTGTGAAGGTATTTTGATGCACTCGTAAAAGCCAACGACCTGGTGTACTGGTTCTTGCCTGACTTCGTCCGTGTAAGCAAATGCAATCCATTTATCTCCCACTTGCATTTTCTTCAAAGGCCGAGGGAATTCTTTCCCGTGAGTCCACCAAAGCGCTCCAGGCCATGCGGTGAAAGAATGCAAATCATGTCTTGCGACGAAATATTTTGGCTCTCTTGCCATCGGTGCGATCCTTTTTTGTTTAATATATGATGGGTACGAACCCTTGCGTGCGCCGCCTCTCCCCCAATCAAAAATCCCAAATCAAAAATCGAAAATTCCTCCCCTACAGGTTCCCTCCCCGTAAAAAATATTCCATCAGCTCATGCCCCTGTTCAATATGCAGGTCGCCCCCTTTGGCGTTGCGTTCGGAGTAGGGGAGAGGGACCAAACTCTTCACCCTTGTCCCCGCCATAGCGAAGGGGACGGGCGCGTAGCCGTGTTTGCGGGTGGCGATGTTTGTCGGATGGTCCGGCAACACAAGCAGCCGCCACTCGGGGAACGTCTTGAGCTTTTCGAGCACCGGCGCGACGACGTATTTGTCGATGTGCTCAATGGCCGCGACCTTTGTCTTCACATCCGCCTGATGGGAGGCCTCATCGGGCGCTTCGATGTGGGAGAGGACGAGGTCGTATTGATCGAGCATCTTCGCCGTTTCGATTCCCTGCCCGGCGTAGTTGGTGTCGTGAAAGCTCGTCATCCCCTCCACCTCATGGACATCCCAACCAAGCAGCACGGCCAGCCCGCGCAGGAGGTCCACGCCGGTGATCATGCAGCCGCTTTGGACGGCGAATCGCTCCTTGAACGTCGGCATTTTCGCGGCGTGTCCCTGGCCCCACAGCCAGACCTGGCTTGCCGGGTTCAGATTGTTCTCCATCCGCACCGCGTTGATCTCGTGGCGGGCGAAGAGGGCGGCCGACTCGCTCATGATCCGTCGCAATCGTTCCGCGCCTTCCCCTTTGGGAAGCCACTTGTCCGCCTTCTCTTCGGGGATCTCGTGCGGCGGTTTGGTGGTCACATCAAACGGCTCGCTCCCGCGATAAACGAGCAGGTTGCGATAGGAGACGCCGTTGTGAAACTCAAACCCATCAAGCAGCCCGACCCGCTGCAGATGATCGCGCAAATCCGCCAAGAGCCGCTGCGCCTCGGCGTCGCTGATCCCCCCGGCCGAGTGATCCTTCATCACCCCATCAACCACAGTCACGAGGTTGCAGCGAAAAACCCAGTCGGACGGCGAAAGCGGAATTTGCTGCGCAGCCGCCTCCAGCGGCGCCCGGCCGGTGTGATATACCCCGGGGTCATATCCCAGCAGCGTCATCGTCGCCACATCCGACCCCGACTCAAAGCCATCGGGTACTGTCCGCACTGTCCCCTGTCGCCCCGCAGTCGCCACCTGATCCATGAATGGCGTTCGCGCCGCCTCGATCGGCGTCTTTCCACCCAGTTCAGCCAACGGCTCATCGGCCGCCCCGTCGGGAATGATGATCGCGTACTTCATGCCTAAGAGAGTAGCGGCGCGAAAGGGAGGGGGGAAGGATGAAGGAGTTTTGTAGGGTCCGCAGTCCTCTGCGGACCGTGTTGTGATGGCCGTTAAAGGTCCGCACGGGGTGCGGACCCTACGGGGCCTGAAAAATCACGAGCCGGAAGCGTCAGCGACGGATTCCCTGCGTTGTGTTTCCCGGCGCGGGCGATGGGCATGGTCCGCTGATCATGGTCCGTCGCTTACGCGTCCGGCTCGTGGCGGCAATCGCATGGGTGCGTAGGCGATTGATCGCCAACAAGGCCACGTTATGTGAGTATTGACCGGGTGGTTCTGCGTGGTAAAGGAACGCCTTGGCCAGTTTCTCAAGGGTCTGCGCTGGCCCGGGCATTCAGCCGTGATCCTTCGTGCGTTGATTCCAGAGGAGAAAGAAGACGAGCGTGATGAGCACCGTCGGCGCGCACAGGAGGGTCGCCAGCCACACATGGGGGGCGTCGCTCAGCCAGAGCCACAGGGGAAATGAGATCAGGGTGAACAGGGATACATAGAACCCCATCAGCGCGAAGCTGTAGCCAAGTTGCGTCAACGTTGACCGCTTGAACCACATGGCGGCGGCGAGCGCGGCGAGCAGGAGTGAAATCCCGTTCAGGATCACGCAGATGGCGCCAAAGAAACTCACCAGCGAGAGTCCGTCGATGCTATCTGGTGCAGGCATACTGGCCTCCCGGCGTCTTTGCGCGCCCAATCCCCACACACCCGTTCACTACTTTCCGAGCAGCACGCGTTCGATGAAGCGGGTGTCAACCTCGCCGCTCTTGAAATGCTCGTTGTCGAGGATTTGCAGTTGCAGGGGGATTGTCGTTTTGATCGGCGCGATGTGAAACTCGCTCAAGGCGCGTTTCATTGTGGCGATCGCCTCGGCGCGGGTGGGGCCGTGCACGATCAGTTTGCCGATCATCGAATCGTAATTCGGCGGGATGCGATAGCCCGCATAGGCATGGGTGTCGAGGCGCACGCCCGGACCGCCGGGGGCGCGCCATTCGGTGATGAGGCCAGGCGAAGGGGCAAAGTTGCGCGCCGGGTCCTCGGCGTTGATCCGGCACTCGATCGCGTGGCCGCGCTGGGGGATCTCCTTTTGCTTGAAACGCAACGGCTCGCCGGCGGCGATGCGGATCTGTTCCTTGATGAGGTCGATCTCCGTGACCCACTCGGTCACCGGATGTTCCACCTGGATGCGGGCGTTGACCTCAAGGAGATAATATTTCTGATCGCGATCCACGAGGAACTCGACCGTGCCGGCATTGGTGTAGCCGGCGGCCTTGATCAATCGAACGGCCGATTCACACAGCTTCTCACGCACGTCCTGCTTGAGCAGCGGGCTGGGCGATTCCTCGACGAGCTTTTGATGACGCCGCTGCATCGAGCAGTCGCGCTCCCACAAATGCAGCGCGTTGCCATGATTGTCCGCGAGAATCTGGACTTCGACATGCCGACCGAACTCGACATATTTCTCGATGTAAACTGTCGAATCCTTGAAGGCGTTTTCCGCCTCGGCCTGTGCCTGCTTCAAACCCGCGCGAAGCGAGGCGTCGTTGTGCGCCACGCGCATCCCCTTGCCCCCGCCGCCCGCCGCCGCCTTGATGATGACCGGATACCCGATCTGACCGGCCACCTTCAGCGCCTGCTTTTCATCCTCGACCGCGCCTTCGCTCCCCGGCACCGTCGGCACCTTCGCCTTCTTGGCCAGTCGCTTGCATTCGACCTTGTCGCCGAGCATCGCCATCGCCTTGACCGATGGACCGATGAACTCGATTTTGCAACTGCGGCAAATCTCGGCGAAGTGATCATTTTCCGCCAGAAACCCGTACCCCGGATGGATCGCCTGCACATCGGTGATTTCCGCGGCGCTGATGATGTGGGGCATGTTCAGGTACGACTCGGCCGGGGGGGCGTTGCCGATGCAGATCGCCTCATCGGCGAACTTGATGTACGCGGCGTCCTTGTCGGCGGTCGAATAGACGACGACGCTCTGAATCCCCATCTCGCGGCAGGCGCGAATGATGCGAAGAGCGATTTCACCTCGGTTGGCGATCAGGATTTTGGAGAACATGGCTTGGGGTCCGTGGTCAGTTGTCGGTCGTCCGTGGTCAGTTGTCCGTGGTTAGTGGTCCGTTGTCCGTTGCAACTGACCACTGACCACGGACAGCGGACAAATCGTTGACCTGAGGACTGGGTACGAGACTTTATGCTTCATCCCGGCCTCACAAGGAACAGCACCTGTCCGAACTCCACCGGCTGGCTGTCCTGGATCAGGATTTTGGCGATGGTGCCGCGGGTTTCGGCCTTGATGTTGTTGAAGACCTTCATCGCCTCGACGATGCAGACATCGGTGTCTTCGTCAACCACTGAACCGACGCTGACGAAGGGCTTGGCGCCCTTGGCGGAGGACTGATAGAAAGTGCCGACCATCGGGCTTTTGATTGGGACGAGTCCGGCGTCGTCATCCACCTCGGCGGCGGGAGGAGCGGGTTTGGCCGTACTGGCTGCGGGGGCCGGGGCGGACGCCTGGGGCGCGGGGGCATAGGCCTGTGGTGCGTACACATGCCCGCCCGATGGTTGAACGGCGCCCCGCCTCAGGATGACCCGCTGCGCGCCGTCGCGCACATCGAGGGTGTTGAGGTCGTGGCTGGCCATCAACTCAACCATTCGTTCGAGCAGCGACACATCCATCGGGCTTCCGGATGATGTTCTACCGACCGAGGCTTTGGAAGAGGTTTTCGAGGATTTTTTCGGTGATTGTTTTTTGCTCATGTGTTTGAGTCCATTGGGTCTTGTCGCGGCATCTCGGTCGTTTCGCCGATGGTATTTGATCGGCGGGATGGGATCGACTGGAATTACTCGATGCGGTTTCCTTCAAGGGTCTTGTCCAGCGAGGAGAGGACTTCGCACCCGCTGTGGGTGATCAGCACATCATCCTCGATCCGCACGCCTCCTTCGCCGGGAATATAAATCCCCGGCTCGACCGTCACCACCATGCCCGGCCAAAGCTCCTCTTCCGCGCCGGTTTTTCGCAAAGCGGGCAGCTCATGGATTTCCCGCCCGATTCCATGACCCAGACCATGGCCGAAGGCATCGCCATATCCCGCCTTGGTGATCACGTCACGGGCGACGCGATCCGCCTGCTGGGTCGTAATTCCCGGCCGCAGAACGTCGATCGCCGCCAACTGGGCGTCGAGCACAACCTTGTAGATTTCCTTCATCTTGTCGCTCACCTTGCCGAGCATGAGCGTCCGCGTCAGGTCGGAACAGTATTCCTTGTAAATCGCTCCCCAGTCGATGAGCAGCGGCTGATCGGCCTTTACGAGCGTTTCGCCGGGTCGGTAATGGGGCAGCGAGCTGTTCGCCCCGGCGGCGATGATGACGGGAAAACTGCTGCTGCTGGCCCCCCGGCTGCGCATCTCGAAGACGAGCAGTCCCGCGAGGTGGTTTTCACTCTGACCGACCGTGATTTCGCTTTTGATCGCCTCAAACGCCTCTTCCGCCACCGCCACGCTGCGACGGATGAGGTCGATCTCGTGATCGTCCTTCACTCGTCGGATCGTCGTCATCACATTCTCAAGGGGCGCCAATTCAATGGCGAGCTTGGCTTCCTTGATGCTCGTCAGGAGGGCGTTGACCTGGCCGACGGTCGTGAAGTTGGCCTCGAATCCGACGCGCTTGGTATTGATTTCCTTCAACACCTTCACCAAGGCATCGGACATTTTGGCGTCGCGGAGGGATGTTTTGAGCCAAGGCGCTTCGATTTCGGCCTGTTCTTTATAGCGAAAGTCGGTGACGAGATGAAAATCCTTGGCCGTGAGAACGCCGACGGAGTCGTCGCCGGTGAAGTTGGTGAGATAAGCGAGGTCAGGAGCATGGGTTAGGAGCAGTGCATCAAGCCCGAGCTTGCGCATCGCATCGCGGACATTCTTCTGGCGGACCTTCAGATAAGCCTTGGCGCGAGCGACCACGGGTTTGGCGACCATAGTGAGCTTTCAAATGAACAGGCCGGTCTGACCCACTGTTTTCCCCCACTCAAAAGACTGGCGACAGTACCGCAGGAGTCCGGCGGGTGTCAATTCGACGCTTCGAACAAACAGGGCTTAAAAGCGGAGAGTAGTTACTATTTGTGGTCCGCTGCACGGTGCCGGCGGAAATTGGAGGGCGTTGCTTCCGCAACGCCGAGGCGTCGCGGGAGCGACGCCCTCCATCAATGCACGCTGCCCACAAAAATTGGGTGTGCTGCCCTAAAAGCATGTCGGTGCGGTTTATAGTTGACTGGACGGGACCGGCCAGAGCATAATACTGACATGGGTAAGTACCGCATTGCTGCCCTGGGGGAGCTGGCCCGGCAGTTCCAATTCACGCCGGCCGACACCCGCGTTGCACAGTTGCAAAACGCCGAAGACCTGTTGCTGGAAGTGGATACGGACAAGGGGTATCCGCTTGAGTTCGTCATCTATCGGATCACCGGGTATCGTCCCAAATCAAAAGTCGCCGATGGGGTGTTGACGGGGTTGGCGCTTCAACATGATCTGGGGATGCTTGTTGAGGAGGTGTCGGAGACGCTTGACCTGCGCGCCGCGGCAATGGGGGAACCGGTTTTGTCGATTGATGATGTCGTTGAGCGATTCAACGTGACGAGCAAGACGATTCAGCGCTGGCGGCGCAAGGGGCTGGCGGCCAGACGGTTTGTTTATCCCGATGGTCGCAGACGGGTGGGATTTCTGCTGCAATCGGTCGAGCGGTTCATCGGCAACCATCAGGATCAAGTCGAGCGGGGGGGCAACTTTTCCCATGTGGGGGAAGAGGAACGCGACGAGATCTTTCGGCGGGCGCGTCGGCTGGGAGGGCGATGCCGCTGCTGCATGAATGAGATTGCCCGGCGGATCGCCAAACGTTTGCGCCGTTCGCCGCTGACGATCCTGCACACGATCAAGAAGCATGATGCCGAACATCCGGACGACGCCATTTTCCCGACGGCCGCGCCGGGTCTTTCGGCGGAGGAGCGGGCGACGATCCTCAAGGGGAGTCGTCGCGGCGCGGGAATTAAAAAGCTGGCCCGACGGGTTTGCCGGCCGCGGGCGATGGTGTATCGCGTGCTGATGGATGATCGCATCGCGCGATTGTCCAAGAAGACGATCAAGTTTTTCGATGATCCGCTTTATCACGCGGCCGACAGCGCGGAATTGATTGATGCGATGGCGGCGGAAAGCGCGTTGCCGGATGTGCCGTCGGCCGAGCAGCTGCGCGTGCCGCGCGACTTGCCGCCCCTTCTGGCGAGTTTGTATCGCACGCCGCTGTTGGGCAAAGCCGGCGAGCGGGCGCTGTTTCTGAAATACAACTTTCACAAGTTCCAGTTTGTCAGCGCGCGCCGGCGCCTGGATCCGGAGTTCGCGCGCTCGGCCGATCTGCGACGAATGGAAGCCCACCTGCGCGATGCCCATGAGGTGAAAAATAAAATCGTGCAGGCGAATCTTCGCCTGGTCGTCAGCGTGGCCAAGCGCCATGTCCGTCCGGGTCTGGATTTGATGGAACTCGTGAGCGATGGAACCTTGACGCTCATGCGTGCGGTGGAGGGGTTTGATGTCCATCGGGGCAACCGGTTCAGCACCTATGCGACGTTGGCGCTGATGAAGGGGTTTGCCCGCAGCGTTCCGGCGATGCAGGTGGCGAATCGGCGGGCCGGTGGGGCGAGCGATGAACTGCCGGGCCGGCCGCTGCATGAGATGGATCATGAGATGGATGAGGCGCGCGTCGGGATGAACGCCGATCGCCTGGCCGACCGGGATGACGTGCGGCATCTGCTCTCACACCTGAGCGAGCGTGAGCGGCGGGTGGTGTCGGAGCATTTTGGCTTGTCGCATGACGTCGGGATGAGCCAGCCGGAGCGGATTCGCCAACCCGCCAGCTATGAGCAACTCGGCCGGCAAATGGGCATTTCACAACAGCGCGTGCGGCAAATCGAACGGGCGGCGCTGGCGAAGCTGCGCCAGGCGGCGGGGGCTCGGGAGAACTGATTCAACGCATATGAAGCTTTTGCATGGCCTTACTCCCTCCACCGGTACGCCGGGGGAGGGTTGGGGAGGGGGTTTTCGCGTGCGCAATGAACCCCCCCCTGCCCTCCCCCGGCGTACCGGTGGAGGGGATCAGTGATACACTCATGAGCCCGAAGGCGGACAACCTCATTCCATCACCATCGCCCATTTACACCGCTTCCCGGCGGTTGATCTGCGTGACCTCATCCTCATCGGCGATGAGGGCGACGGCGGCGAGGTCGAGGAATAGGCCGGTTTCGACGACGCCGGCGCGGGCGCGAAGGGCGGTTTGAAGCTTGGCGGCGTCCGCAATGCCATCGGGGAAGTGACAATCGTAAATCACGTTGCCATTGTCGGTGTGGAAAATAGCGCCGTCGGGGGATTTGCGGAGCATGGGTGCGGCGCCGAGGTCGCGGAGGAATGGCATGTGTGTCGCATGTGCGAACTCAGCGATTTCGACCGGGAGGGGCGAGTGCGTGCCCAGACGTTCCACCCGTTTGCTGGTGTCGGCGATGATGACCAGGTGATGCGAGTTTTGTGCAACGATTTTTTCGCGCAAGAGCGCGCCGCCCAGTCCCTTGATAAGTTCCAGCGATGGGGTGACTTCATCGGCGCCGTCGACCGTGACGTCCGGCTGGCTCGAGTCGAGACAAATGAGGGGGATGCCCAGTTCCTGGGCGCGGTGCTGGGATCGCAGCGACGTTGGAATGCCGCGGATGCCGCGGAGTCTTCCCTCACGCAGCGCCTCGGACAGCGCCAGCAGGAAGAAGTCCGCCGTCGAGCCGGTCCCCAGTCCGACGACCATCCCATCCTGAACAAATGTCATCGCCGCCTCAGCGGCGCGTTGCTTGGGGTTCATTGTGATGGTTGAGCATATCGACACGTTGGGGGGTTGCCAACGGTTGGATCAATCAGGCGGGCGCGAAAGCGTCACGGGTCAAAAAAGGCAATTACATGATGGGGCGGTTCGTGGTAGGACAGGGCGATGGATACATCCGAACAGCGTCGTGCAGTGTCAGATTGCCTTGTGTTTTTCGGGGCGACCGGGGATTTGGCTTACAAAAAAATATTCCCCGCACTCCAGCAGATGATCAAGAGTGGATATCTGGATTGTCCCGTGATTGGCGTGGCCAAGGCGGGATTTACACTGGATCAGCTCAAGCAGCGGGCGAGGCAGAGCATCACCGAACACGGAGGCGGCGTCGATCCCGCGGCGTTTGATCGCTTGTGCGGGCTTTTGAAATATGTGGATGGCGATTACAAGGATCCCGGCACGTTCACCGCGCTCCGCGCGGCGATGGGGGATGCGAAGCATCCGCTGCATTACATGGCGATTCCTCCGAGTTTGTTCGGCACGGTGGCCGAGGGACTGGCCAATTCACGCTGCGCGGCCGGGGCTCGGTTGATTGTCGAGAAGCCGTTTGGGCGGGATTTGGCGTCGGCGAAGGACTTGAACCGGACGCTGCATCGGTATTTCGACGAGTCGGCTATTTTTCGGATTGATCATTATCTGGGCAAGGAACCGGTGCAGAACCTGCTTTATTTTCGGTTCGCCAATTCATTCCTGGAGCCGATCTGGAACCGGCACTGGATTCAATCCGTGCAGATCACGATGGCGGAGTCTTTTGGGATTGAAAGCCGCGGAAAATTGTACGAGGAGCTCGGCGCGATTCGGGACGTGGTGCAGAATCACATGCTTCAGGTGGTTGGTTGCGTGGCAATGGAAGCGCCTGCCGGTGGCGGGCCGGATGCGATCCGGGATGAGCGTGCGAAGGTGATGAGGCTGATCCGTCCGCTGGCGGCGGAGGATTTGGTGCGTGGGCAGTACGCCGGATATCAGGAGGAGCCGCATGTGGCGAGGGACTCGACGGTGGAGACCTATGCGGCCGTTCGGCTGCGGATCGACAGTTGGCGATGGGCCGGGGTGCCCTTTTACATTCGTGCCGGAAAGAGGCTGCCCGTGACGTGTACGGAGGTGCGGGTGAGTTTCAAACGCCCGCCGATCCTTGTGTTTGGGGAACCCGATCCCGGCGAACCGAATTACCTGCGTTTCAGGCTGACGCCGGGCGTGGTGATCGCGATTGAAACGCGGGTGAAAGTGCCGGGTGAGGCGATGGTCGGGAAGGACGTCGAGTTGACGGCGCATTATCAGCCGCCGGGCGAGCTGCAACCGTATGCCCGTCTTTTGCATGATGCGGCCAGGGGCGAATCCACCTTTTTCGCCCGACAGGACAACGTGGAACTTGCGTGGCAAATTCTCGATGGCGTGTTGGACAACACCGTGCCCGTGCATCCGTATGCCCAGGGGTCGTGGGGACCCAAAGAGGCCGATGCGCTGATGCTCAATGGCGAGCAGTGGTGTGATCCCATCGTTCGCAAGTGAGACGTGGACCATGCCCAACACCGTATTTCTATTTGATGTGGACAACACGCTTCTGGACAACGATCAGATCGTGTCGGATTTGCGCGGGCATCTGGACCAGGCATTCGGTCGCGCCAGCCGCGAGGACTATTTCAGTATTTTTGAGCGGCTTCGCATGGAGCTGGGGTACGCCGATTACCTTGGCGCGCTGCAACGTTATCGCGCTGAACATCCGAATGACGCCAAGCTGCTGGAGATGAGTTCATTTCTGATTGACTACCCGTTTGCCGAGCGTGTGTATCCGGGCGCGTTGGATGTCGTGCGGCGATGTTCGACGTTGGGGACAACGGTCATTGTTTCCGATGGGGATGTTGTTTTTCAGCCGTGGAAGGTGAAGCGGTCGGGGTTGTGGGATGCCTTTGAGGGGAGAGTGCTCATTTACATCCACAAGGAGCGGATGCTGGATGATGTGGCCAGGCGATTCCCGGCCGAGCATTATGTGATGGTGGATGACAAGGTGCGGCTTTTGTCGGCGATGAAAACGGTGTGGCGCGAGCGGCTGACGACGGTGTTTCCGCGTCAGGGGCATTATGCGCATGACGCCGAAGCGATCCGGCGGTATCCATCACCCGATTTGGCGGTGGATCATATCGCGGACTTGCTGGCGGTTGATTGGACGGCTATCCTCGCGCGTTTGCCCGACACGAGGAAGACGATCGCATGACACAGCCACTCACCACCGCCATCCCCACTCCGCGACAACTTGAATACCAAAGCTGGGAGCTGGGCCTGTTTCTCCATTTCGGCATCCGGTCGTTTTACGAAGGGTATAAGGATTTCGACAAGCGCGAGATGGACCCAAAGGTATTTAATCCAACGCATCTGGATTGCGACCAGTGGATATGGACGGCCAAGCGCGCGGGATTCAAATACGCGGTGATGACGGCCAAGCATCATGATGGCTTCGCCAACTGGCCCAGCGCTTATACCAAGTTTTCCGTCGCCTCTTCCCCTTGGAAAGACGGCAGGGGCGATGTGGTGAAGGAGTTCACCGAGGCGTGTCATCGCCATGGGCTGGCGGCGGGGCTTTATTATTCGCCGTACGATCACAACCATCCCGCGTACGCCGACCCCAGGGCGTACGATGACTATTTCATCAAACAGGTGTCGGAAATCCTGAGCGGCTATGGGAAGATCGACATGCTCTGGTTTGATGGGTGCGGGTCGGGGGATCACAAGTACGACTGGCCCCGGATCATCGGGCACGTTCGGGACCTTCAGAAGGACCTGCTGATCTTCGAGATGGCCGATCCTCAATATCGGTGGGTGGGCAACGAAGCGGGGGTGGCGCCCTTTCCGCTCTGGAACACGAAGCTGTCCACGCCGCTGGCGGAGGTGAACAAGCCGAAGGACGCCGTCACGCAGACGCCGGTGTGGATGCCGGCCGAGTGCGACCTGCGGATGCGTCTGGAGCGATGGTTTTACGATGACGCCGAGATGCACACGGTCAAGTCGGTTGAAGAGCTGATGGGCTTGTACCATTTTTCGGTGGGGCGGGGTTGCAACATGCTCATCAACATCGGCCCGGATCGGCGCGGGTTGCTGCCGGAAAACGAGGCGGATCGACTGGTGGAGTTTGGCCAGGCGGTGAAGAAGCGGTTCGCCAGCCCTTTTGCGACGATTGCCGATTTCAACCGCGAGGGGAACGGTTGGTCTTTCAAGCTGCCGTCGAACACGCTGCTGGAGCATGTCGTGCTTCAGGAGGACATCCGTCAGGGAGAACACATCCGGCGCTTTCGCATCAGCACGCGATACCCCAATTCAACGGATTCGATCACCCTGTGGGAGGGGTACAACGTCGGTCAAAAGGCGATCTGCCGCATCCCGGCGCTTCGCGTCTGGAACGTTCGTGTGGAGGCGTTGGAGGGCGATGGGGCGTGCGATCTGACAGCGATCGATCTGCACGGGCCGGCGAAGTGACGATGGATCCATGAAAGACACGAACGGCCTGTTTTGGCCGCCGAGAGCGATATGCTCATTTTCCATTACAACGAGCCACGTTTCCTTGCCGGTGTGTCGAAGCATGGCTTTCCGGGCGAACACGGCTTGCGCCTGCTCCACACCGGCCATGCCACGACACCGTTCGGCGAGCGCTGGCGCAACTCGCCGGCGCTGGCGTCAGCGCGAGAATCCAGGCGGCCTTACCTCATCGACCGCATCGCCGGCGGCATGCCCTTTCAGTCACTCGACGGCGTGACGGACGTCGCGCGGGCGCTGAAGGACGATCCAAACTTTCTCGGCTTCCAGGTGCATGAGTGGGACAACACCCCGTTGCATGACTACAACCGCATCAACCAGGAGTTTTTCGACAAGGGCATCCCATTCACCGAGGCCAATTTTGCCCCGTACGCCGGCCGGACCAAGCGGCTTTATTTATCGGGGGGAGATTACAACTTTTATCGCGATCTGCATCCGTCGCTCAACTCGATGGAGGATGTGAAGCGATATCTCGAAAAATACTTCATCCGCATGGTTGAGTTGACCGGGGGACAGGTGCTGTCGGTCAACGGCCACGGCCAGTTTCCGCATGCCGCATTGCGTCTGGGCGGAAAGAATGTCATGGCGGAACTCGGTAACCAGGTGCCGCTGTCGGCGTTTCAGATATCCTGTGTTCGCGGAGCGGGGCGGGAGTTCAACAAGCCGTTCGGCGTTTATTATGAAACGTGGGGCGGGCAGCCCTTCAGTTGCACCTGCGCGACGAGCTTCTCGCCGTGGCTGCCGGGGGAAGGGCAATTCCAGGCATTTGAAAACTATGGCGGCGCTCGGCCTGAGGGCGGCAGCGGCCGCTCATTGCACCGGCGGCTGCTCCATCACGCATGGCTCTCCGGCGCGCATTGGTGGGCCGTTGAATGGGGCGCGGAAAACTACTTTTCCGACTGGGATCGGCATCCATTGACCGAATACGGCCGCATTACGCTTGCCGTATCGCAACTGGCGCGGGATGTCGGGCCGATCCAGCCGATCGTGCCCGCGGCGCTGGTGCTTCCGCCTCATGCGATCGGCATTGATGTCGCTTACATCAGCGGGCTTCGCCGTACCGTTCTCGACATCGCCGATCCCGATCCATGCCATGCATTGTTGAAGCAATGGGCGGTGGAAATGCTGTCGCCCCAGCCGTGGCGGCAGGGCTTCGACGCCTTTAACCTCACCCCGTCTCCATGGGTTGGCGGTATCGATGTTCTGTCCGCCGAAGCACCGGCGGCGCTTTTGTCGCAATACGACGTGGTCATGTACGTTGATGAGAAGGAGCGCGCCCGCGCGGATCATCCCAAGGCGCTGGGGGTTGATGCGGAGAGCGCCCGCGCAGGCCAGGCGGTCATTCGCCGTCGGTGGCCGATCCGTGTGGATGGCGAGGTTGGCTGCGCGCAGGCCCATGCCGGCGACCGGCTGCTGGTGGGGGTGTTCAACAACATGGGAATGACGAAAGTGGACGGCAGGGAATCAGGCGATCCCCAATTCGCGCGAACGGCAACTTTGACGGGTGCCTGCGATGACATGAGATCCTTGTGCGGCGAACAATATGTCAGGCGGCAAAGCGGGAGGGTGAGCATCGAGCTTCCTCCCGGCGGGCTGGCCGTGCTGTCGTTTGCCCGCGGCTGAGAGCCGCATCGCGCATCGGTCCGTTTCGTATGGGCCTGTGGGAACGCGACGGCGTCTTCGACTTCTCCTACATCGAAGAGGTCATGCGCAAGATCACGTCAGCCGATCTCGACGCGCGTGTCATCGTGCGCGTACACTTGGACCACCCCGGACGACGGGACGGAAAATATCCTGGCAATGCTGCGTGAGGAAGGATGGGCCGGCGTTGCGGCAATCCATCGCCGCCCCGAGAAGCACCTTCCTCCAGGAGATCATTGATATGAGCAATCAAAACCATCCGGACCTACTGTGGGACAAGTTGGATCGTTCGGATGGGTCGCAATCGGGCGAGGCGGGGCGGCGACCGGCGATGCACAGCCTTGACTTGTCCGGCGATGTGTGGCGGCATCGGATCATCGCGCGAGGCACAAAGGAGGTTTATCACGGCCATCCGACGACGGCGCTGATGGGGGATGGCCGGACGATCTTTTGCGTCTGGACCCACGGCCACGGCGGTGCCTGCGGACCGATGGCGCGCAGCAGCGATGGGGGAGAAACCTGGACGCGCATGGATGAGCGCCTGCCGGTTTCGTACGGCCTGCATCGCAACTGTCCAAGCCTGTACCGCCTGATCGCGCCCGATGGCCGCGAGCGACTTTTCGTTTTCTCGGCGCATCCGGAAATGCCGCGCATCGCCAGCGACGATGGCGGGGAATCCTGGACCGAAAGGTCGCCCCTGGGATTGCCGTGCGTCATGGCATTCAGCAGCGTGGCGCGCCTGCGTGACGGCCGATACATGGGTCTGTACCACCGTCGAACCGACGCCCGCGCCGGCGAGTCCGACGCCGGTACTTCGCTTCATGTGGTCAAGGCGATCACATCCGACGGCGGGATGACCTGGACGCCGCCGGAGGTTGTCGCCGAGGTTGCGGGCAAGGCGCCATGCGAACCGTATGTCTTCCGCTCGGCTGATGAGACGGAATTGATTTGCCTCATGCGTGAGAACAAGCGCACCGGTCCGAGCCTGGTCATGTTCAGCCGGGATGAAGGCATCACATGGAGCGCGCCGCGGCCGACCACATGGTCACTGACCGGCGACCGCCACCAAGGCGTGCGCACACCTGACGGACGCATGGTCATCGCGTTCCGTGACATGGCGGCGGACAGCCCGACGCGCGGGCATTTTGTGGCGTGGGTGGGCGTTGACAACGATATCCGCGAGGGGAAACCTGGGCAGTATCGCATCAAGCTGCTGCATAGCCATGCCGGTTGGGATTGCGGCTACCCCGGCGTCGAATGTCTGCTGGATGGAACGATCCTGGCCACCACCTACATCAAGTATGCGGCCGGCGAGGAACAGCAGTCGGTGGTCTGCACGCGATTCACCCTGTCGGAATTGGATGCTGCCGCCGGATCGCTGGCCACATCATGTTGATCCCTTGGCCATGAGCCGCTCGCGGGCGGCGGTGAATTCCTCATCGGTGAGGATGCCCGAATCCTTGAGGGATTGAAGTTTCTCAAGCTGCTTGAGCACCTGCGGGGGAATCGTGGGAACGTCACGACTTTTGAGCGGATCGACGGCGGGGGGCTTGCGCGACGGTGGTTGGGGCGCACTCGCGCGCTGTCCGTTGACGGAGGCGGGAGGCGCGGACGAGGGGACGGCCGGTGGTGGCGCGACGGAAGGCTCCGCGCTGGGCGGGGCGTTGGTTTCACGATCATACGCGGCCCGCATCAGGTTGCGTAAAACCATCAATAGCGTATCGGGCTCGAGGTACGTCGGCGGCGGACGGAAATAGACGGTCTTCTCATCAATGACGCGCAGCGATCCCGGTGCCCCGGCCAATCCCGCCTGCACCCTCGCGGCGTTGCGAACGGTGAGGACCACATCCGGTTCCTTGCGGATGATGCTTTCGATTCCATACAGGCCGGCGAGCAGACGCAACTCCGTCAGTGCAAAGAGCAGCACCGCCGGGCGTGGCGGCTCGCCGAAGGCGTCTTTCATGTCCTGTTCGAGCAGGTGGAGCATATCGAGGCTGGTGCATCGCGTCAGGCGACGGTACAGGTCCATGCGCTGGCGGTCGGCGGGGATGTAGGTTCGTGGAAGAAAGGCGCTGAGGCCGATGTCCACATGCGCCTCGGGCTGCGTGGGGGCGGGCTCGTGTTTGAGTTGCCGTGTCGCCTCCTCCAGCAACTGGCAATACATCTCATAGCCGACGGTCGCGATGTGGCCGCTCTGTTCGGCGCCCAGGATGTTGCCGGCGCCGCGGATTTCAAGGTCGCGCATGGCGATCTTGAAGCCCGCGCCCAGGTGGCTGTATTCCTCGATCGCCTTGAGACGCTTGGCGGCGACGGGGGTGACGGGGCGGTCGGGTGGGAGCAGGAGATAGCAGTACGCGCGATGTTTCCATCGCCCGACGCGCCCGCGGAGCTGGTGCAGCTCGCTCAGTCCGAATCGGTCGGCGTTGTTGATGATGATCGTGTTGGCGTTGGGGATGTCCAGACCGGACTCGATGATCGTCGTGCAGACGAGGATGTCGGCCTCGTGGCGGATGAAGCGGAGCATCGCCTCCTCCATCTCGCCGTCCCCCATTTGTCCGTGGCCGATGAGAATGCGGGCATCGGGGACAAGCTGCTGAATCCGGTCGGCCATTTCGATGATGTTCTGCACGCGGTTGTGGACGAAATAGACCTGCCCCTCGCGCTGCAATTCGCGCTGGATCGCCAGCTTGATCCGCTGCATGTCAAAGGGCATCACCTCGGTGACAACGCTGCGCCGGTCGCGCGGCGCTGTCGTCAGGGAGCTGATGTCGCGCAAGCCCAGCATGCTCATGTGCAGTGTCCGTGGGATCGGCGTGGCCGACATCGTGAGCACATCCACCGTCTTTCGCATCTGCTTGAGGCGCTCTTTATGTGTGACGCCGAAACGCTGCTCCTCGTCGATGACGACCAGACCCAGCTCGGAGAACTTGATGTCCTTGCTCACGAGGCGATGGGTGCCGATGAGAATGTCGATTTCGCCGGCGCCCAGGCGCTTGACGATTTGTTTTTGCTGACCGGCCGTCTTGAACCGGCTGATCGATTCAATCTCGAAGGGATAGTTGACCATCCGTTCCTTGAACGAGCGGTAATGCTGCTCGGCCAGGACGGTGGTGGGGACGAGCACGGCGACCTGCTTGCCCGATTCAATCGCCTTGAAGGCGGCCCGCATGGCCAGTTCGGTCTTGCCGTAGCCGACATCGCCGCAGAGGAGGCGATCCATCGGGCGGGTGTTCTGCATGTCCTGCTTGATCTCGTCGGCACCAGTCACCTGGTCGGCCGTCGGCTCATAGGGGAACTCCGCCTCGAACTCGGTTTGCCATTCGGTGTCCGGCGGATAAGCGGTGCCCGCCTGGGCGGCGCGGGCGGCCTGGATTTCAATGAGCTCCGCCGCCATGTCCATGACCGCTTCGGAGACTTTCGCCTTTTGCTTTTCCCACGCGCCGCTCCCCAGACGGGAGAGCTGCGGATGGCCGTGGAATCCGCCGATGTACTTCTGAATCAGGTTGATCCGGGCGGCCGGAACATGCAGCGCCGCGTTGTCGGCGAAACGCAGCGTCAGGTATTCCTCGCTCTTGCCGTCCTTGGCGATGGTTTGAATGCCCGTGAACTTGGCGATCCCGTGGGCGACGTGAACGACGTAATCACCCACCTTGAGATCGAGAAATGAATCGACCGGACGCGACGCGATCACCTTCTTCACCCGCCGGCGCATCTCGTAACGGTGGAAAAGCTCATGGTGTCCGACGAGGGCAAGTGGCTTTTGTCCTTGCGCGCCGCTTTCATTCCACACAAACCCCCGGTGCAGGTAGCCGATGGCGATGTGAATCTGTTTGGACGAGCCCGGGTGATGCTGTTCCAGAACCTCCGCAAACCGTTGCGCCTCGGCCGGTTTGTCGCAGAAGACGGTTACATCATGGCTCTGGCTCAGTTCCACCAGTTCGCCAATCGCCTTCTTGGCCTCGGCCTCAAACTTCTGGAGCGATTCGATGGGCAGCTTCACATGCGGCGCGACGCCGGCGCCGAGGAAGTTGGGAATCGCCACCGTCCCCTGCTCGAACTGGCTCAATTCCAGCCGGGCAAACTCGCCGGTGTGTTGCAGGACGGCCGATAGCGGATAAATCCCCTTCACCTCCGGCAGGCGGTCGAGGTAACTCTTGGCCTGCTCGGCGATTTCGAGCGGCGCCCAGAGAACGATGATCGTTTGCGGATCGAGATAGCTGAACAGGTGCGTTGAGGAACCAGTGTCGGGGAGCAATCCCTTGAGGTCCATGACCTCGACCGACTCCATCTTTTCCAGTGACCCCATGCTGTCCAGATCGAAACGCTTGATCGATTCGATCTGATCGCCGAAAAAGTCGATCCGCGCTGTCAGGCCAACCTGCTCGCCGCTCTGGGCGAACTCACCAGGCAGGTAAATGTCGATGAGCCCTCCGAGCACGGCGAAATCGCCGGGCACTTCAACCTGCTCCAGCCGGTTGTATCCATGCTCGCTCAGCCAGACGATCAATTTTTCCGGCTCGAGTTCCTGACCGACGCGCAGAATCCGGATGAGCCGGCTCAGCTCCTCCCGCGACGGGACCGACTGCATCAGCGCCTGAATTGGCGCGACCAGCAATTGGGGCGCGCCTTCGCCGGATTCGTGACCTTGCCCCGCCGCCAGCCGCGCCAGCATTTGCAGCCGCCCGGCCACCTGCTCCTCGCTCATTTGTCCCAGCGAACTCGATAATTCCAATGCTGGAATTACATCAGGCCGACGGCCGTGGAAAAGTTCCATGTCGTCGGCGATGTCATCCGATTCGTCGAGATGGCCGCAGATGACGAGGATCGGACGCTTGAGCGCATGGTCAACCCCCGCCGTGACCGCCGCCACGCTGCTTCCCCACAATCCCGATGCGGTGGCCGCGTTTTTATCGCGCACTATTTGCGCCAGCTCCAGCAACGGGCGCGCAGCGGCCAGCCGTCCGATGGCTTCGGCAGTCGTCTCACTCATATGCGAGTATCGTAGGAGCGCCTGGAGGTGGCGTAAAGACGGGGGAAGTAGGCAGTAGGCAGTAGGCGGTAGGCAGTGAAGAAGGAAAGGGACTTGATTTTGTCTTACTGCCTTCTGCCTTCCGCCTTCTGCCTACTGCCTACCGCCTACCGCCTACTGACTACACTGCCCCGCATTTCCCGCCATGCTTGTTCGCCGTGGGGGCGGTTACTACACTTTGCGGCGGATGGGGAACGATGGGGGCAAGCGGATTCACGACACGAAACGAGTGGTTGCATGAGAGTGTTGGTCATTGGCGGCGGCGGGCGTGAGCACGCTTTGGCATGGAAATTGGCGGCCTCGCCGCGGGTGACGGCGCTCTTCGCGTTGCCCGGGAATCCGGGGATCGCGCAGGTCGCGGATATCGCGGACGTTGATGTGATGGATTTCGACGGGATCGAAAAGTTCATCCGCGACAACCGGATTCAGTTCGTCGTCATTGGTCCGGAGGATCCGCTGTCGGCCGGTCTGGCGGATCGACTTCGCAAAAGCGGGTTGTTGGTCTTCGGACCTTCGCGCCAGGCCGCCCGGCTGGAGTCGGACAAATGGTTCGCAAAGGAATTGATGCGCAAGCAGTCGGTGCCGACGGCCGAGGCGCGGGTTTTCACCGACGCCGACCGCGCTGAGGAATACATCCGCACCCGCGATGAGCCGTTGGTCATCAAGGCGGCTGGTCTGGCCAAGGGGAAGGGCGTCAGCGTCTGCTATCGCACCTCCGATGCGCTGGAGGCCATTGATCAGATCATGCGCCGAAAGGTTTTCGGCGGCGCGGGGGATCGGGTCGTCATCGAGGAAAAACTCGCCGGGCCGGAGTGTTCGATCCTCGCCTTTGTCGATCGGCGGTCGATCTATGTGATGGAAACCAGCCAGGATCACAAGCCCGTCAGCGATGGGGACACCGGCCCGATGACCGGCGGGATGGGCGCCTACACCCCCACGCCGGTGATCGACGATGCGACGCTCGCGGCCGTCGAGCGCGACATTCTCGTGCCGATGGTCGACGGACTCGTCCGCGAGGGCATCGAATACAAGGGCGTCCTCTATGCCGGCTTGATGCTGACGACCAACGGGCCGAAAGTGCTGGAGTTCAACTGCCGCTTCGGCGACCCCGAATGCCAGCCGCTCATGATGCGCCTGCAAAGTGATTTGCTTGAGGTGATGCTCGCGGTCGTCGAGGGGAAGCTCGATCAGGTCGAGTTGAAGTGGGATCCACGCCCGGCCGTCTGCGTCATCGCCGCCAGCAAAGGCTACCCCGAGGCCTATCCCGTCGGTTTGCCCATCACCGGCATTGATAAAGCCGACGCCCTTGAGGATGTGAAGGTGTTTCATGGCGGAACGAAACTCAGCGACGGCCAGGTCGTCACCGCCGGCGGGCGCGTCCTCGGCGTCACGGCGCTGGGCGACACGGTGGCCGCGGCAAGGGCACGCGCCTACGAGGCGATGAACCTCATCCATTTCGACGGCATGCACTACCGGCGGGACATTGGATGGCAGGCGGTGCGGAGGGTAAGCGGTAAGGATGAGGGATGAAGGATAAAGGATGAAAAGAAGCGCACCGCGGAGACGCGGAGGGCGCGGAGAGGAAATACGAACTGAACCGCGACAACACGAGCCGGAAGCGTGAGCGACGGACTTCCCCCTCGCTGTGCTGTTCCAGTTCGGGTGCCGGTCAGGGTTTGCTCATCATGGTCTGTCGCTCACGCTTGCGGCTATTGCTTGAGTGGCAACGGTTCAAATTTCACCATTTTACGGATGAGTGGTCCAACGCCGTTTTCGATGGGCTTGAGCAGGTCTTCAACCAGATCGTTGACCGTCAGATACTTGGCGGGCAGCCACTGGTCGGGGTTGGCGTCGTAGCGTGTGATGCGAGAGATGCGGTACAGATGTAGGTACTGCTCACGCACGGATGCGAAGGTGGCGTTGGTACGGACTTGCTGGTTGCGTTCACTGTGATCGGTGACGGTCACGCCCAAGCTCGCCATGGCCGCATCAATGGCGTGCAAGGCGGTGTAGAAGATGACATTGACTTGCCAGTCCCGGTACTGAGCATCAATAGTTTTGGCAAATTGGCGGTTGTGCTTCCACTGGTCAACGTGTTGTTGAACTTTACCCTGTTGGGATGCGTTCATAATTCCTCATGACACTTTGGTGGATGATTGCTGGTCGGATACCGGCCAGACCCGCAAGGAACGCGGACCGACGAAACGCTCAAGGGAACGCTCGGGGACTTGAAGCGTTTCGACGTAACCAATGCCTTCGCTTCCCCCCAATTCAACTTCCAGCGTCGTCATCGCCCGTCCAAGGTCCAAGTCATAGCGATCCGATTGCGGCACAAAATAGAATACAACCTTGTTGGAGCGAATATCGACCAGCGCCACTTGAATCTGATCACTGAAATGGGCACACCACTGACGAACCCGTTGAATCGTGGCACGGAAGTTGGATGTCCATAGCTCGCGATTGCTCAACAATTTACTGCCTTCAATCAATTCCGAAGCCGTTCGTTCAATGGTCGTATTGTCCAAATCGATCAACTTGTAGCGCCTGAAAGCCTCATGGGCATGGATTTCCGTCATGCCACTCGACGCTTTCCGGGTACCGGGTTTCTGATTCACCATGTTCATGTCCCATTCCCGCTTTCCTCATCCACTTGGCGATGCCGATTCCCTTTTGATCCCCGCAATGGCCAACCCTCATGGTAGGATCGCTCAATGCCCGTCGGCAACCCGCAATCAATCACCGCCGATACAGGCTATCCCATGCACAGACGGCAAGCAAGATATGCCGCCTCTTGTGGTGTTTGTTGCACACACAATAAGTTTATCGGCTTGAAGGGCCGCGAAGCTGGCGGCGCGAACGGGCAAATCGACAGGAACGAGTGTCACTCTCATTCCCGCAGGGTCGGTGGATCGATCAATACCCCGCAGTGACGGTGTGCAATGAAGCTTGTCCTTTTGATCCTGATCCGGCGACATGCACTGCGGTCACGGTTTGGCCATTCCCGCGCCGCTGCGGTATCCTGTCCCCGTGCTCACTTTGATGGTGTTACAAGGTCCGGACAAGGGGCGTCGCTTTGAGTTGCCCGATGCGCCGGCGCTGGTGGGGCGGGAAAGCCGGTCGCTGCCACTGACCGATCAGACCGTCAGCCGGCGGCATTGCGAGTTGCTGCCGGCCGATGGGGAGTGGGTGCTCCGCGATCTGGGGAGCGCCAATGGCACTTACATCAATGGCCTGCGCGTCAGCAACCGCCAGACGCTCAAACTCGGCGATCAGGTTCGCGTGGGGCGGACGCTGCTCGTATTCGGCGCGCAGCCGGGGGTCAGCCGCGCCGCCAGCGGGAACGTCACGCTGGCCGGGCAGGAGGCGGGGATGGACGCGTCGATCATGCACACGGTGGCGAGCAATGAGGATTCGATGGTGCTCGCGGTGCCCGAACCGGCTGCCGCGGCGATGAGCAACCTCAAAATCCTCTACCAGCTCGGTGCGGCGCTGGGGAGCAGCTTCGATGTCGATCAGGTGCTCGAAGTCGTGATGGACCTGGTGTTTGAGAATGTCAAGGCGGATCGGGGGATCATCCTGCTCATTGACGAGATCGACAACGAGCTGGTTCCGCGCGTCGTGCGGACGCGGGATGAGTCGGGTACGACCAAGCCGCCGGGCGAACCGGGGGATTCAAAAACCGGCGAGAAGATTCACGCCTCGCGCACGATCATCAATCACGTCATCGCCAGCGGGCAGGGGGTGCTCTCCAGCAACGCGATGACCGATCAGCGCTTCAGCAAGGGCAAGAGCGTTCACAACCTGGGCATTCGCTCGGCGCTGTGCGTGCCGATCAAGGCGAGGAAGCTGGACATGCACGCCTCGTCGCCCCAGGCGCGCGACGCCGATGAGGTGATGGGGGTCATCTACATCGACAGCTCGGTGAAGAATTACACCTATTCGCCGGACCAGTTGCGGCTGCTCACGGCCATCGGTTTGCAGGCGGGCATGGCGGTGCAGAACGCCAAGCTCTATCAGGCCGGCCTCCAGGCCGAGCGCATGGCGGCGATCGGCGAGACGACCGCGGCGCTGTCCCACTCGATCAAAAACATTCTTCAAGCGCTGCGCGGCGGGGCGGATGTCGTGGAGATGGGATTCAAGGCGAAAAACATCACGCAGGCGCACAAGGGCTGGCAGATCGTCGATCGGAACCTGGAGAAGATATACGGCCTGACGATGAACCTGCTTGCCTACAGCCGTCCGCGCGAGCCGCAGCTCGAGCAGATGAACCCGCGCACGGTTATCGATGAATGCCTCGAACTGATCGCATCGGCCGCCAATGACAAGGGGGTGATGGCCGTCGCCGACGTTGATCCGCATCAACCGGCCGTCCCAATCGATCCCGATGGGATGCACCAGGTCATTATGAACCTCCTGTCCAACGCGCTGGATGCCGTCGAGCCCGGCGAAGGATTGATCCGCGTTGTCTGCCGCTTCGACGCCGAAAACAAGCTGACGATCATCGAGGTGATCGACAACGGCGACGGTATTCCGCCGAGCATGATGAAGCACATGTTCGAGCTGTTCCATTCAACCAAGGGCAATCGTGGCACGGGGTTGGGATTGGCCGTGGCGCGGAAGATCGTCGAGGAGCATGAGGGAAACATCCGCGTGCGCAGCAAGCCCGGCGACGGGACGACGTTCACGATCACCCTCCCCGTCCTGCACGATGCGATGGCCGATCCGTCCACGACGCATGGCCCGGCGCGTTAGGGCGCGTCAACAGTCCAACTTGGTGAAGCGGCCTGTTAAGATGGATGCCTGAATGTTCAAGCCCTTCCGATCGGTCCGCATTTCACTGGCCGCCAAGTGCCAGTTGCTCTTTGGCGCCGCGGTGGTGCTCATCCTGTCCGCGGCGCTGTTCGTCCCCTGGCAGCGGATGGAACAGCTCATGGCGCAGATGAATCAGCGCGCCGGGTCGGCCGTCGCCGACCGCGCGGTGATGGATCACATGCTGTATGAAAGCAGCCGCGTCGGGATTGAGCCGGTGCCCGTGGTCGCGGCGCCCACAACGTCGGTGGTCCCGGCGACGCTGCCGGGTCAGGAATCGCTGGCCGAAGCCGTTGCGGAATCGGCCGATCCCGCCGAGCTTCCCGACCGCAGCGCCTTTCCGCCTCCCCGCCTCGTCGCCCTGGCGGCGGCGAAGGATCGTAAACACACCACCCGGTTCGAGCGCGATGCGCTCGACTTGTTCAAGGACAAACAGGACCTTGATTTCGTCGGCCGCCGATACACCCGCCGCGACGGCACCGATGGGTATAAGTTCGCGCGCCCGCTTTATCTGACCGCCGACTGCGCGCGCTGTCACAGCGCCCAAGGTCCGGCCTACGCGCCCACCCGCAAACGACGTTCATCCATTGCGGCCAGCCAGCTCACAACACAACCGACAACCTCCACCGCCCGCCGCGCGCAGGATGCGACGCTCATCGGACTGGTCAGCGTCGATATCCCCTCCCAGGTCGAGGCCAGCCAGTTGCTCCTCAACCGCACCTTCATCCTGACCGCCGGGCTGCTGGCTGGAACGCTGGCGATCATCGTTTTCTACCTCATCACGACCAAGCTCATTCTGCAGCCGGTGCGCGTGCTCCAGGAAACCGCCGAAAAGGTCAGCCTTGGCGATCTCAACATCCGATCGGACATCAGCACCGGCGATGAGTTTCAGCAGCTCTCCGAAACGTTCAACACGATGCTCGCCAACCTTCAGGAGGGGGAGGATCAACTCCGTGCGATCAACAAGGGGCTGGATCTCAAGCTCGGGGAGCTGGCCGAGAGCAACGTGGCGCTCTATGAATCCAACCGGCTCAAGAGCGAGTTTCTCGCCAATGTCAGCCATGAGCTGCGCACGCCGCTCAATTCGATCCTCGGTTTCGCGGACTTGTTGAAGGATGCCACCGGCGCCGCGCCCGATGCCAAGGCCAGCCGCTACATTCAGAACATCTTGACCAGCGGGAAAAACCTTTTGGCGCTAATCACCGATTTGCTGGACCTCGCGAAAATCGAGGCCGGGCGCATGGAGGTGCGCTCCGAGCCTCTGTCCATCAACGATTTGTTCGAGGGGCTCACGAGCATCCTCAAGCCCTTGACGGAGGCAAAAGGGCTGAGCGTCACCGATGCCGTCGCCGCCGATGTGCCGATCGTCCATACCGATCCGGCCAAACTGCAGCAGATTCTCTACAACTTCCTCTCCAACGCGATCAAGTTCTCCCCGACCGGCGGCGCGATCGCCCTTCGCGCCGTGCGCGAAAGCGAACAAAGCATCCGCATCAGCGTGACCGATGGCGGGCCGGGGATTGAGCCGGACAAGCAGAAGGCGATTTTCGAAAAGTTCCGTCAGTTGGACGGCTCGGTGACGCGTGAGCATGGCGGCACCGGCCTGGGCCTGGCGATCTCCCGCGAACTGGCGCTCCTCTTGGGCGGAACCGTCGGCGTGGAGAGCATTCCCGGCGCTGGCGCGACCTTCTGGGTGATCGTCCCCCTGCGCATCCAGCCGGGAACGCAGGATGTGCGCGAGCGGTTGGTGCTCAGTTAATCAACGGGCCGAAGAATGGCCTCGCGTGTGGCGAGCCTCCATTACGATTCCGATCTCTCGGTCATGCGAGCGGAAGATTCACCGCAGAGACGCGGAGAGCGCGGAGAAGGTTCATGGCGGTTGATCGTCATCCTTCTCAGCGGTGCTGTTGTGAATCTCTTTGGCATCGATGTGAGGTCGGTTGCGGACGTCGCGATGTTTTGGTTTTGGTGACGTCAATGCGCGCTTGATCTTTCACCGCTTTTGCCAGTGCGGCCCTGCGGACGTCAGGCGGTACTTTCTTCAATATTTCCTCATATGACCTTGCCATGATGACCTCATTGTATGGGAATCCGATGGGAGGCTGAAGTCGCCCGACGTGGCACGGGCGCCCTCGCCCGTGGGTTCAGGCATTCCCGAGCCAATTGCCGCACATGAGAATCGAGTAGGCGCGTGGCGCTATGGGATCGACAAGACCAAGAGCGTTTTCGTTCTTGCTGGATCGGCTCGAATACCATCGGATATTTGCAGCCTGTCTCGCAGACCACGGCCAAGATGGCCGTGTTACCTGGCGGCCGGGCGGCCGAATGGGCCGCCCGCTCGCGTGAAATACGAAATCGTCGCGCGGTCGCGGGGGTGCGGAGTGCTCGGACAGAGCTTAGAATCCCCCCGTGAGCCAGACCGCTTCTTCAACATCCGCCGATTCGACCGACGAGCTGCCCGACCCCGATGCCTCGCGCATGACCGTCGGCGAGCATCTGGAGGAACTGCGATCGCGCCTCATCCGCGGGCTGATCGGGTTCGTCATCGCCGTGGCGATCTGTTTCGTGTTCAGCGAGCGCGTGATCGCGCTGTTTTGTCGGCCGCTCATCCGCGCGTTGCGCAGCAACAACCTCAACCCACAGCTCTATTTCACTCATGTCTCCGATACGTTCATCGTGTACATCGAGATTACGCTGATCAGCGCCGCCGTCATCGCCTCCCCCTGGATTCTGTACCAGGTCTGGCAGTTTGTGGCGGCCGGTCTTTATCCCGCCGAGCGGCGGTATGTCACCAAATACCTGCCCCTGAGCGTCGGGTTGCTCTGCAGCGGCGTGCTCGTGCTTTATTTCCTGGTGCTGCCGGTGTCGATGGAGTTTTTCCTCCATTTCAGCGCGGGGCTGCCGCTGAAAATCGTGGATGACCCGCCGGCGCAAATAGCGACCACCCAGCCCCTGTCGCAGGTGACCCGCATCCCCGGCGACCCCGCCACCCCCCTCAATGGAGACTTCTGGATCGATACCGTGAGCAATCAGCTCAAGATGTTTCTCGACGGCCAGGTCCGGGTCATCACCTTTGGTCCGACCAATCTGACGGCGCCGATCATCACCCTCCCTGATTACATCGCGATGGTCGTCCAATTGCTGATCGCGTTCGGGCTTTCGTTTCAGCTTCCGTTGGTGGTTTTGGCGCTGGAGCGCATCGGGATTGTCGATCTGGCGGTGTTGCGCTCCATGCGGCGGTATGTGTATTTCGGCATGGCGGTTGTCGCGGCGTTCATCATTCCCGATGTCGTCAGCGGAATGCTCGCGCTGATGATCCCGCTCATCTTCCTGTACGAGTTTGGAATCATCCTGGCGGCGCGGGGCAAACCGAAAATCGGCGACTGACTTTCCCAATGAATCCTGAGCCTATCCAATGAATCGGGATGTGCTGCCGCGCTGGAGGTGTTGGAGGGTGTTGGTGATCGTCTCCAGGGGCACCGGTTCGGATGGCGTCCACAACGTACACAGCGTCCACGCCGGCCGATGATCGAGAGAATCGAGCAGGGCGTCCGGGGCGAACGCCTCAAGCAAGGCTTGTGTAAAGCGGGCTCCCCGGCGGGGCAGGTGAGGGGACAATTCATCGATCGGTGGGAGGGTCGGCATCCGCATCCATCGCCGGATGGGCGTTCGTCGCGCCGGTCGCACCCTGTGCCCGCCGCGCCAACAGGCCGATCCCTTCACCGCCAGGCGCAAGAGCATCGGCTTGCTTACTTGATGCAGCGGCACATCGACACGCGCCACAACAACGGCGGCGGGGGGCAACTCAAACAAAAGCGATGGGATGCGGGCGGCCAACAACCTGCGCCCCGCGGCGGGCGCGAGGTGCAGTTTCAGCGGCCCGGCCACATCACGCACATTCTGCGCCACAACCAGGATCCGCAACAGTCCCCCACGCTGGACATGGCAGAACTTCAGTTGAGCCTGGTCAAACTGGAGCAGTTCGTGGTCGGGATACAATCTCCCCAGAACATCCTCCTGAAGATATCGCCCGCGCGAATCGCCGGCGTCGAACAGAGGTGGATGGGTGAGCGTCCGTGTCAAGTCAGTCTACTCCTTCAAGCTATTATCGGTCATTCGTGGCTGCTACGATCAACCGCCGCCCCCGCCGATGGCATCCGCCTGCGGCTGAGTCATCCGACGGGCGTCGAGCGCCTTGTCGAGGTCGGCATCGCTCATCAGTTTGCGTTCCTTGGCCACTTGCCGGACGGTCTTGCCGGTTTTGAACGCTTCCTTGGCGACGGCCGCCGCATTGTCATACCCAATCGCCGGCGCCAGGCTCGTACACATCGCCAGCGAATCCTCGACGAGCGCCTCGCAGCGGGCGCGGTTGGCGTCGATTCCCGCGGCGCAGCGGTCGGCGAACACCCTGGCCGCCCGGCTGAGCAGATTGATCGATTGGAGGAGGTTGTACGCCATCACCGGCATCATCACGTTCAATTCAAACGTCGAGCCCAGCGCCGCGCCGAAGGTGATCGTCGCATCATTGCCCACGACCTGCGCCGCGACCTGCAACGCCATCTCGCTCATGACCGGATTCACTTTCCCCGGCATGATCGACGAGCCCGGCTGGGTGGAGGGGATGCTGATTTCCCCGATCCCGCAGCGCGGGCCGGAGGCGAGCATCCGGATGTCGTTGGCGATCTTCGTCAACGAAATCGCGAGTGTTTTCAGTTGCCCCGACGCTTCAACGACCCCATCCTTGGCCGCCTGCGCCTCGAAGTGGTTTTTGGCTTCCACAAAATCGATGCCTGTTCGTTTCGCGAGCACCGCGATGACCTTGCCGGCAAAGTCCGGATGGGAATTGATTCCGGTCCCCACGGCCGTGCCCCCCAGCGGCAATTCCCGCAGCGCCCGGATCGCCTTTTCGGCCCGCAAAGCGCCCAGATGCGCCTGGGCCGCATAACCCGATAGTTCCTGCCCCAGCCGGATCGGAGTGGCATCCTGCAGATGCGTCCGCCCGATCTTCACGACATCATCGAACTCCGCCGCCTTGGCCGCGAGGATGTTGCCCAGGTGCGTGAACGCCGGAACGAGCAATTCCTTCATCGCGACGGCCGCGCTGATGTGGATCGCGGTTGGAATGACATCGTTGGAGCTTTGCTCCATGTTGACGTGGTCGTTGGGATGAACCGGATCCTTCCCGCCGCGCTTGCCGGTGGCGATTTCATTGGCGCGGGTGGCGATGACCTCGTTGGCGTTCATGTTCGTCGAGGTGCCCGAACCGGTTTGGAAAATATCGACCGCGAACTGCCCGTCGAAACGTCCCGCCGCCACCTCGTCGGCCGCCTGGTGAATCCACTTGGTCTTTTGATCGTCCAGCAGCCCCAGCTCGTGATTGATCTGGGCGCAGGTTCCCTTGATCAGCCCCATCGCCGCGATGAACTCGCGGCTGAAGCGCATGTCGGAGATGGGGAAGTTCTCCACCGCCCGCGCCGTCTGCGCCCCATAGTACGCCTCAACAGGCACCTGCATTTCCCCCATCGAGTCGCGCTCGGTACGAAACGAATCAGCCATGGACATGGACTCCTTGAATGAAAATTGTTCGCCGCATTGTGCAATAGGAAGTGGCTTGTGGGAAGGGTTGTGGGATAGGCAAACAGTTGTTCCGCAGGTTTTTTCCGGTGGGAGAATCTCCTTGCATCCGGCGGTCCATGCAGTGCTCCGCCGGCGCCGCAAGGGAACCGGTGGTCGTTTGGTTGATTTCCCATTTCGCATGTATTACTATCTGCAATATGAGGCTGCTCAATGCCCCCGCATTGCTGAAGTTTGCCGGCAAGCATCGAGACGCCACCCAGTGGCTTAATCGTTGGATGAATGATGTGGATGCGGCCTCATGGGGAAAGTTGGGGGACGTTCGCAAAATATACCCGTCTGCCGACGGGGTGTCCCTGGGGCGGAATGTCGTGGTGACGGTTTTTAACGTCAAGGGCAATGAGTATCGGCTGTTGACGCGAATTGACTATGTTGGTGAAACGGTGCTGGTGCTGGATGTGATGACCCACGCCGAGTACACCCGGAATGCGTGGAAGATGAGGTGGTGAAACATGACCAAAGCAAAACATAAGGCGGTGCGCGACGACTACCTGGAATTGATCCGCGAGTTCCCGCTTCGGGAGTTGCGGGATGAGGTTGAGCACGAGGTGGCGATTGCCGTGGTCACGCGGTTGATGATGAAGCCGAGGCTCACCGCCGGCGAGCGGGATTACGCGGGCGCGTTGTCGGCGCTGGTCGAGGGGTTTGAGAAGAAGCGTTGGCTGCGTCCGTCCGACATGCGAGCGCCGCATGAGAAGCTTTCCGACCTGATGGATGAATCCGGCATGTCGCAGTCGGAACTGGCCGATCTGTTGGGCGTCAAGCAGCCGATGGCGTCGCTTCTGATGCGCGGGAAGCGTGAGTTGACCCCCGCCTATATTCTCAAGTTGGCCGAGCGATTCGCCCTTCGGGCGGAATATTTTATGTGTTGAAGTTCAGTTTCTTTTTTTAAGCCGGGCTGAATGTTTCTTGTCCGCCCACTGGCAATATCTGTATTTTCGTGGAATGGTCGGACAAGCTCCGCATTCGACAGCTCATCCCTGCCCTGTTTTTGTTCGTCGCCATCGCCATCGACGCGTTGGGGCAAACCAGCAACCAACGGTGCGATCTCCGAAGCCTTCCGACTGGTTGATTGTGGCCATGTACTTCTGAACCCGTTGGTACGATCGGTTGAAAAGCTGTTCGGCAGCCGTTTTGAAGGATTCCGGCCGTTGAAACGCGTTGTGCGTCGGTCTTACGCCCGGCAACCAAGGGGGGCGCAGGGGAATTGGCGATTGGAAGCGAATCTGCGATATTGCTGATGCTTGTTCGTGGCTGAGCTTGTGCGGATGGCTTGAATAGTTGGATTTTTCCCTCCTAACCCGTGCGCCCCCGGCGTGTCATTTCCTATGGAGCCGATGGATTCCGCTCATTTGCCTGAAGATGCGCCGGCATCGAATGCGGCGGCGGCAACGGTCATTCCATCGGACGGCCAATTGGTTCGGGAGGCGGTTTCGGGTCGAAAAGCGGCATTTGATGAATTGATCAGACGGTATCAGCGCCAGGCGATGGCGGTGTCCTATCGATTGCTCAACAACAGTCATGATGCGATGGAGGTGACGCAAGACGCTTTTATCAAAGGGTTTACGAGCTTGAAAACTCTCGAAAAGCCCGAGGCGTTCGGCGGGTGGTTGATGCGGATCGTGTCGAACCTGTCGCTTAATTATCGACGAAGCCGCAAAAGCCGTTCGCAGGTGTTGTCGCTTGATGAGGATTTGACGAGCGGCAGTGCGGCGCAAGAGGTCGCCGGAGGAACAAGCGAGTGGATGAATCGCCCTGATGATCCGCTCCATGCGATGGAAAGCCGGGAGATGGGGCAGGCGCTCGAAGCGGCGATGCAGCAGCTTCCGGAAAAGCAGCGGCTGGCGCTCGTGATGTTCACCATCGAAAAGATGCCGCAGAAGCAGGTGGCCGAGGCATTGGAGTGCAGCGTAGAGGCGGTGAAATGGCATGTGTTCCAAGCACGCAAAAAGTTGAAGGAGCTCCTGAAGGAGCATCTGTAAAATCATGATTGACGAGCAACTCGAGTTTCGCATCACCCAATACCTCGACGGCGCGCTTCCGGCGGGGGAGCATGCGGCGTTGCTCGCGGAAGTCTCCGTCAACCCGGCCGCTCAGCGGGTGATGGATGAATACCGAAAGCTTGGTGATGCGCTGGCCAGCCTTCCCGCCATGCCGGCGGTTGATTGGGATCGGTTGCAGCAAAGGATTTCCGCCGGTGTGGCCGCCAGTGCGACGTCGGTTGACACCTTGCGCGTCCAGACCAACCGCCGGCGCGCCGGCGTGGCGGCCTCCACGAACGAAGCCTCATATCGCATGCCCTGGGTTCGCATGGGCGCATGGGCGGCGATGGCGGCGTGTGTGGTCATTGCGGTGGGCGTTGCGTTTCAGTTGACGCGACACGGCTCATCCCAACAACCGGCCCAATTGCCGACGGGCAACGCCGTGGCGGTCGTTCACGTCGTCGGTCCGCAAATCGAAGTGGCCGGCGGCCTGGCCGTTGAGCAGGTGAGCATTGGTCCGCCTCCAACATTGGCCAAAGCGTCGGCCGCCGGGTTTTATGATGAGGGCATCCTTGCTTCCCCGGCGCAAGTGGTCATTGCCAGCGGACCGGACGCGGTGCAAGATATTGACTCGTTGTATTGATTGGCCGTGTCATCATTCCGGAGGCCGCGTTTGATCGCCATTCATCCCCGCTTATACCCATCAGCCTTCCGTGCCTTGTTGCAGGCGCGCATCCGACCGATGCTGCTCAAGACGTTGGCCGTCTCATTGGCGGCGGGCTTGTCGCTCATGACGCCGCGCGGTTTGACATTGGCCGCCGACGCCGCGCCGGCTCACGCCAATGACGCAACCGGCATCAGCACCAGCGCCCTCATCAGCCAGGCGCTCGATACGCAGGTGGCGCTCGATCTCAACGCGCCGCTCCCGGCGGCGATGGAACAGATCACCAAGGTCACCGGCGTGCGTCTCGACGCCGATCCGGCCGTCTGGGACCTCCTTCCCTGGGGACGCCTGACCAACATCACCGCGAAAATTCAGAACCAGACGTTGCGGGAAGCGCTCACCGCCATCACCCAAAAACTCGGGCTGACGTTTGAAGTGTCCGATGAGGCGGTCGTCATCAAACCTCTCCCCGCGCTCCGGCGGCTGGGCCGGCGCGCGACGGTGGGGGAGCTGGGCGCCCTCGACCTCCTTTCCACCACGCCGGCGCAGCTCGGCGACAAGCCCGAATCGGTCAAGGCGTACATCGCCGCGATCGACGAGCGCCTGGTGGCGATTAAGGCGCCGCTCGCCGTGGAAAACCGGATGGGCGCGGTGCCCGATTCCACCATCGTCCGCACCTCGCGCAACGCCACCTTGCTTGGCGCGCTCGAGGATCTTGCCCATCAGACCAACCTGACCTGGTATCCGTGGGGCCAGAACATTGTCATCGTCCCCAAGGCCGATCAGATCCGCATGCAGTTGGACAAGACGATCACCACGCGCTACGACGGCGTGGAGATTCAACAGGTGCTGACCGAGCTGGCGCAAAAAGCGGGTGTTGAGTTTCAGATCGAGCCGGGCGCGATCGCCCGCGTCGCCCCGCAGTTTCGCAACATCCGCCTCGTTCTCGACAACGCGTCGGTCAAGCAGGCGCTGGAGACGATCGCCGGTTTCACCGGGCTGGCGTATGTCGTCAACGACAAGGGCGTGTACATCTGGAACCCCACCAAGGAATCCTCCGAGCGCCCGGCCGGTTCGAAGATTGTCGGCCTGATTCTCCTGCCCGACCTGGGCATCGAGGTGCCCGTCCGCGAATCGGATGTGCCCTATGACCTGCGCGAGTACATCGAGTCCAAGAGCAAAAAGGAGCTGGACAAAATGCGGGAGATGATGAAGGAGGAAGGGTTCAAGCCCACCAGTCGCCCGACAACCGATCAGGACCTTTGATCGCGTGCATCACCCGCCGCCGCTTCGGCCCCACGCCTCGAATCGGCTGACCATCTCATTGCTGACTGATCGCGCCGTGTCGTCCAGCACATCGGCGAGGATGCCCCGGTCGATCTCAGCCTTGTAGCGAAGGGACCGTCCACTAATAGATGCTATCGCGCGACTGGATCAAAGTGAGCAGTGCCCGCTCTACGGCAGTGAACGTTGCCAAGTGAACATCCCGTCTCTGACAATCCAATTCCATACACGCGCGGTGGAACCGGTGCTATTAGTGTGAAATGATTGTCCTAGCTTACGTAGAATCTCACACGCATCTCCCCCTTTTATCCGCCTATTATTAACGGATATTATTAGATTGGGGTTAACAGGATCGATTGTTACGGTAAACTTGAATTCTTTGCAACTTTTTGTGAGCAGATATTTGGCAGTTAGGCTTTCTTTGGGGGGAAGGTCGCCAAATCGCTTGCGTATTAACCTTGCTCCATAATCGGTGAGCTTATATATACCATTACCCTGCCTCGACCATTCCGCAGTTCCGGCATGCTCGCGTCCTGGATCAGAGCGTGTTTCAATGACTCTTTGTAGTTGTTCCTGTGACTTAGGTGACAAATGTGTTTGGATATACGCGAATAATGCGTATCGGTGAACTTCGTCATCCAATGTCATTCCATGTGACCAAGCAGCAGCTAGCAGCAACGCCGGGCCATTCAACCCGAATGTGCTTAGACGCGAGTGGACGTACAGGTTAGGTGGCGAACCATTTGAGAGAAGGATAGGCGATGACTCTTTTCCTGTACTCACGAATGTCTTCCCTTTCTCTGTCATTTAGACCCTTAACGATCTGCCGGTAGCTTTCACACTTCCCATCAGAGTGTATTGCACGGCGGCAGCAAATACTTCATCGATGTCATCCCGAACATTGTAGCTGCTCACGTCCACTCTAGAAATCCTGCCAGGCAATTATCTACTGCCCGTTCGCTCCCATGCCTCGAACCGGTTGACCATCTCATTACTGACCGATCGCGCCGTGTCCTCCAGAACATCGGCGAGGATGGCCCGGTCGATCTGCGTTTCCCCGCCATGGGCCACCGCGCGGAGAAACGGAATCGTCGCCGCCCGGTCGCAGATGTACTTGATGTCCGCGCCGCTGTATCCCGTCAACTGATCCGCCAGCGCTTCCAGATCAATGTCGTCCGCCAGCGGCCTGTGCGACAGATAAATGTCGAGCATCTTGCGCCTGGCCGCACGATCAGGCAGGGGGATGTAAACCTTTTCATCGAAGCGTCCCGGTCGCAAAACGGCCGGGTCCAGTTGCCAGGGGACGTTGGTCGCCCCCATGAACAGGACCGCGCGCGAGCGCTTGTCATCAAACCCCTCCATCCCCTGCAGGATCTGCGGCACCACGCGCTGCATGACGCTCGATCCCTCATCCCGACGCGCCGGAACGAGCGATTCGATTTCATCAATGAAGATGATCGCCCGCGGCTCCCTGGCGGCCGCTTCAAAGAGCTTTTGAATATTTTGCTCCGCCTCGCCCACCCATTTGCTCAAAAGGTCCGCCGACGATACACGGAAAAACGTCGCGTCAATTTCCCCCGCCGTCGCCCGCGCGAGCATCGTCTTGCCCGTCCCCGGCGGACCATACAGCAGCACGCCCCCGCCGGCTCGGATCCCGAATTGCTCGGCCAACTCCGGATGAGCGAACGGGTAGAGCATCTTGAGACGGATGTCCTCCTTCACCTCATCCAAACCCGCCACATCGTCAAACCGAATGGCCGGACGCTCCTTGACCATCCACTGCTCAGCCGACGGCGGCCCATCCCCATCGCCCGACTGCGCCATCGCCTTGGGGGATTTGAGCGCGGACCGATGGCGATTTTCCGATTTCGCCATCTGGCAATCCTTCGCCAGTTCAAGCAGCTTCGCCGCCATGTCCCGACGCGCCTGGCGCAATTCCTCGCTTTGCGCGCTTTTGCTCAAACCCAGGATCGCCCGCGACGCCTCCAGCAGATAAACGCGCGCCGAATCCCATTGCCCCGCCCGCCGCGCATCCAATCCTTTCTGTCGGTACCGCTCGAAGTTGTCCCATGCCATGCTTGCCATAGCCCGCGCCTCTGTCGCCCGACCAGGGTATTTCAATCCTCCACGGTAGGGGCGGCTTCAGCCGCCGTCATCCTCCAAAGCGGCGGCTGAAGCCGCCCCTACGGCTTGCCAT
>CAYTAP010000010.1:0-4747 GCA_964435775.1 uncultured Tepidisphaeraceae bacterium
TCTTCCTCGTGTGGTCATCGCCGGCGTACAAATACCCGATATTGAGTGGCGGATCGGCGAAAACCAGATCGACCCACCCCTCCGGACCGTCGTTGAGCGCCTTGATCGAATCCGCCTGCGTGATTTGATTGAGTTCCAGCATAGCACCGGCACTATATCATCAAGCTCGCACAGCGCAAATATTGCCGAGTTTCATCATGGGCGCTGCGTCGCGGCTTGAAGATCGGCAGGCGCCAACCGTGGGGCGAGGATGTGGATGATCAGCAGCGCGATCAGGTACATGAAACCGGCGACGGTGAGGATCGGCGCGTAGTTATGCATGTCATCGAGCACCTTGCCGATGGTGAGCGACGCAAGCAAGCCGCTCAGGGCGCCGAACATGCTGCCCATGCCGACGACCGATCCGACGGCGGTTCGCGGGAAGCAATCGGAGACGAGCGTGTAGAGATTGGCGCTCCACCCCTGATGCGCCGCAGCGGCGAGGGCGACGAGCCCAACCACGACCCACATGTCATGAATGTATCCCGCGAAGATCATCGGCGCGACGCACAAGGCGCAGACCAGCAGCGCGGTCTTGCGAGATCGATTGAGGGAGTTGCCGTGCCGGAGCATGGACGATGAAATGAACCCACCGCCGATTGAGCCGATGTCCGCGGCGACATAGATGATGACCAGGGGCAGCATCAGCCCCTCAAGTTTGACCCCGTAGGTCGAGTGAAAAAACTTGGGGAGCCAGAAGAGGAAAAACCACCAGACCGGATCGGTCATGAACTTGCCGACGGCGAACGCCCAGGTCTGCCGATGGGGGACAAGATCGATCCAGCGGGCGGCCGAAGGCGGGTCGGCCGGATCGGATTCGATGTACGCCAATTCCTCATCGGACACCCTGCGGGATTGCCTTGGACGCCGATACAGGATCAACCAGATCACGCCGAAGAGAAGCCCTGGGATGCCCGCGAGCCAGAACGCGTGACGCCAACCCCAGTGGTGCCCGACGATCGGCACGAAAATCGCGGCGATGACGATTCCGATGTTCGAGCCGGAGTTGAAGATGCCCGTCGCCAGGGCGCGCTCTTTTTTGGGAAACCATTCGGCGGTCGCCTTCACGGCGGCGGGAAAGTTGGCCGCCTCGCTGAGACCCAGCGCGAAGCGCGCCACGGAAAACGATTGCCACGATCCGACAAAGGCGTGCGCGATGGATGCGATCGACCAGAGCATCGCCGCAAAGCCATAGCCCAGGCGTGTGCCGACGGCATCAAGGATTCGACCCATGCCGAGCAGCCCGATGAGATAGGCGAATTGGAATGAGGAGACGATGTAACCATATTGCACTTCGGTCCAGCCGAACTCTTCGGTCAGATGCGGGGCGAGAAGGCTGAGAACCTGGCGGTCGAGATAGTTGATCGTCGTGGCGAAGAGGAGCAGGCCGCAGACGGTCCATCGGACGCGGGTGCGATGCCCTTGGGGCAGGTTGGGATCGCGCGGGGCGCGGGGAGCGGCAGGATGTTGGACGTCGGCCTTCACCGCCATTGCTTCGTGATCGAGGTCCCTCACGCGACACCGCCTTGTTGATGAATCACAACGGAACCATTGACGACAGGATATGTCTATATCCCAAGAGTGCCCGCGCGATGTCAAGGAGATTCCGTCATCCTGCGCGAAAAGGAATCGGGAAGTTCATCATTTGCGCGAATCGGTCCTCGAATTGCGTAAAGACGCCTTGAAGAGGCCGATCGTGATTCGGAAAATGGGGGCATGCTTCATCGTCACGGGCGGATTCGCGCCGTTGTTCATCACCGCGGCGTCATCGCCGATTCGTTCTGGTCGCCGCGGGTGGAAACCAACCGCACGGTGACGATTCCCTTCGCGTTGAACAAATGCGAGGAGACGGGTCGGATCGACAACTTTCGCAAGGCGGGTCATCTCATCCCCGGCGAGTTCACGGGGATTTACTACGATGACTCGGATGTCTTCAAGGTGATGGAGGGCGCAGCGCACAGCCTGGCGGATCATCCCGACCCGGCGCTCGATCAATATCTGGATGGGGTGATCGCCGCCATCGGCGCGGCTCAGGAAGCGGATGGGTATCTGTACACCAATCGAACGATCAACCCGCGCCAGGCGCACAAAGCGGCCGGGTCGGAGCGGTGGTCCAATCTGCAACACAGCCACGAGTTGTACAACGTCGGGCATCTGTACGAGGCGGCCGTCGCACATCACGCGGCGACCGGCAAGCGTACGCTGCTCGACATCGCGCTCAAGAACGCGGAGTTGATCCTGAACACATTCGGGCCGGGCGCGCGGCATGATCCGCCAGGCCATCAGGAGATCGAAATTGGGTTGATGAAACTGCACCAGACCACCGGCGATGAACGGCATTTGAAGCTGGCGCAGTTTTTCCTCGATCAGCGCGGGCGGCATGACAACGGGCGTGCTTCCTATGGCACGTATGCGCAGGACCACCGGCCGGTCATCGAGCAGGAGGAGGCGGTCGGGCATGCGGTGCGCGCGTTGTACATGTACAGCGCGATGGCGGACGCCGCGATGGCGGCGGGACATCCTCATTATGAAGTTCCTGGGGTGATGTCGTATCTTTTCCCCTCCCCCGGTACGCCGGGGGAGGGCAGGGAGGGGGTCTTGGCGTGCCGGCGCGCGGAACCCCCTCCCCAACCCTCCCCCGCGAGTACGCGGGAGAGGGAGCAAAACGAGAATGCCGTTGTCCCGGCACAAACGAGCGATGAACGCCAACTGGCGGCGTTGGACAAGCTCTGGCACAACGTCGTCGGGAGAAAACTCGCGATCACCGGCGGCACGGGGGCGCGCAAGGATGGGGAGGCGTTCGGCGAGGCATATGAATTGCCCAACGCCACTTGCTACAACGAGACCTGCGCGGCGATCGCCAACATTTTCTGGAACCACCGGCTGTTCCTGCTGACCGGCCAGGGCAAGTATCTCGATGTGCTCGAGCGAACGCTCTACAACGGAATGCTCGCGGGAGTGTCGCTGAGCGGGGACCGGTTTTTCTATGTGAACCCGCTGAGCAGCGACGGCGTGACGCCGTTCAATTATCACAACGAGACCGGACGGGCCGCGTGGTTTTCCTGTTCGTGCTGCCCGGTCAATGTCGCGCGCCTGCTGGCGTCGCTGGGGAGCTATGTTTACGCGGTCGATGGAGGCGGGGTGTGGGTCAATCTCTTCATCGCCGGCGAAGCGACGATGGACGTTCCCGGTTGTGGGACCATCCGCATCGAGCAGCGGACAGAGTATCCGTGGGATGGGCGGGTGCGATTCACGCTTCATCCAAAGAGCGAGTCCGCACGCTTCACGCTGCATGTGCGCATCCCCGGTTGGGCACGGGGTAAGCCGGCGCCGAGTGACCTCTACCGCTATGTTGACGATGCCGGGAAGATCGGAGATTCGATCACGGTATCCATCAACTGCGCTTCGCAGGTTGCGCCGATCAAGGATGGATTCATCGCCGTAGATCGTCAGTGGAAGGATGGGGATATGGTGGAACTGGATTTCCCGATGCCCGTGCGGCGGGTCATCGCGCATGAGCTCGTGACGGAGGATGCCGGACGCGTCGCCATCGAACGCGGGCCGCTCGTGTACTGCGCGGAAGCGGCGGACAATGCCATGCCCATCGACCGGATCACCATTGCCGACCGCGACTCATTCAGCGTCATTCACGACCATGCGTTGCTCAATGGCATCACGAAACTGCTCACCAGCGGCGGTGTGATGCTCATCCCGTATTACGCTTGGAATCATCGCGGGCCAGGCGCGATGGCGGTATGGCTTCATCGGGGATGAATCGGGTCGGTTCTGCGGGCGATGAACCTTTGCGGAGTTTGAACATGATGAGTCGTTCCCTCGTGTTTTGCGGCATCACACTCGTCTGCCTCGCAACATCGTTCGTTCCGCGTTCATCTCCCGCCGCCGATGACTTGAGCGATGCGTATCGACCCATCACACAAATCACACCCACAAGCTTTACGCTGCAATGGTACACACAAAAGCCCACCGAGACGCGGATTATGCTGCGGGAGGGGGATGTGTCGATGGTCGCCTGGCGACCGGCCGACATGCGCACGAATGTCTGGTCCGGCGCGCGGACAATCGATGGGTCGGCCGATCTACGCACATATCACCGTCTGACGGTCACCGGCCTCAAACCCTCGCATCGCTACTTCTATCGCATCTACGATCCCTCCTCCAAGCCCACCGAGGCCGAGGCGCGCTTCGGCGCATCGCCCCCCTGGCGTCGGGAGTACGCCGTCGCCACGCAGGCCGAGCCGGGGCATCGCACGGTCATTCACCTGCCGGTGAAGGTGTTGCTCATGCCCAACGTCCTCAACCTCGAATCGGCGGTCCTGCCCGATGGCTCGCTGGCTCAGCTTCCCCCCAAGCTGACCGAAGCGCAACTCAAGCTCATCGCGCATGAGTACGAAGTCTCTTCCCGCTTTTTCTTCGCCAACAGCGGGATGCGGCTCTGGGTCGATTATCAAATCTTCATTGATGATCGCTGGCAATACTGGGGCAAGCTCCCCAAAGAGGCGGCCAACGAGCGGGACTGGACGGAGTGCCGCAGCTACGCCGGAAAGGATTACACCTCGCCCGGCGGCGGCGGATTCACGGTCGTCGATACCCGGCATCCCGACAAGCCGAGCACCCGGCCGGTGTATGAGGAACATCCGTACGCCGGGCAGGTGGAACAAGCCTTCGTGCGCCGATATGACCCCAAGAC
>CAYTAP010000010.1:4757-9765 GCA_964435775.1 uncultured Tepidisphaeraceae bacterium
ATCACTGGGGCTTTTACAACAGCGGCGGCGGAACGTACGGCCCGGATCGTTTCAACGAGGGATTGCCCGGCCGCTCGCAATTCCTCGGCGGCGGCGACACGGCATGGCTCGCCACCCACGAGTTTCATCATCAACTCGAAGGGCTTGGGCGGGTGTCGTTCCCCGAAGCGGAAAATGACCGGATCGTTTTCGATCATCCTGAAATCCGCCGGCGGGTGAAAGAGCCCGGCCGGCCCGAGCACATCAACGCGTGGAACACCGCCGGGCGCCACGGCGGACAGTGGGATGTCATCTCCTTCTGGGATCGAACCCTCACCCCCAACCAGTGGCTGCGCATCTACCTGGGCGATGCCATCTCCGTCGTCGATGCCGACAACGACGGCATGCCCGATGAGGATGCCCGTCTGCCGCTGGATGAAAAACGCTTCGGCAGCGACCCGACGAAGTCTGCCACCGACGGGGTGATGAACGACCGGCAAAAGGCGATGCTCGCGACGTGGGCGCCGGCGATTCTTAAATCAAGCTGGACCAAGCCGCAGGACCAGCTCATCACCGCCGACCCTCGCAAGACCGATTCCGATGGCGATGGCATTGATGATGGGAACGATCCCTATCCGCTCGTCCCCCACCCCCTTTTCGTCTGGCCGATCAAAACGGTCGTCGATGGGGGTGCCGAGGAATGGAAGGATGTGCCGCTGGCCGGGCTGTTTCAACGCCCCGTCACCAAAGACGTTTCGCCTCTGAAGCTCGAGTTCAAGCAATCCTACGATGGGAAGGAATACCACGGCCTGCTCATCATCACCGGTGACTGGAAGCAAGCAATCGTCTCCCTCGATGACGAAGGCAAAGGCTTGTTTGACGGCATTGGTGCGATCGAGTTCTCCATCAAACACGATCCCAAAGATGCGCACGCCCTCGTGGTCAAGCCCACCGGATTTGGCGCGCCCCGCTTGACCTGGAAAACATCCGTGGATGACACCGGCCGACGCATTGTCGAGTTCGCCATCCCCAACGGCGGCGACAGCGAATGGTTCTGGCATGGCGGCGGACGCGAAGTCGGCTCGACCGTCGAAATCACCGATCCCACGGGGCGGGCTTATTCGATCCATCAGCCGTATCACCTGTTTTATTGCCGCATGCTCCCCGCGCATGGGAAGGGTGATTGAGCCTCCCTGGTTGTCTCTCGCGAGATGGAATTGCGCAAAACGGCTCCTCTTTGATGCAAAATAGCTCTTGTACGCCTGCGGAAGCGCGGCTAATTCTGGGAGGAGTCGATTCGCACGCGCACCGCTTCAGAGGGTTGCAACCATGATGATCCACCGGTTCACGCTCCCTTCCGTCGCCGCTTTTGCACTGTTGTTGGCGCTGGGGTTCATTCAAGTCGCCCCGGCCGGGACGATCCGCGACGACCGAGCCGATCAACTTTACAAGGATCGCGCCCAGTTGCCCCAATTCGCGGCGGTTGGATATTACAATTCCGGACGTTCGTATGGATCGGTGACACTCATCGATCCCGACTGGGCGCTGACGGCCGCCCACGTCGTGGACAGCAACATGAACGGCACCCTCGCCGACGACAACGCCACCGGGCAGACCCTCAGCATCGGCGGCAACTTTCGACATGTGTCCGAAGTTTTCGTCCCCACCGGCGTTGGACCCAACCGCGGCTGGAATGGCGACATCGGCCAGGGCTTTGACTTGGCGCTGGTTCACCTGGCGACCCCGATCACTACCATCACGCCGGCGAAGCTTTACACCAACTTTCAGGAGCTCGGCAAGCAGATCACGATGGTCGGCTACGGGCGATCCGGCACGGGCAGCACCGGCGCCACCGGATCGAGCGGCACCAAGCGGGCCGGGGACAACATCGTCGATCGCCTGGCGACCTTCAGCAACGGCGCGACGGGCTTGAAGTGGGATTTCGATCAGCCCTCCCCGCGCATCGCCCCCAACCAATACGGCTCATCCACCCCGCTCAATCTCGAATATCAAATCGCCCCCGGCGACAGCGGCGGCGGATCATTCCTCGAGGAAGATGGCGCGTGGTATCTCGCCGGCGTGCATTCAGGCGTTTACAACTATTACTCCTACCCCGGCACCGGCACCGACGGAAGCACTTACGGCGATGCAACTTTGGTGACGCGCGTCAGCGCCTATCAGCAGTTCATCTTTGACCATATTCCCGATATCGCCAGCGCGAGCGTTTGCGAACCGGCCAGCCTTGGCTTGATCAGTGTGATGACGCTCATGACCCTTCGTCGCCGGCGTCGGGTGTTGACGTGACGCGGCCCTTCAGCCCAGGAAGCACACGTGAGTCTTCCACATAGGAGATCAGCCCGACCCCTTCACCTTCTTGCGGCGGCCATCTCGACGCTCCTGCTGGCGTGTGCGCTGTGCAATCCCGCCGCGGCGCAGTTCGCCAATCCGATCCTCCCGAAGGGAGCCGATCCGTGGGTGTTCCAATGGGGCGGGCAGTATTTTTACACGGGCACGCGCGGGAGCGACATTCGCGTGTCGCGTTCGCCGTGGCTGCAAAATGTCGGGAGCAATCCGAAGCAGGTTTGGAATCCTCCCGCCGCCACGCCCTATGGCAACAACATGTGGGCGCCGGAGATTCATCGCCTCAACGGCAAATGGTATCTCTATTACGCGGCCGACGATGGGAACGATGTCAACCATCGGATGTATGTGCTTGAAGGAACAAGCCAGGACCCGCAGGGGTCGTACAAGCTCAAGGGGCAAATCTCCATCCCGGACAACCGCTGGAGCATCGACGGCACGGTGATGGAGTATGCCGGCAAGAGCTATTTCATCTGGTCCGGGCGGCAATACAGCTTGGGCGGCAATGATTACGGATCAAGCCAGAGCCTCTACATCGCGGCGATGAGCAACCCCTGGACGCTCAGCGGCCAGCGCATCGCCATCAGCAGCCCGACCTATGCCTGGGAACGCCACGGCCATCCGGTCAACGAAGGACCGGAGATCCTGCGACATGGCAATGACATCTTCCTCACCTACTCCGCCAGCGCGTTTGAAACACCCGACTACGCCATCGGGGCGCTCAAACTCACCGGCGACGACCCGCTCTCCCCGCGCTCATGGACGAAACTCCCCCAGCCGCTATTCACGCAAGCCAACGGCGTCTCCGGCACCGGGCATGCCTCGTTCGTCAAATCGCCCGATGGCGCGCAGGATTGGATCGTTTATCACGCGCGGACCAGTGACGACGCCCCGCGCGATGTTCGCATCCAACGCTTCACCTGGAACGCCGACGGAACGCCCAACCTCGGCCAGCCCGTCGCCACCGGCCAAACGATCCCCTCCCCCACCGGCACGCCGACCGTCACCTTCATTCCCAATTTATCCTTCGAGCGCGGCGGCAAGGGATGGCTCGATGACTTCCACGCCACCGGCGACGCGGGCGCGATCGCCAACGACGGCTCGCACTTCCCACTCATCAAAGACGGCGACGGGCCGATGGTTGGCTACCTGGGCGCGAATGTGAACGGAAGCATCCATCAGGACATCGGCCCGATCACACAAAGCAGTTATACGCTGTCGGTCGGCCTGGCGATCAGCGACGACCAGAAGAAAGCCGCGGTCGACAACCCCGGGCAATACATCCTGCGCCTCATCAGTGTCGGCCTGCATCCCGGCGGATCGGCCAACGACGCCGATCAGGTCATCCTCGCCGAGCGCGCGATCGACAGCCGCGCGCTCGATGTTTCGACATTTCGCTATTTCGATGTGACGGCGCAGTTGCCCGATCACTCCCGCGATGGCACTTGGTTGAGGGTGGAGCTCGACTCGGCCGGCCCCCTGCCGGCCGGGTCGTCCACCTGGCAGGTGAAGCTGGATCGGATGACGCTCACCCTTTCCCCGCCGCAGGCGGCGACGGTCGTACCCGAGCCGTCGGCGGTTTTGGCGCTGGTGGTCATCGCGCTGACGTGCATCCCTCGTCTTCGGCCCCGGTTTTTCTCCACAATTGCGCAAAACGGTCCATGAAAGGCGCTAAAAAGGCCCTTTGCAGCAAGCAAGAACAGGTATAACTTTCAGTCCAGCGTCCGACCGCAGGAGTGGCGGAAGGATCGGAGGATTGCCGGAGTAGCCGGGTTCCTTTTCACGTCCCCCCATTTTGGAGTGTGGAGCACACAGCCACATCAGAGAGGAGTTCGGCATGTCGAAGCGAAACTTTAGTCGAGTTGGACTGTTGGCGACCGGCGCGGTTGCGGCGGGCATCCTGGCGTCGGCGGCAGGTACGGCGGTCGCCGCGCCGAGCAGCTATGCCACGGCGGTGTTGGCGGATAATCCGTATGTGTATTACAGACTGGGTGAGTCCTCTGGAACCACCGCAGCCGACAGCAGCACGAACTTGCGAGATGGCACCTATGTGAACAGCCCAACGCTTGGCGCTCTTGGCGCTGGGGTGGGTTCCGATACGGCGGCATCGTTTTCGAGCACGGCAAGCTCGTATGTGTCCGCGCCCATCTCTACTTTTGGCAGCGGTATACTTACGTCAAGCTATGAGTTCGTCTTAAAGGCGAACACGCCGAATTTCACCGCTCTCCAATCGATCCTCGGGGTGATCAATGCCTCCGAAGCTGGCCCTCCAGCACGCACAAACAAGGAGGCCATAGGAATCGAAGTCAACTCAGCAGGTGTGAACGGAAGCAACACGGCGGGAACCGCACGACTGTGGCTTCGCGATGAAGATGGCAGCCAACTCTGGGCGAACTTCGACATGGGTAGTTTGCTCGACGGCAACTACCACCAACTCGCCATCACCATGGACGGCACAACAGGTTCAGACCCTGTTGCCAGCAAAGTGAAGGTGTACATTGACGGAGTGGCCCAAACCCTGACCGATGGTGCCGAGAGCCCAGCGCTAGCTGACAACTGGCTCGATTTAACAGTCAACGCCGCGATCAATGCACGAAATGTGCGTGATAGTTCGCTCGATCGTGCCGCTGACCTGCCGGGCCTGGCCGAACTCGTTGGCGAGCACCTG
>CAYTAP010000010.1:9775-10778 GCA_964435775.1 uncultured Tepidisphaeraceae bacterium
ATTGACGAAGCGTCGCTCTATACAACGACACTGTCAGCGTCACAGGTGGCTGCTCACGCCGCCGCTGTTCCTGAACCCGCAACCTTGTCCCTCCTGGGCGTTGTCGGGATGACCCTGATCGGCCGGCGTCGCAAGGTCAGCGCCTGATTTTTTCGCCGGTCGGATCGGATCGACGCGGTCACACGGGATGGCGCCGGATCGATAGCGCCATCCCGTTTTGTTTGGATGGGGCGCGATCAATCGGGTTGCGGCATGCCTGCCGTAGGGTCCGTGGTACTCCGCGGACCATTGCCCCACCGGACAATATGGTCCGCGTACCACGGACCATACGAAGACCGCATATGTAGGGTCCGCCTCGCGGACCTTTCCGGAAATGGCCCGCGAGGCGGACCCTACACGATCAACGCGAAGACCCCCTCCCCAACCCTCCCCCCGACATACCGGGGGAGGGGGTAAGAGCGGGATGCCATCATTCATTTGAAAGAACACCAATGAACAAGCGGGTCATTTTTGCGGCCGCAGGCGTGATGATCCTTGCGGCCGGCGCGGCGGCTCGAGCGAGCGTCGATGGCATCACCATCGCCGACGCCAGCAGCGGCAATTACACATTGACCAGCGTCACCGTCACTCGTGGATCGGGCGGGCAGTTCACCTATGTCCCGACGCAACTGACGAACATCGATCTGACGGATGTGGGGGCGACGGGCGTTCCGCTGGCCGTGCAGAGCGGGTCGGGGTTGCCGGCCGTCGGCACGCGGGCCTTGTTGCTCGAGGACAATCGCCTGGATACCGGCGTCATCAACCCGGTCAGCACCGCCGCTGCAACGGACTTTTCATTCGAGGTCACGTTCCTTCAGCCCGTTGTCAATTCCGACGGCGAGGACATTCTGGTCTTTGAACTCGGCGGCAACGACACCACCCGCTTCTGGATCAACAACGACCGCGCCAACCAATCCATCGACATCGCCCCGGCCAACTTCTCATCCAACCTGCTCACGGGCAT
>CAYTAP010000010.1:10788-27448 GCA_964435775.1 uncultured Tepidisphaeraceae bacterium
GCCCTTTGATCTTTACTCCTACAACAACTCCGGCGACATCGACATCAACGACCTTACGGAGCTGGAATCGCCAACAGGCTTTGCCTTCAACTCCAGCAGCAGTTCAAGCGTCAACGCCGCCGGGATCGATCTGTCCTCCTTCGGCATCCCGCTCGGCGGAACGATTGGCAGCATGCGATTCCAATCGGTGGGCGCCAATCGCCTTGATCCCGTCATGATCGTCGGGTTGCCGGCGGTGCCGGAGCCGGCGTCGCTCACGCTGCTGATTCCAGGCCTGCTTGGTCTCCGTCAACGTCGAGCGCGCTGACCGCAACACGCTCTCCCGTGTCGGGTCTGCGCTTTTCGGGTTTGCCATCCGTGAAGTGCGGCACATCACCAATGGACAATCGCCCGCCGCCGGCTAATATCACATGCATGACCACCATCCGCGTCATCTTCGATGGAAAGGCATTCATTCCACAGCAGCCGGTGTCGCTTCCCGATCAATCCGAGGCGTTGGTCATTGTGAAACGGGATGATCCATCCGCCGTCGCCAAACTTGATGCGGAGCTTCGCGCCTATTACGCGAACAAATCGGATTCGGAGGATGAAGCGTGGGCTTCGGCGACAGCGCCGCAATCACAGCGGGCATGGGATGAGGATTGACCGATGGCGGGACACCCACGGCGCGGCGAGATTTGGTTTGTCGATTTCCCCGATGATCCCAAGTCGCGTCCCGCTTTGATTGTCTCTCTCGACGTGCGCAACGAACTGGCGAACAGTGTCCTGGCCGTTCCCATCACCACGAACTTGCGTCCGTCTTCCACACATGTCGCGTTGCCGGCGCGACAGGGTGGGCTACCCCACAACTCGATGGCTCGCTGCGAGAACGTCAGCTACATCCACAAATCGCGCCTGTCGCGCGGCCCTCTGGCCGGTTCGATCAGTCCTGCGTTGATGGCGGACGTTGAGCGATGCCTGCTCATCTCGCTCGGAATCACCACATGAACACTGCGCATCGCGCATCAGCGTGAAATGCCCAGATAATTCCCATACCCCACGACAATCGTCGAAAGAATCAGCACGGCCAGGCCGATGCCGATGAGGACGTGCGTCTTGATGCTCGTGCCGCGCCATTCCTTGAGGAGGATGCCCCAGATCGTGCTGAAGACGATGATGCTGGCCATGTGGAGCGTCCAGCTTGAAAAGCCCAGACGCGGGCCCATTTTCGAGCTGCCCATCGTGTAGAAGAAGAATTGGAAGTACCAGATCAGCCCGGCCATCGCGGAGAAGATGTAATTTCCGAGCAGGGATGGACGGGCCGGGTTGGGTGGTTCGATCATTTGCGCGATGGGCGTGCCCGCGCCGCGTTCGGAATCGGCGATCTCCACTTCACGCGCCGGCGAGATGACGGGCAGGGCGCCGGTGGTTGGATCGACGGCCGCCGCGCCAAACTCAAAGAAGCTGTGATTTTTCGCCAGCAGGACGAAGCACCAGATCGCGTTGGTGAGCAATCCGCCGAGCATGATGACGATGAGCGTCGGCAATCCCGACCAGAGCGCCGGCGTGCCGAGTGCGATGGCGCGTTTGCCGATTGGATCTCCGGCCGCCAGCGCGAACGCCATGCACGCGCTGAGCAACCCGCAGATGATCGCGATGACCAGACCCTTGGGAAAGTTGAACTCCTCGACCGCCTCCTTCTTTTGCTCCTCGGACAGCTCGTTTTCCTTGCTCATCCCGGCCGCCCCGCTGAAGGCGATGCCCACGAGGCACGCCAGCACGCCGCCGAGGACGACGAGGCCGGACGCATTGCCCAGCAGCGCGCCGAACTTCCCTTCAAAGAGCGGAGGCACGAGCGTGCCGAACGCCGCGCAAAATCCCAGCGCGATCGCGTATCCCAGCGCGATGCCAAGGTAGCGCATCGACAGTCCGAACGTCAGCCCGCCGATGCCCCACAGGACGCCGAAGCCGAATGCGCCCCAGAGCGCCAATTGCGGGCTGCCGCGGAGAATGGCGTAGAGCGGAACATCGTAAATCCATGCCACAACGATCAATCCGAAGAGGATCGGGGCGATGAGCCAGCTAAAAATCCCTCCGGTGATCCAATAGGTTTCCCAGGACCACCCTTTGACCTTTTTGTAAGGAAGATAAAAGCTCGCCGCCGCCAGGCCGCCGATGGCGTGAAGGATCACGCCGAGAAAAGGGTTCGCATCCATGGGGACGATCTCCGGAAGACACGTTCGAGAACTTCCATCGCGACCCACCATGGCGTTGCCGCAGCAAGGAGCCGCGCACGAAGTAAGCGGTATGTCCGCCGTCGTTGCACGACCGCTTACTTCGTGCGCGGCTCCTTCTTCCGCCAAGCGGCCACGCCGCGGCACACAATGGGTTTTCGCCCTAACACACCCGAACCACATCCATGCCCAGAAGGCTCCCGAGCTTTTCGATTTTGGAAGCAATGTGGCCAACGCCCACCGCGCAGTGATGCGCCGGGCCGTGACGGTTCCACTCATTGACGAACGCGCGGGCGCCGATGGAGAACTTGTATCGGCTGTTCGTGTTGCCGATTTCGAGAATGGGACCGGGAACGCTGGACGCCTCGGCGCACAGGAGCATCAGTCGTCCGTCCACGGTCTGCACGACGCTCAATAGCGTCACCGGTCCATGCCGTACGCTCATCTCCACGGACAAGCCCCGCCCGACCTTGCCGTGATACACCTTGAGCGGACGCACCTTCGTTTTCCCCTGCGCGATGGCGATGTGGCCGGGGCCGTCGTGGCCCATCAGGACGACATCATCGTTGAAATCCATCGCGTAGTATTCGGTGAAACTGCCGCCGGCGCCGAAGCTGTCCATGATCTTCATCGCCTGGACGTTTTTGATTTCCAGCTCCCCGGCCACGGGAATGCCGCGGGCGGTGAGCAGGGAATTGCCGAGAATGATCGAGCTGATGGCATCTTCATTGGCCGGGTTGCCGACGCCCATGTAGTAATACGCCAGCGAGCCGAGGTTGTGGATTTCGACGAGCTTGTCGAGGGCGACGGACGTGCGGGCGGCGCGATCGAGTTCCGACGCGGGGCAGTCGGGCTGCACATCGAACATCGTTTGAAACTGCCCCGCGCGTTCCTGAATGTCGGCGTCGGAAACCTCATCCCGCAATGCCGCCAATTCATCAACTTCAACTATCTCAACGTGCCCGCCGAAGAAGGCGCATTGCTGGGTGAGGTCGGAATAGATGTCGAGCATGCCGCCGTAATAGTGGCCCATGACGCCCATGCGGTTGTGTTCCATGACATACGCGACACGCGCCGCGTCGATCCAGCCGTCGATCTCATCCCACGCGAGCGGATCACCGTCGAGCATCCCCGTCACCTGGTGGAACGGAATGCGGCAGCGGTTGAAGACGTTGGCGATTTCAGGAACCGGGCAGGCCTGGCAATGCGCCAGCCACTCGCCGGTCATTTTCGTGCGATCACCAAGCTGATTGAAGCTCGCATAATCGATCGCGGCGGCGGGCGCGAGATTGAGAATGATGACCGGCACCTTGGCCCGGCGGACAACCGGCAAGACCGTTGATGACAGCGCGTACGTCGTCACATGGAGAAAGATCAGGTCCACGTCGGCTTGGCGGAACTGATGCCCTGCGACGGCGGCCTTTTCAGGGGTGTCAATGAGCCCAAGGTTGACGACCGTCATGCCTGGCCGCCCCAGCTTGCCGGCGACGGTGTTCAGATACCCCTTGAGGCGATCCTCCAATCCGGGAAACTGAGGCCAATAGGCGTCGAGCCCGATGCCGAAAAGGCCCACCTTCAGATTGCCGACTTTCCCCGAGGCCTTGTCGCTTTTGTCCTCGCTCATGCGCATCACCTCCATGCACCGCCCGTAGGGTCCGCCTCACGGACCATCTTCACACTGCCCGCTTGATGGTCCGCGTGGCAGACCCTACGAAGCGCGCCTGATCAAAAGTGATCATCATGCAGCACGGGCAGAAAACGGTCAAGATCGGGATGGAACCATGAGCGCGGGATCTTGACCTTCTCCGTTCCGCCGCTGGAGAGAAACGCGCGAAGGGCGTAGTACGGCTTGTGCGGATTGAGTCCGGTCAGCGGGTGACGGATGAACGTGTCCCGGTACCAACCTTCAAACGGGGGATGCTCGGCGCGGGAGATGTCCACCTCCAATTCCTCCAGCGGCTTCATCGCATCCTGGCACATCGCCCACACCTTGTCGCGGTCGGGTTCGGCGATCGCCCTGACCAGAATCACCGCGGCGTCGGTTTGCCTGCCGGTGATGAGCAGGGGCAGTTCCAGGTGATCGAAAAAGAACTGACGTTGCTCGCGATTCATTTTCGCGCGGGCCTGCTCGATGAGCTTGAAGACCTTTTGATATCGCTTCTGGCGTTCCAATAGCGTCGGCAACGTGTCGGGACGAACGGGATTGAAGTGCTTGCCGGCGAGCTTCAAGATGAGCGTGTCGATGGCGCCGACCGCCTTGTCCCCGGCGTACCACTGCATGTCCCAGCGATTGATCAGATCATAATACATCCGATAGCACTCGGCGGCCTGGGGGGCGGCGTCCTTGCCGAAGTATTCCCGACACCACCAGTTGACATAGCGCTCGGCGGACGGACTGGGGGCATCCGGCGGAAGCGGCTCTTTCGCCGCCGTCGGGACATGGGGAAGCAAGCGATCCGAGATCGGCAACTGCGGTGTGTCGGCCAGCGCGGTCTTCGCGTCCCAGCAAATCTCCGCGAGCATCCGCGCTTCCATCACAAACTCGCGCAGCTCCGACACGTTGACGAGCATGAACTCCGTCGCGTTGCGCTCCACGATTTTCTTGAACTCGCCGGCCACCCGCACCGGCGGCACGACGTGCATCGCCTGCTTGGCGACCGGACCCCAGTACGCGAGGTGATAATAGACGCCATGCTTCCACTTGCCAGCGTCCTTGGGCAGGGCGCGCATGCGGCCGTCATTGTCATCGCACCAGATCAGGATGACATTGGAGGGCATGTCAAACTCCCCCTTGCCGGCGAGGTACTTGTCGAGCATCTCGCCATAAAGGGTGAAGTGAAAGACGGCCGGTTTCTTGTCGGCCGGAAGCAGGCGGTCGGTCTCGGCGATCTGCGTCTTGATCACATCCTGAAAAACGCGGTTCTGCTCCTCCTTGGTCGTTCCCTTGGGAAACGGATAGGCGTAGTCATCCGTCCCGCGCAAGCCCACCGGCCAGATGCAGTTGAGGCTCCCGTTTTCCTCCACGCCACCGGCCCAGTATTTGAGCATGCCGTCGCGATTGGTCTTCCAGTTCCAATCGCCGCTCACGCCGCGCTTCTCGGCCAGCTTGTAATGGTGATATCCGTAGGGGTTGCTCAGCATGATGTCATAGTGATGCGAGGTGTAGATCAAGCCCCAGTCGCTGGCGGTTTTCTGCACCTCGAAGCGGCGGTGAACCCGCGTGTACGGCGCGACCATGTTCATCCGTAGGCGCAAGGCGGTTTCGAAGAACTTTTTGTACCATTCCAGCGGGACATCCCCCGTTCGCAGCGGCCAGCCACTGTAGGAAAATGGGCGGGGAAGAATGTCCTCGTCATCATGGAAGAACCCGCGATATTTGAAGGTGGGCGAATCGAAAAATGCGTTGGTCGCCTTGAGCACCAGCTCGTCATGTCGTTCGGGTGTGAATCCGGTCCAGAGATACAGCGGATCGATGCCGAGGCGTTCACTGAGCGTGTAGACGGCATAGGCCGTGCCGCGAAAATCGGAACCGATGCACCAGACGGTGTCGGGCGTGGTCAGGATCTGATACGCCTCCCACTTGCCTTTGAGCTTGTCGATGTCCGCGCCGGGAGGGAGATCGTTGCCGTCGCCGAGGGTGATCAGGCGAATGGAGACCTGCCCGGCCGGGGGAAGCGCGTTGTTGAATTGCGCCTTGGCGCCGGTCAGTTTGGTGATGTCCTGGGACAGAAAGACTGCCGCCTGTTTCACCGCCGAATTGGCGTTGTCGAAGATGGTGATCTGCGTCGCATGCCCCGGCGCGACGAGCGTGATGTCACCTGCTTGAGCCTTGCCCTGGCGCACCCACGACCCGCGAACCATGTCGGTCCATTGCTGGGCCTGGGCTAGCGGCGTGAGACATAAAATGAGCACAAGAACCGCGCAAAGTGATGCTCCACGGCGAAACCCATTCATGACGTGTCTCCGGGTTGGGGGTCACAGTTCAAATAAACCCTCGCAAGGCCAAGGACGGGACGGCGCACCGCGCCATGATGATGTCTATGCTCATGTGAAACGACGGCGTCAAGAGGCGCCCTTCGGAATTGCGCGAAACGGTCGGACAATTCATCAACTTTGCGCAAGACGGATCGAGTTGGCACACCGCACGCGCATGGTCCGGCATCCGCGATGTCATCATGCCCGGCCACGCATGGCGGCGAAGGGCGACCCCATCGCATCATGCCGAAGACGTGACCGGCGTTCGATCCCCCTCCCGCGCGTGGGACGATTCGACAACCACAGGCGTCGTCGCGCGATACCCCTCCAGACGCATCGTGCGATATTGCGCGGGGGTCACCCCACCAGCGGCGCACCCATCGGGCCATCACAAGCTTGATGTCGCCGCGATCTATTTCCCGAGCTGGCACACCGATGACCACTACTCAAGCTGGTATGGCGAAAACTGGAACGAGTGGAAGCTGATTCAAGACAATCCGCTGCGGTTCCCCGGCCAGAATCGTGTGAAGCCCTCCAAGGACTGGGGCTATTTCGACGAGGCCGACCCGAAAATGATGGCCAGGCAGATCGACCTGGCGACCAGTCACGGGATCAATGTCTTCATCTTCGATTGGTACTGGTACAACGGCGTGCAGATCCTCCAAAAGCCGGTGGAGGAAACGCTCCCCAAGACGCCCAACCGCAACAAGATCAAATACGCGCTCATGTGGGCCGACCACACCTGGGTCAACTTTTTCCCCTATCCCTACGATGGCCCGCCCAACTGGCTGCTGCCGATCCGACACTCGGCCGATGACTTTGACCGCGTGATGGAGCATTGCATCAAGCACCATTTCAACCAGCCCAACTATTGGCGCATCAATGGCGCGCTCTATTTCAGTCTCTTCGCGCCCGAGGACTTCGTGAAGCAGCTCGGCGGGCCGGAGGAAGCCAAGGCGGTGCTCGACGCGGCCAGGAAGAAGGTGCGCGACGCCGGGCTGGGCGAGATTCACTTCGCGGCTTTCACGGGCATCCCCCGAAGCATCCCCATGCTCAAGGAGGCCGGTTTCGACAGCATGACCAGCTACAACGTGACGACGATGTCGTCAAAGCTGCAACTGCCGGAACAGCCGTTTGAGGAATATGATTCGATGATCCAGCGGCATGAAAGCTATTGGGACAACATGGATGCCGGCGTGTTGCCCTACGCGCCGGTCGTCACCGTGGGTTGGGATGTGACGCCGCGATGGGAGCTCAATGTCCCCTGGCCGCCGGAGAAAAACTTTTATCCCTATACGCCGGTGGTCATTAACAACACACCGGACAAGTTCGGCGATCTGGTCCGTCGTGGCTTGCGCCAAATCGACACGAGCAAGCTGCCGGCGCCTTTCCTCCTGATCAATTCCTGGAATGAATGGACGGAGGGAAGCCCGCTCCTGCCGCAGGAGAAGTATGGCGATGGATATTTGCGAGAGCTGAAGACAGTTCTGGATGAGTACCAGGCCGGCAATCCCGCGGCGACACAGCCGGTCGATGATGCAAAGTGAAGCCGGGATGAAAATCACCGATATCCGAGCCACGACCGTCACCGTACCGCTGGAAGCGGCATTGCGGCATGCCAATGGATGCCACTGGCAGCGCTTCGTCCGCACGCTCGTCGAAGTGCAGACGGATGAGGGGCTCATCGGCCTGGGCGAAATGGGGGGCGGCGGGGAATCGGCCGAGGCGTCGTTCAAGGCGATGAAGCGCTACCTCGTGGGGCATGATCCGGCGCGGCTGGAAGAGATGCGATTTCTCATCGCCAACCCCACGGCGTCGCTTTACAACAACCGCACGCAAATCCTCGCAGCGCTGGAGTTCGCGTGCCTCGATCTCGTCGGACAAAAATGGGGCGTCCCCGTCTGCGACATCCTCGGCGGCCGGCTTCAGGATCGCGTCCCCTTCGCGTCCTATTTGTTCTTTCGATACCCCAATGATGGGCGCGGCGAGGTTCGCACGATCGATCAATTGGTCGCCGAGGCCAAGCGGCTGAAGTCACACCATGGCTTCACGTCCCACAAGCTCAAGGCCGGTGTCTTTCCGCCGGATTATGAGTTGGATTGCTACCAAGCGCTCGCCGACGCATTCCCCCACGATCAGCTCCGCATCGATCCCAACGCCACCTGGTCGGTCGAGCAGGCGATCCGATTCGGTCAGGCGATCGAGGGATGCAACAACGACTATTTTGAAGACCCCACGTTCGGCCTCAACGGCATGCGCCGCGTGCGCGAGTTTGTTCGCATCCCGCTGGCGACGAACACCGTCGTCGTCGGCTTCGAGCAACTCTCGGCCAACGTGCTCAACCCCGCGGTCGATGTCATCCTGCTCGACACCACCTTCTGGGGCGGCATCAAGGCATGCGTCAAGGCGGCGGGCGTGTGCGAAACGTTCCAGTTCGGCGTTGCGGTTCACTCGTCGGGCGAACTCGGCGTGCAACTGGCGACGATGCTTCATCTGGGCGCGGTGATCCCCAACCTCTCCTTCGCGGCCGACGCCCACTATCACCACCTGAGCGATGACATCATCGTCGGGGGCAAAATGAAATATGAAAACGGCGCGATCGCCGTCCCCACCTCGCCGGGGCTTGGCGTGAAACTTGATCGGGACAAGGTCGCGCAATACGCCGAGTTGTACAGACGACTCGGCCCGTATCCATATGACCAGGATCCCCTGCGCCCCGGGTGGTGTCCAACCATTCCGAACAATCGCTGGGCGGATCCGAATGATGCGAGACAACCCTCGATGGACACCAATGGCAACCGCCTCGCCGAAGGCTTCTCAAGGAGATGATCCGATGGCTAATATATTGCGAACCACCAATGATGCCTCGTCCGCCGATGGTCGTGTGTCGCATGGACTACAACCCAATGGAAGGCAATTGAGGCTGGAAGTGAATCCTCCCAAGGCAAGAGTGCAATCCGACGCAGCGCCCGCGAAGAACATGACCGACCTGAGCGGTCGCGTCGCCGTGGTCGTCGGCGGGACCTCCGGGCTTGGACGAACGATCGCCCTTGGACTGGCCGAGGCGGGCGCGACGGTGGTCCCGTCGGGACGCCGGCAAAATCACATCGACGACGTGTGCGATGCGCTGGAGGGACTCGGGCGGAAAACCGTGCGCCAGCCGGTCGATGTGCGGGATCGCACATCGCTCGATGAGCTGTGCGGCAAGGTGCGAAGCGAGCTTGGCCACATCGACATCCTCGTCAACGCCGCCGGAATGACCTTCAAGAAGCCGACGATCTCGATCGAGGAGGGGGAGTGGCGGGAGCTGATCGACATCAACCTCACCGGCGCGCTGCGGAGCTGCCAGGCGTTCTATGAATCGCTCAAGGCAAGCGGGCATGGGCGGGTGATCAACATCGCATCGATGGCGTCGTTCGTGGCGTTTCATGAGGTGGCCGCTTACGGCGTCTCCAAATCCGGATTGCTCGCGCTGACCCAAAGCCTCGGAATTGAATGGGCGCCCCACGGCATCTGCGTCAACGCCATCGTCCCGGGCATTTTCGTGACCGATATGAACGGCGCCCTGCTCCGCGGCACGCCACGCGGACAGGAACTGCTCGCGCGCACCCCGATGCGACGATTCGGCAACCCCGAGGAACTGGTCGGCGCCGCGGTCTTCCTGTCGTCCGACGCGGCCAGCTTCATCGCGGGTCAGTCGATCACGATCGATGGCGGATTTCTCGCGTCGGGCGTCAACAGTTGAAGGGCGCGGTTCAAAGACACCACTCCCGACGCGGAACCTGAGGAGACATCACCATGAGCGTACGCGAAGCCATGAATGAGAAAAAAGGCCTGACGATCACGATCGCCATCATCATCATCGCGGTGATGATCGTCGTGATTGTCCGGCAGACCCGATCAACCGCCGGCGGGTTCGCCACCAGCGCCTATTACACCGACGATGACGGCAAGACATTTTTTGAGGATAGCGCACTGTTGATTCCACCATTCGATCACGACGGCAAACAGGCCGTCAAGGCGTTTGTCTATGACTGCGATGGGACCCGCAGCGTGCATTACATGGAGCGCTACACGTCCATCGGGAAAAAGGCGGCCGAGGAGGCCTTCAAACGCTCCAATGGAAAGGACATCGGCATCCCCGAACACCTGATGCGAACCGGCATCGAATACAAACGCCCCGGAGACACCACCTGGCAGCACAACCCCCCCGGCCCCAAGCCATGTCCCAAAGGGGGACGGCCGGAGTGGATCACACCGTGATGATTCGTCGCATCGATGATTTCCGCCTGAATGAAACATGCACGGACGCCCACCCATCGTTCGATCAGCCGCCGGTTGGCGTCGCGCCTTTGGCGCATGTATCGCCGCCATGCACAATGGCCGCATGACCACTCAACTGATCCGTTGTCTGCTCCTGGTGATCTTCGCATGGACGGGAATTGGCCTGCGGCAGGCGCGCGGCGAGACGCTCGCGTGGTGGCGGTTTGAGGATCAACCACCGGGACAAAAGCTGGATGCCGAGCTGGGCGGCGTCGCCGCGCCATACACCACGGCGAAGGATTTCTCAGGCCATGACAATCCACTGCGAACTTTCAACACGCGCGCGGCGCTTTATCCACCGGACACCTCGGGCACCTTCGTCGCGGATTCAACCCTTCCGCAGGCGCCGGCGGAGGAGCGCAACGCAATCGCCGCCCGTTTTGTCGGTGATGAGGATTTTTACACCGCGAAGATCGGGAAGGAATCCTCCCCGATCGAATCGGCCAGGCTCGACCAGTTCACAATCGAAGGGCTCTTCAAGCTCGACGCCCTCTCCGGCGGCATCGGCGGCAAATACCAGGCGATCATTGCCAAAGATGGTCGCCCGGTGAAGGGGCTTCCCTTTCAACCCTTCGCCGTCAGCGTTGCTGCAAGGGGCGACCGATACATGCCAGGCGATTGCATCGGGGCCCGGATGATCGATAGCGCGGGCAATTATCGCGTCGCCGCATCCAAAACACCCTTGCGGGCCGGGCAGTGGTACGCCTTCGCCGTCACTTGCGACGGGAAGACGCTCAAGCTGTATCTGAACCGCATGGACGGCAAGGGGTATCGGCTGGAAGGGGAATCGCAGACAACCGGCGGACTGATTGAATCAACAGGACAATGGACCATCGCCCGCGGCCAGTTCGCCGACCAACCGACCGACTGGCTCTATGGCAGCGCCGATGAATTGCGGATCAACAACCAGGTGCTGCCGCAAAGCAAGTGGCTGACGGACAAGACGCTCACCGCCATTCCCGCAACCCAACCGCAGGTCGTGGCGGAGTTGCCGCAGCTTTGCGTCAAGCACCTGGCCGACCCGGCCGCCATTTTTTACAAGGGCGTCTACTACCTCTACGGCACGCAGTACACCGGCGGCTTCGGCGTCTACTCATCGAGCGATCTCAAACATTGGAAGAAGGGCCCGACGCTGATCAAAGCGGCCAGGAATGTATGGGGCGACCGCGCCTTCTGGGCGCCGGGGATGATCGAGCGCGACGGCAACTTCTACATGTATTACAGTTCCAGCGGCATCATGCCCGACAGCGGCGGACGGCGCAGCGTGCGGATCAGCGTCGCCACATCCAACTCCCCCACCGGACCATTCAAGGAGGTCGCTCCCCACATCCCGCTGCTGGGGCGGGCGGTCATCGATCCGGCGCCGTTCATCGACGAGGATGGCAAGGCGTATCTTTATTTCGTCGCCGATATCCCCGAAAACAACGGCGTTGGACAAATCTATGTTGTGCGCCTCGCCGATGACATGATCACTCCGGTCGGCGAACCGATGCCCTGCATCCAACCCAGCCAGGTGTGGGAAGGCCCCAAATGGAACGAAGGCCCGTTCGTCTTTCGCGTCGGCAAGTGGTACATCATGACCTACTCGGGCAACTTTTTCGGATCGGCCAATTATGCCCTGGGCGTCGCCACATCACTCTCGCCCCTGGGCCCGTGGGACAAGCGCGATGACAACCCCTTCATGCTCCGCTACGCCGGCATGTACGGCACGGGGCACAACAGCATCACGCCGACGCCCGATGGGAAAGGCCTACTCATCTTTTTCCACGCCCATCGCAGTGAACGGGATGCGACCCGCGACACCTACGTCGCGCGATTGCTTGTCGAGCATGATGTGCGGGGAGATGTGAAGCTGAAGGTTGTGCCGTGGAAGGGGGACAAGAGCCCGTGACGCCGATGGACCGCCTGTCGCGACGAGGTTTTCTGCGCCTGGCGGGGGCGGTGTCGGCGGCCGCGATGCTGGGAAGCGGATGCCGCGAACTCGGCGGCAAGGGCGTGACCATCCGATTCTGGAACGGCTTCACCGGCCCGGACGGGCGGACGATGCTCAAGATCATCAGGCGCTTCAACGCCGAGCATGATGATGTGCAGGTCACGATGCAGCGGATGGACTGGGGGACGTATTACAACAAGCTGTTCGTCGCCGCGATGAGCGGCAGGGCGCCCGAAGTGTTCATCGTTCACAACGACAGCCTCGAACGCTTCATCAGTGCCAAGCTCTTGGCGCCCGTCAACGAAGTGTATGAACTGACCGGCATCAGCCGCTCGGACATCGACGCCAACGTGATGGCCGAATCGAAGCGCGGCGGCATCGATTATGGCCTGCCGCTCGATTGCCACCCGGCCGGGTGCTATTACAACCGCACGCTCTTTCGCCAATGCGGCGTCACAAGCCCTCCCCTCACGCGCGACCAGTTCATTGATGCCCTGCGCCGCCTTAAAAAGGCCGACGACGGGCATGGCGTTCCCCAGTGGGGCTTTGTCTATGAATGGCTCCGCGTCAACATGTACACGCTCGTGCGGCAATGGGATGGGCGAATCGTCGCCGATGACCGACGGACGATCATCTTCGATTCGCCGCAGGTGCGAGAGGCGATGGATTTCGGTCGCTCGCTCATTCATGAATTGAAGCTCGTCCCACAGGTCGAATATCTCGACGCCTTCCTCGGCTTTCGCCAGGGGCGGGTCGGCATGGTCTGGGCCGGCATTTTCAAGTTGCAGGACGCCACGCGCTCCAAGGACCTGGATTTCGGCGGCGCGATCATCCCCACCTGCGGCAGGCAACCGGGCGTCTGGGCGGCCAGCCACAATCTCTGCCTCCGCCGCGATCTCGATGACCGCCACAAAGCCGCCGCCTACAAGCTCATGAAATACCTCTCCGACAACACCCTCGACTGGGCCGAAGGCGGACAAATCCCCGTCCGCCAATCCCTGCGCGACACCGCCCGCTTCAAATCGATGGCCGTGCAGTACGAGTTCGCCAAACAGCTCCCCTACGTCCAGTACATGCCCAGCACCAAGTTCACGTTTGAATACCAGACCGAGTTCGACACCTGCTCGGAGCGCGTCCTCCGCGCGCAGACGAGCACCGCCCAGGCCGTCCGCGAAGCCGCCGACAACATGAAAAAGGCGGCAGCGCAATTCGATGATGAGCTAAACGCATGAAACACGGCCTCAAACATCGCAAATGGACGGGCTACTGGTTCGTCGTCCCCTACCTGGCGATCTTCATCGTCTTCATGCTCGGACCGATGCTCTTCGGCCTGGCCCTCAGCTTCATGCGCTATGACCTGGCAAGCACGCGCCCGGCGAAAATCATCGGAATGCACAATTACATCGAAGCGGTGAACGACCCCTACTTCCGCAAGTCGATGGGCGCGACGATCCGCTTCGTCGCCCTCAGCGTGCCGCTGACGATCCCCCTCGCCTTGCTCCTGGCGGTCGCCGTCGATTCGGCCAAGGGGTGGCGACAGGCGGTCTATCGCATCGGCATCTTCGCACCCACCGTCATCACGATCAGTGTCGTGGGGCTCATGTGGCGATGGTTCTATATCAATGATGTCGGGCTGTTCAACGCGCTGCTCCGCCCCCTTGGCATTCACGTCGAGTTTCTCGGCACGCCCGGCAACGCGATGATGTCCATCGTCGTCATGACGGTCTGGTGGACCATCGGCGGGCCGGTTCTCATCCTCCTGGCGGGGCTCAAGCAGATTCCTTCGCAATACTATGAAGCCGCCGCCATCGACGGCGCGCGGGGATGGCGCGCGTTTTTATACATCACCCTGCCCCTCCTGCGCCCGGCGCTCCTGTTCGTCATCGTCATGAACATCGTCGGCGCGTTCCAGGTCTTCGGCCAGCCGTTCATCGTCACCGGCGGCGGCCCGCTCCTCTCCACCCGCGTCGCCATGCAATACATCTACGAAACCGCCTTCCGCAGCTATCGCCTCGGCTATGGCGCCGCCATGAGCTGGCTTCTGTTCGTCGTCATCGCCATCTTCACGATCATCCAGTTCCGCCTCATGCGCGAGGACAAGGAACCCAAACCGGCCAAGGCAATCAAGTTGCTCAAAGTGATGAAGCCAACCAAGGGGGCGCGATGAAAAAAGGATTCAACTGGTTGGAACTCGTCGCGCTCTTTGCGACCATCCTCGGGATCCTGCCGATCATCTTGCTCGTGCTGACATCGCTCAAACCCGACGGGGAGATCGTCCGCTTCCAGAGCATCCTCCCGCAGGCCGCCACGGTGAAAAATTACGCCTACATCTTCAGCACGCCCGAGGAAGTCCCCATCCTCCGCTGGCTGGGCAACAGCATCCTGATCGCCTCCAGCGCCACGTTTCTGGTGATGGCCGTCAGCTCACTGGCGGCGTATGGTCTGGCGCGCCTCCGTCCCCCCGGCGGCGGGCTGCTCTTCGCCCTCTTCATCGGCACGATGATGGTCCCCGGCCAGGTTCTGCTCGTCCCCCTCTACATGATCCTCGACAAGATCGGATGGATCGACAACCCCCTGGCGCTGATCGTCCCCCAGGCCGCCGGCGCCTTTGGGCTCTTCATCCTTTACCAATTCTTCAAGGCGATCCCGCGCGAACTCGAAGAAGCCGCCGCCATCGACGGCTGCTCCACCCTCGGCATCTACTGGCACGTCGTGCTCCCCCTCAGCCGCCCCATCCTCGCCACCCTCGCGATCTTCGTCTTCCTCGGATCGTGGAACGATTTCCTCGGACCGCTGGTGTTCATGGACTCGGCCGACCAGTACACTCTCCCCGTCGGCATCGCCATGTTTCAATCGAGCTATGCCACCGACTACGGCCTGACCTTCGCCGCCTGCGTCGTCTGCACCCTGCCCGTGCTCGCGGTATTTGTCCTGTTCAGCCGACAAATCATCGCGGGGATGACATCCGGCGCGCTCAAGGAGTGAGCGATCTTCGGCAATCCTGACCATGACCACATGCTGGTGTACTTGCAGGCTTGCGTCTGTGTGAAAGCATGTGAACGCGAGTCCTGGGGTATGCAAGCAGCGGCGGTTGCTCTGAACCCCTTCAAGTCTCTTGGCGCGTCAGATGAAACCGCACCCCGGCCGACTCCGCCGCGGCGAGAATTGCCTCCACCGCTTTCAAATCTCGCAAGATTGGATTGGGCTGCTTGAAATCGTTCAGATTCGCGTGAACATGCGCCGCGATCGCCCGCACCGCCGCCAACCCATCGCTCGCTTCAAACCACTGCTCCGGCGGCACGCGCATCTTCGACGGATCAAACCCATCCGCCCTCATCTTCTCGATGAGCACCGATTGATTCTCGGATAAAAAGTGCGTCAGCGCCGCGACACCGACGCGCCTGGCCGCCAGGTCCAGCCGATCCGCCTCGCGCACGAGTGACGTGCCGCTGGCCTTTTTGGCCCCCGCCGAGGCTTCCATCAACTCACGCTCCAATGTCACAATGAAAGCAACTGCCATGGTTGATGTCCATCCCAAAAATACTTTGGTCCGCTGGTGAATCCCCGCGTGTCCGCGCTCTCTCTCCCTCCCCCGATGTACTCATCGGGGGAGGGCTGGGGAGGGGGTCTTGTTTCACGCCGCCGCGTATTCCTTCTCATCGGCCGTCGCCTCCGCCGACTCCCCCGCCGCGACTGCATCGCCGCTGATCCGTCCCTGTGAATCGACCTGATCGAACTTGACCGCGACGCGCTTGGAGACGCCCTGCTCCTGCATCGTCACCCCATACAGCACATCCGCGATCTGCATCGTGCGCTTGGAGTGCGTGATGACGATGAACTGGCTGTATTCGAGGAACTCCTGCACGATCAAATTGAACCGCTGATTGTTCGCCTCATCGAGCGCCGCGTCCACTTCGTCCAGAATGCAGAACGGCGACGGTTTGCTCTTGAACAAACTCATGAGCAGCGCGACGCAGGTCATCGTCTTTTCACCGCCGCTGAGCTGGCTGATGCTCACCGGCTGCTTGCCCGGCGGGCGCGCGATAATCTCGATCCCCGCGTCGAGCACATCCACCGTTTTGCGGATGGTCTTGAGCGGCTGACCATCCTCCCCCACCTCCCCATCCCGCGCCTTCACCTCGATCTCCGTCTCCAGGAAAATATCCGCCTTCCCGCCGCCGAACAGCTTGCGGAACAGCCCCTGGAAATGCTCGCG
>CAYTAP010000010.1:27458-46810 GCA_964435775.1 uncultured Tepidisphaeraceae bacterium
CCGCCGGGGCCCGTCAACTGACTGATCGGCAGATGCTCGCGCACCGCGTTGAAGCATTGCTCAAACCGCAGCGACGACTCCGTATTGATCTCCCCGATCAACTGCTCAAGCTGGCTCTTGCTCGTCGTCAGGTCGGCCACCTGCGTTGCCAAAAACGTTTGGCGTTGCTCAAGTTCATCCTGCTCGCCAATCGCGTCGAGGTTGACGTTCCCCAGGCGCTGAATCTTCTCCCGCAGCGCCTTGATCTCCTCGGCCACCGCATCCCAATCGAGATCATCCGGCTGATATCCGACCACCTCGCCGGCCTCGTTCGTTTGCGCCGACAATTCCGCATGGCGCTCGGGCAGGTTCAGTTCCAACTCCTCCAGCGCCCGCTGCACGAGCGTTTCCAAACGCACGTTGAGTTCACCCAGCTTCATCTGCAACCCATGCAGCGTCTGCTCCAACTCCGCATGCTGCTCGCGAACGGCTTCAACGCGGTGCGTCAACTCCCGCGCCGCCTCCTTCGCCTCGCCGAGTTCACCCGCCAGCCGCCGCCCCTGTTCATCGAGCGTCTGCCGCTGCTCCTCCAGCGACACCTCCTCGCGTTTTGCCTCATTCAATTCCCGTTCCAGCGTCCCCCGCCGCCCGGTCAAGGCCTCGGCCGATTTGGTCAGCCGCTCGATCTGCCCGCCGATTTCCGCAATCGCTGACTGCTGCCGCTGCACCTGCTGGCGACTGGCGAGCTGCTTCTCCTGCACCTGCCCCAGTTGCACCCGGCAACTGGTCAACTCCTCGCCGCAGGTCTGAAGATCGGCGGCCGTCTGCTTCTGCTGCTCGACCAGCGCATCCGCCTGCGCCTGATGCTCGGCCTGCGACGTTTCAAACTCCTGCCGTCGCTGGGCAAGCTGCGCTTCCTCGCCGCTCAGCCGATCGCTCTGACCGACGAATGCTTGCAACTCACGATCGAGAACAACCTGCTCGCGCGCCAGCGCGTTTTGCTTGTCTCCATTGGCCGACAACGCCCCGCCGAGCTTCACCTTTTGCGTGTTCAGTTCATAGATGGCGTTGCGAAGTGCATTGACATCCGCCTCCATCTGCCGGGCCTGTTCGTTGCCGCTGGTGAGCTGACTCGATAAATCATCGACGCGCCGACCCGTCTCGGCGATCTGATGCGTTAACACCTCCAGCTCCGCATGACGCGAGAGCAGCCCCATCGCCGCCGTCATCGGCCCGAGGCGCAGCGTGCCATCGCTCTCGACGACATCTCCGCCGAGCGTCACATACCGCCAGCCGCTCGGCCCTTCCCGATGCAGTCGATGCGCCGACGCCAGATCATCCACGATCGCCGTCGTCCCGAGCAAATGCCCCGCCAGCGGCGCATCCTCCGGCCGCACCCGCACCAGATCCACCGCCAGCCGCAGCCCGATCCCATGCCGGTTCCAGTCATACCCCGTGGCATGGGTGACTCGCCCATGGTCTCCCTTCCCTTGCGCAGCACGGGCATCCTGCCCGTGATCTTCATCACTCCCCGTAGCACGGGCATCCTGCCCGTGATCCCCTTCCGTTGCATCTGCTTCATTCACCGCACAAATCACAGGTGGGCCGCCCGCGCCACTCCCCCCCAGTCGATCCGCGCAAATCAGGTTCACCCGCCCCTCAAGCTCCTCGAACAAGTCCCCCGCCGCCACCGCCGCCGCCGAGTCATCCGTCACCAGCCACTGATCGCGTCCATCCAGGGCCGCCTCAATCGCCGCCGCATGTTCCACATCGACGCGCATGACATCGGCCACCAGCCCGCGCACGAACGGGAATCGCTCCTCCCGATGGCGCAGCACCGACTTCACACCTTCGCTCACCCCTTCGCGGTTGCTCTCCAGGTCGCTGAGCAGCTTCTGGCGCGACAACAGCCCCGACCGATGCTCCCGCGCCGACGCCAACTGCTCGCTCGTCTGGGCGATTCGCTGGCCCAGGTGCTGCGCCTCCTGTCGGCGCGTTTCCATCGCCTGCTGCTGCTGCGTGATCCGCCCCAGCACCTCATCCAGTTGCTGTTGAACCCCCGCCCGCGCCGCCTCGAGCGCCGTGTGTTCCTCCACGACCACCCGCCGCCGCTCACCCAACCGCCCTTGCTGCTGCGCGATGTTCTTCCGCTCAATCTCAATCGCCCCCAGCCGGCTGTTCGTCGTCGCCAGCTTCCGCATCAGATCAAGCACCGCCGACTTGTGCCGCTCGATCTCCCGGTTGATCTCATTGAGCCTCAGTTGTCCATCATGAAACGCCCCCTGCCGCTTTTCGATTTCCTGCCGATGTTCCGAAAGCTCCCCGGTCAAATGCGCCAGCGACCGCTCCTCCCCCGCCAGCGCCTCTTGCGCCGAAGCCAGACGCCCGGTCATCGCCCCGCGATCGCGCTCAAAGGTCTCCAGTTGCTCGGCCATCTGCGCCAACTGCTCTGTGGCGTGATGTTGTCGCTGCTTCGCCGATTGAAGCGCCGCCGTCACCCGGACAAGCTCATACTCGGCCGATTGCTTTTGCTGCTCCAGCGTCTCGGCCGACCTGGTCTTCCCCGCCAGCTCATTCTGCCCCCGCTGCAAATCCGCCACCACATCATCCAGCCGAAACCGCGCATCGGCCTCCTGGCCCCGCAGCGCCTCCAGTTGTTCGTAATGGGAATGATATTCACGCAGCGCGTGCATCAACCGCAGCTCGCGCAGCCGCTGCGAATGCTCCTGGTACGTCCGCGCCCGCCCCGCCTGCATCTTGACGCTTCGCAGACGCTTCTCCACCTCCTCCACGATGTCATTGAGACGAAGCAGGTTCTGATCCACCTTCTCGAGCTTGCGCTGCGCCTCTTTTTTCTTGACCTTGTATTTGCTGATCCCCGCCGCCTCCTCGAAGATCATCCGCCGCTCGGCCGGGTTCGCCTCCAGCAGCGCCGACACCCGCCCCTGCTCAATGACGCTGTAGGCATCCACCCCCACGCCCGTATCAAGAAACAGCTCGCGGATGTCCTTCAACCGCGACGCCGATCCGTTGATGGCGTATTCGCTCGCCCCATCCCGATACAACCGCCGCCCCACCGCCACCTCGTCGGCGTCAAGGTTGAGCATCCGCGCGCCGTCCTCACGCTTCGGATTGTCGAAGACCAGCACGACTTCGGCCATCCCCGCGGGCTTGCGACCCCCCGAGCCGTTGAAGATGACGTCCATCATCGCGTCGCCGCGCAGGCTCTTGGCCGACTGCTCGCCAAGCACCCACTTGAACCCATCGACGACGTTGCTCTTGCCGCACCCGTTGGGTCCGACGATCCCCGTGATCGGCGTGTCGAACACGAACTCCGTCCGGTCCGCGAAGCTCTTGAATCCCTGTAAAACCAGTTTTTTCAACCGCATGGCAACAGTCCTCCATGACCTTTCCACCCAACGCGCCCGTTCGGGCGATCCCCCGGGCATCCTGCCCTTGTCTTGCGAACATGCGCCGGACATCCTCTCATTGCGGACGCCCACCCGCTCCGCCGCTCCCCCCCTCGGCCGGGTTCAACTTCGGCAATCCCGCCGCACCCATCGTATCCACCGGATGCGTCGTCGCCGACGCCTGCCCGATCACCGGGGCATCATCCAGCGGATCGGCCGACGCCGCGCCCTCCTGCATGACAAACGCCACCGACACCGGCTTCTCCTGATACGACGAAACGATGTGATCGCCATCACTCAGCTTCTGAAGGATACCGACAATATCGCCATAACTGAAGCTGAAACGCTTTTCCCCCGGCGCGCCCTCCCCGCCCAGCCGCGCGACAATCTCCCCCAAGTCCGGGCGGGCCAACTGTTCCACCGGCGGCGTGCTGCCCGAGCGATAAAACAGCGTCACCGTCCCCTGCTTGGCCGGGTTGCTCGACAAGCTGAAATGGCGGTCCATCGCCGTGAAGGTGATCGGCATCCCCACCTTCGCCCGCGACCCGAAAATGGCAATCCGCGGAATGCCCGTCCGCGACGCATACACCAAAGGCGGCCCGTCGCATGGCACGAAGTCGAGCACGAAGTTTTCGTTGATCACCTTCGTGAACACCATCGGGTTCTTGTGTCGCGCCAAAACCTTGTACGCCTCGATCCGCACGAGCGTCTGGTTCGTGTCGAGCAATTGCTTGAGCAACACCGCCACCGACGGTGAATCCGGCAGCGAGCCCAGCGTTCGCACCGCGTTGATCTGAAATGGATTGCCCGCCGAGCGCGCGATGTCCACCAGCGCGTGCTGCGCCGAGATGTCCCCCAGGAATGCCGCCGCCCGCGCCGCGGAGAAGGCAACCGCCGGCGAGCGATTGGTCATCAGAGGCTGGATGAACGGCAGCGCGCCCGGACCCAGCCCCTCCCAGGCGTACGAGATATCCATGAGCGGCGCGTTGGGCTCAACCGCCGCCTCGGCCAATTGCTTCGCCTTGGTCACGACGAACGCGCTGGAGTTGTTGAGGAACAAATGCGTCGCCACCCCCGCGAAATGCTCCCAGTCCCCATCAAAACTCTTGGGCACGAGCAGCTCGATGATCGCCTCATCCTGCGCCCGCGCGGTCCGCGTCGATTGAGTCTGAAACCGCGTGTTGACCGCCGACTCCATCGCCCGGCTCATGCTATACTGCGGCGAGCGAACCCGAAGCACCAGCGTCCGATCGAGCATCGACCGCATCGCGCCCATGACCACGCCATACCGCAGGCTCGCCCGGGCATCCGATGAACTCCCCGCCCCCACGGCGTATGCCGGGTTCACGAAAATCTGTCCATCCCCCACCCGCGCGTAAATCGTCACCTTCCCCGTCGGATCAACCGGATCCGCCCCGTCGATCCGCAGGTCCGTCTGGTACAGTGTTCCATGCGCCAGCGAGCTTGTGTTGTTCCCCTCGACGACCGACACCATCGCGTCGGAGGTCTGACCGATCCGCGCCCCCGGCGGGATCAGTCCATCGACGCGGACGATCGCCACGTTGGGACTCCGCAGAATCTCCTCCGGCCGCATGTCCTTATACCCATGCACGAAGTTCGTCCCGAACCCGTGGCGCACCATCTCGTTGATCATGTAATCACGCACCGCCGTCGAGGCGGTCGTGTCGCCGGTCCCCCGCAAGTTGACGACCAGCCCCCACCCCGACACCTGCATCGGCTCGGTCCCTTCCAAGTCCGCCAGTTGCAGGATGCTTCCCGCAAAGATATCCGGAATCCCAGGCTTCACACCGCGATCCGGATAGCGAACCGCCAGCGCCTTGTGCGGCGGCGGCGACTTGGCGCACCCCGTCCCCAACACCATCGCCCCCCCCGCGACGCTCAAACAGACCCACTTCGCCCAACCCCACCGATGCCCTACTGCGGTTCTTCCTCGCACGACATGTGATTCGGATGATTCGGACCCGCGCCTCCATCTTACCCCCTCTCCCGGTACTCCGGGGGAGGGCTGGGGAGGGGGTCTTCTTGTCCGATGAGATTCCGCGGTACCCATGCTGTGATCCTCGTGATACATCCCGGACGCAGCCCGCGCCGCCAATCAACGATTTCCCCAATGGAAGTACCCATTATCGTCCCCACCGCCCCATACTCAAGGGCGCTGCCTCCACCCGGAACGGGCTTGGTCATTTTCGATTTTTGATTGTTGATTTTTGATTGTATTGAAGAAGGCAATCCGCGCTCTCGCATTCAATCCAAAATCAAAAATCGAAAATCGAAAATCCCTATCCCTGCTTGCCGTTTCTCCCCCGCGCCCGCTTGCCATCCCCGTCCCCCGACGCCTCGACAAACAACCTCCCCTGCCGCGCATCTTCCTCAAACCGCTTGGCGTCGATCACCGCCCGCGCCGCGTCCACCAACTCCTCCAGCGTCTGGAATTGCTTGTAAACACTGGCGAAGCGCACGTAAGCGACCTGATCCACCCGACGAAGCCGCTCGGTCACCAGGTTCCCCACCACCGCGCTGGGCACCTCCCGATCATGCAGCTTCTGCGCCTCCTCCTCCACCTCGTCAGCGATCCGTTGCAGTTCGCTCTCCGGCACCGGCCGCTTGAAGCACGCCCGCTCCAATCCCCGAATGATCTTCGCCCGATCCCACGGCGTCCTTCGCCCATCCTTTTTGATCACCACCAGCCGGTTCGATTCCTCGATCCGCTCATAGGTCGTAAACCGCTTGGAACACCGCCCGCACTCCCGCCGCCGGCGAATCGACCGCCCCCCTTCGCAGGTCCGCGAATCGATCACCTTCAGATGATCCTTCTCAGCATTGCAATAAGGACAGTGCATGGCTCAAAACCGTAGCACTCTTGCCCAAAAAACGCAAAAAACAACCGCAGCGCATCCATAAGCAATGACTTGGAACATTCTCTGCCGTCATTCACGGCCTTGACAGCATATTGTCCGTTTACGAGTCTTCTAAAAAGCCCCTCTGTCCATCAATCGCAAAAGGCGGGTGTCAACCGGCCTGCTCACATTCTTAGAGTCAGGGTTTGTCACGGTACAATTCCACTGTCTGCTCCCCGCACCGCTGCGGGAAATACCAGTGCATGGTAGCGATCAAGAGGACGGGGTGTGTCAGAGACCATCCGCCAATGCCAACGCAAAGGCGCTTTTAACAAGGGAAAGAGTGATATGACACAAGGAACCACCCCAGCGAATGAGCAGCCCTACGACGCGGCCGCGTCTTCACAAAGCTCCTCCTTCCGCCAAATACTGGACGCTTTGCCGCGCGGCCAGGTCCTCAGGGACTTGGTGGGGCGCACCGTCCGTATCCTGGCGGTCCTGGTGTTTATCGGCGGCTTCCTGGGGCTGGCATGGACCACCATCAGGCTATACCAATCCACCTATTGGCCCTTCGGCCAGGCAACCGCGGTGGCCTTCATTATGGTCGGTGAAGTAATATTCCTGGCCGCCGCGTGCCGTGTTGCTTATCTTCGCGGCGAAGACATCCTTCATCTGAACGACTCTCAATCCACCATGATGTCGATCTGCGTGTTGCTGCTGCGCCTTTACGGGGAGATAAGCCTGATCCTTTACCTCGTCGCCGGCATCCTCATGTTCTTCTCCCTCTGGCTCATCGACAGTCACCCGAATAGCCTGCAAGCCAGCTTCTTATACGACATATTGTACAGCAGGGTGAGTCTGCCTCTGGGGATGCGCCCGGAGATGGGCTTCATCGGAGCGCTGGCCGCATTGCTTTCCCTCTGGATCGCCGGCGTGGTCACGCTGCTGGTCTGCTATTTCCTGGCAGAGTTGATCTCCATCCTGTCCAACATCGCCGACAACGTGCGCCGCGCGCGCGTGGCCGCGGAAAGCCACGCCTCAGCCAGTCGTCCGCCTGATTGAACAAAATCCATTCCCCCTGCCGTGCCGCAGATCGCATGATTCGAGCTAAAACATTGACAACTCCCAGCCCACGCGGCTATTGTCTTGTCTGACAATTTAAGAGTTCTTATCGAGAGTGGCTGAGGGTAGGGCCCGTTGACGCCACAGCAACCAGCGGATGTCGTTCATATTTGAATGACGGAAGCGGAGGTGCTAACTCCCGCCTGATCTTTGGTTGGCACTTGTAAGCGCCGGCCAGGGGTGAGGGTAGATAAGAAGACGCCCACCGCAACCGTTGCCAAGCCTCTTCTTATTGATGGAAGAGGCTTTTTTATTTGGTCAGTTGTCGGACTTCGACGAGTTCAGTCGAGTCGTGGTCCGTTGTCCGTTGCGAAATGCGCCGAAGAACGTGATCCCCAACAACTGATCGATAACGAAGCTCAACCGAAATCCTTCGGCTCTTCCCGTAGGGTCCGTGGTACGCCGCGGACCATCGCCGTGTTGGACAAAATGGTCCGCGGAGTACCACGGACCCTACAAAAACGAACAACGGACCAACAATGAACTACGTCCTCGGACTCAAATGCAAAGAATGCGGCCACCGCGCCCCCGTCTCCCCCGTCCACGTCTGCGACGCCTGCTTCGGACCTTACGAAGTGGAATACGACTACGAGAAGATGAAGGGGAACGTGACGCGACAATCCATCGAACGCGGACCCAAAAGCCTCTGGCGCTACAAAGACCTCCTGCCCATCGAAGGCGAGCCGAAAGTTGGCCTGCACTCGGGGCTAACCCCCCTCAAGCGCGCCGGCCGACTGGCCAAAGAACTCGGCTGCTCGCAGCTTTGGATCAAGGATGATTCCTGCAACTACCCGACCTATTCCTACAAGGAGCGCGTCGTCTCCGTCGCGATCACCAAGGCCATCGAGTTCGGCTTCGACACCGTCGGCTGCGCCAGCACGGGCAACCTCGCCAACTCCACCGCCGCCCACGCCGCCGCCGCCGGCATTCGCTGCTTTGTCATGATCCCCCACGATCTCGAACAGGGCAAAGTCCTCGGCAGCCTGATCTTCGGGCCCCATATGGTCCGCATCCGAGGCAACTACGACGACGTCAACCGCCTCTGCACCGAAATCGCCGACAAATACGGCTGGGCCATCGTCAACGTCAACCTCCGCCCTTACTACACCGAAGGCGCCAAAACCTACGGCTTCGAAATCGCCGAACAACTCGGCTGGCGTCTTCCCCAGCACACCGTCGTCCCCACCGCCGGCGGAACGATCCTCCCCAAGATTTACAAGGCGTATCAGGAACTGGTCGAACTCGGAATCGTTGAAAACACGCCGTCCAAAATCTATTCCGCCCAGGCCGCCGGCTGCAATCCCGTCGTCACCGCCATCCACAAGGGCATCGACATCATCGAGCCGCAAAAGCCCAACACGATTGCCAAGAGCATCGCCATCGGCAACCCGGCCGACGGCTATTACGTCTACAACGCCGTCAAGGACTCCGGCGGCTGGGGCGACAGCGCCACCGACCGCGAAATCGTCGATGCCATCAAACTCCTCGGCAAAACCGAAGGCATCTGGACCGAACCCGCCGGCGGCACGACGCTGGCCGTCGCCATGAAACTAATCGAAAGCGGCCGAATCCCCAAAGATGAATCCATCGTCATCAGCATCACCGGCAACGGCCTGAAAACCCAGGAAGTCGTCGCCGACGAACTCCCCTACCCGGTCGTCATCGATCCCAAGCTTTCCGAGTTTGATCGGCTACTGGAAAACCCCCGCGCCGGCGGAGATTCCACCACGGAGCCCACGGAGAACGCGGAGAAGAGGATTCACGGCTCGACTGAGCTCGCCGAAGTCCGCAAAGACGCCAAGAGCGCGGAGAAGACGGGTGGATTGTCCGTTGCCCAGTGAGCAACGAGCCGGAGGCGTGAGCGACGGACGCCTTTTTGCCGCTCGTACGCTTCGCGCTTCATTTTATTCCGAAAGCGCTCGAACGTGCAGATGCAATGTTATCGCTGAACTTCGGCGAATCATTCCATTAGGCGAAACCAATCGCGGATGGTTAGCTTCAATCGCACCACTTCATCATCCGCGAGCGGACAGCAGTGCGCGATCGGCCCGCGCAACTGGTTGAGAGATGTCATGATCTTGGTGAATGCTTTCTGGCTCGAGAACATTGCATCGAAATGCGACCAATTGTTCCTGACGATGTCTCCGAGCTCTCCGAATGTGGTGAAGTCTAAATTTTCATCAGAACGGAGAGTGATGCCTGAATCAATCTCATGCTCCATGTTTTTCTTGACGTTCTCCTGGATTGTCTGTGGCACACAAGAGGCCCACCAGTTCACGCCGCATTGAGTGGCGAGTGTTTCGACGACAAGCTTGCGAATACTTTTTTCCAGGCAGTAGAACAATTCGTAGTGCGAACTCATCACCTCGGCCTCGTGTCGCAGCTCCGCCTCAAACTGAGGATAGTAATCTTCGTCCTTACCATCCTTCGGTGTTCGTTGAAAGTCGATCCTCAAGGTTCCCTCGACCTTGTCAAGGTCGCGTTCTGCCAAGGCAATGGCCATGCCAAACAGTTTAATGCGCTCTTCTGCGTCCGTATTCACGTCAGTGCCTCAGTAGATTATCTCGTAATGAGCGGAATATTGCATTGAAGACGGCGGGATCATCCGTCTTTGGCAACACCAAGTTGATTGTGTAAGCGAGCCCCATCTTGATCCCCTTGATCTCCGCTTCGTGAGATGGCGGCGTCTGATCGTTCTCCGTGGCTCTTCCAGCCTCATCGTCGCCAGATTGTTGGGTGCTTGATGCTTCGAAATCCGCGATCTTATTCAAGGCCTCGAACGTCTGGCAAATGCGCTGTACCACTTGTGATCTAGATTCGAGTCCGGTGATCTCGACGACCAATCCCTTAAGCTCGTCTTTCTTCAGGCCGTACGCGAACTCATTCCGCTCAAACAGTTCCCGATACCCGTGCTTGATGGCTTGAGCGATGGCCGCACCGGAAGTGCTTGGGTTTCGAAACTTCTTGTACAGGTCTGTGGGGGATCCATCCGATTCCAAAAGGCCCAATTTCTTTGCCAGCGGAATAAACTGCCGGTTATTGCCGCCTTTGAAACCCAGCTTTGTTTGCAAGAAATCCTGCGTGAACCGATCAGGGGCTTTCGCTTCTTTGATCTTTGTAAGAATCCTCGGAAGCATCGTGGGTTGTACAATATACGGGAGCTTTGCAGTCCCCCCGGCGGCTTCTGTATCTATCCTTTTTGCCATGAGTCAATCTCCAAAATGAGGCCGTGAACAATTTGAGCGGAATTTTGTGACGGCAATATCCGCCTGCTTGAGCAGTTTGATGCTTTCCCCACTGCGGAAATCGCCGTCGCCATTGAGGCGGTTCTGTTCGACTTCGTTCCAGTCGGGGATGCGGTTGTTGTTCTGGTCGCCGGCGTATTCGAGATAAAGCCCCTTCTCCACCTTGTGCGTGCTGAACAAATCGGCGTCGGCGTTCTTGTAGCAGGTCGTGATCAGCTTTTTGAGCTTGAGCTTCTCGAAGTTGAGCGTGAAGTAATGGAAGAAGTTGCTCACCTTGGGATCGTCGCAGTTGCACAGGATGGTCTTGTTTTTGAAATGTTTCGCGTAATGCCGTAGTTCCTTTTCGATGTCCGAAAGCTGGGTGTAAAACTCATCCTGCTTGGCCGACTTGGCGGCGTGGAGAGAGCGGTTGAGCGGCTGACCTGACATGCGCGGCAAGGATACGCCGGAGGCCGGGGGCGGACAATCCCGCATGGCCGGGATCGCGGATCGAGATTCCAGGAAAGGGGACATCCAGAATATCCCGCGAGCGATACGCTGGGGCCGACGCGTCAGAAAATGCAGCGGGTCGGCGGGCGCGCCGTCGTGCAGGGATATTCTGGATGTCCCCTTTCCCGGCGCTTGCGGAAAATCGCGCGCAGTGCACATACAATGCCCCCATGCACCGCACCGCCGAATGCCTTGAAGAGTCGTCGCCGAATATAGCGCCCGCCGCCGAGGGAACCGTCATCGCCATCGTCGTGGCCATCGCGCTCTCCCATCTGCTCAACGACGCCCTCCAATCCCTGATTCCCGCGATTTATCCGCTGGTCAAGGACGCCTTTCAGCTCAGCTTCACCGAGGTCGGGCTGATCGCCTTCACGTTTCAACTGTGCGCCTCGCTGCTCCAGCCCTTCGTCGGAACCTTCACCGACGTTCGCCCCCAGCCGTATTCCCTGGCGATCGGCATGGGGGTGACACTGTCGGGGCTTCTGCTCCTCTCCTTCGCGCCCTCGTTCGCCATTCTCCTGCTGGCCGTCGGATTGATCGGCGTCGGGTCGTCCATTTTTCATCCCGAAGCCTCCCGCGTCGCGTACATCGCGGCGTCGGTCGAGCGGCGCGGATTGGCGCAGTCGATCTTCCAGGTCGGCGGACGATCCGGCGCGGCCCTCGGGCCGCTGCTGGCCGCGTTGATCGTGGTGCGGATGGGGCTGGGGCACATCTGGTGGTTCGGCGTCATGGCACTCGTCGCCATCGCCCTGCTCGTCGGCGTGGGGCGCTGGTATCAACGCAATATCGGTTTGATCAAAAGCAAGGCCGAGCTGAACATCCGCGGCGAACACGCCGCCCTCAGCCGCCGGCAGGTTATTTCCGCCGTCGTCATTCTCCTGGTCCTTATCTTCTCCAAGTACTTCTACCTCGCCGGAATGACCAGCTACCTGACGTTCTATCTGATGGCCCGCTTCCAAGTCTCCGTCGCGGCCTCGCAGATTTACCTCTTCGCCTTCCTCGCCGCCTCCGCCGTCGGCACGCTCATGGGCGGCCCGCTCGGCGACCACTTCGGCCGAAAATACGTCATCTGGTTCTCCATCCTCGGCTCAGCCCCCTTCACGATCCTCCTCCCCCATGTCAACCTCTTCTGGACCGGCATCCTGATCGTCGTGATCGGGATGGTCCTCTCCTCGGCGTTCCCCGCGATCCTCGTCTATGCCCAGGAACTCCTCCCCGGCCGGCTCGGCATGATCTCCGGCCTGTTCTACGGCTTCGCCTTCGGCATGGGGGGCATCGGTTCAGCCCTCCTCGGCGTCCTGGCCGACCACACGAGCATCATCCACGTCTACGCGGTCTGCGCGTTCCTCCCCCTCATCGGCCTGATCGCCGCGTTCCTCCCCCGCGTGCATATTCGCAGGGGATAGTGGGCAGTGGGCAGTAAAGGCTAGAGAAAACGAGCCGCGCGCCGTAAGCGGTTATTCCAAAGGAGCCGCGCACGCGCCACGCGACCTGTGGCGCCTTGCTCCTTCACTGCCAACTGCCCACTGCCCACTGCGTCCATTCACCCCTTCTGCGTCATCTCAAACAAAAACCACGTCCGCCGCTCCGCCTGGTCGATCCAGTTTTCCAACAGGCTCTCGCTGGCGCAGTCGTCGTGGTCATCGCACACATCATGCGCCTCGCGCAGCCGTGCAGTGAACTCCTTGTTGTCCTCACACAACTCCGCGAGCATGTCCTCCGGCGTGACGTAATCCGCGTCGTTGTCCAGCACCCGTTGCAGCCGCCCTATCTGCCCGATCGAGCGGATCGTCATCCCCCCGATCTTCCGCACCCGCTCGGCCAACTCGTCGGTCATCGCCAGCAATTCCGCCGCCTGCTCATCGAACAGCAGGTGATACTCCCGAAAGTGCGGCCCGGACATGTGCCAGTGAAAGTTCTTCGTCTTCAAATAGAGCGCGAACGTGTCCGCCAACACCTCATTGAGCGCCGCCGACACATCCTTCGTCGCCGCCGGTTTCAGGTTCGTCGGGGTTTGCAACGGGGATTCCATCCGACTTTTCAAAGCACTTGCTTTCATTCCAAACCTTTCCTTTCTTGAATGACTCATGACCCGCCCCCACTGGCCGGGAACCTATCACAGGTCCCGCACTTTGGGATACGGGCAAATTGCACCGGCGGCGAAGGTTCGAGGCCTGCTTTGTCTTGCCATTGGTAGCCCGCGCGCATCCGCCGCAGGTCCCTTCAATTCTCGAATGGATTTGCCGTAGGGGCGGCTTCAGCCGCCGTTTTGGAGGAGGACGGCGGCTGAAGCCGCCCCTACCGCATGGAATTGAAATGCCCCGGCATCAGCCCATCATCTGTGGTGGATTAACGAACATTGTCGTAAAGTTGTGTGCATCACAAGCCCGCGGAGCATTCAAATGATGCGATGGATATCTATGGCGTCGTTGTTGGTGGGGATCACGAGCGCGGCCGCCCCCGGCGGCGTTGTGGGGGGCGCGTTCGGACAAGCCAACGCCGTCGCCAATGGTCAAACGCCCGAACAAGCGTCGCAAAAGGAGAAGCCATCGCCCAGCGCCGCCGCCTCGTCAACCAAAGCCCTGGACATGGCGGTGAAGGCGCTGGCCAAAGAATACAAGGCTTACGAGAAAGACCCCTCGACCAAGCTCCGCTCTGAAAGCGACTACTTCAAAGATGGCGGCGTCGACGTCTCCGCCGACGCCGTGTGGACCCTGCTCGGCCGACGGCTCGACGCGAATCCGGCCGGCGATGGGTATATCAAGTGGCAACTGCTGTCGGCGTCCGCCGCCACCGTCGATGCCAAGCTGATGCCCAAGGCGATCCGCGCCTATCGCGCCGCCCCCCTGCCGCTGCAGCGCCCAGGCATCGCCACCGGCAACAATCAACTGACGCGGGCGCTCAACGGCAAAAAGGAAGCTCAACTCGACAAGATCAACGAAGGCCTCGTGGCGGCCGTGCAGGCGAAAGCGACGCAAAATGAGCCGATCCTCAAGTATCGCAATGCCCTTTTCGAGCGCCTGCTCCCCTCCACCGAAACGTATGAAATGGGGCTGCGCGACTATGTGAGCCGTCGCGAGGCCGGCGCGAGCGCGGAGGAATTGGCGGGAAAAATCGCCGCCGGCATTCGCGCCTGGGCTCCCACCGCCAAGCGCCCGCAAATCAACGCGGTCGGACAAATGCTCCTCCACGCCAGTCAGGAAACCGGACCGGAGTTTTACACCGGCACCAAATGGGACGCCAAGACCGGCGGAACATGGATCAAGGCGCATGTCGGCCAGGAGAGCGCGAATGATCTGACCGCGCTCATCGGTGAGCTCCAACAAGCCAATTCCACGGGTAAGAAAGACAAATAAGCCGCACTCCGGGATCAATGCGGCGGGAGTGGCAAAACCGGGCGCGGCCCCCTACGCTTTGTCTATCGGCGTTGCACGCGTTATCCTTCTGGTCGAGCCTCGCGGGCGTGTCGCGTCGGGCTCATCAACACAGGAAGGTCTGAAGGCAATATGAGCATTAACGTACGAATCCCATCCCCATTGCGAAATTACACCAACGGCGCCGATGTGGTGCAGGCGGACGGCGCCAGCGTTGGCGAGATCCTCAATGGGCTCAAAGCCAAGGCCGCCGGCATCGAGACCCGGCTGTTCAAGGCGCCCGGACAACTGAATCGTTTTGTCAACATTTACTTGAATGATGAAGACATCCGGTTCCTGAAAAACCTCGAAACCCCGGTCAAGCCCGGCGACGAGATTAGCATTGTCCCCGCCATCGCCGGAGGTTGAAGCCGCCGTCCAATCGCCTCTCGCGGACGGCCGATCAACAAAAGTCGCGAGAGGAAGTCCGGAGTTGTTCCATGCCCAACGCCAAAAAAGTATCCCGACGCTGTTGGTTCACCTTCCCGACGCGATCACAGGTGGAACAGCCCCTCATCTGGTTGATGAGCCGCAAATATCCGGAGGTCTCCTTTGACATCCGGCAGGCGTCGGTCCAGAATGAAATCGGGATCATGGCGGTGCTGCTGGAAGGCGCCGCACAGGAAGTGGCCGACGCCATCACGTTTTTGCGCTCAAATGGGGTCACGGTTGAGCCGATAGAGAAAAGTGTAGTGGAAGGATAAGCAGGGGAATTTTCGATTTTGGATTTTCGATTTTGGATTGACGGGGAAACGTTTGGGAATGCTCATTTTTGGGGCTTTGGGGCGGGTTTCGGTCGCGGGGCGGGTTAAGGCACTTTGTTCAAGCGATCAATAGTTATTGGATTTGGAACAGTGAGATTACAGTAGCGTTGCCGCGCATCGGTGCCGGTGGAGGGACCGTGTGACGACCCCGCGCCCGGTTGCCGCGCCGCTCACATACACGAATTGAAGGAAATATGCCGGATTCTCTGCAAGATAAGATTTTGGAACACGTTCAGTCGGACCAGTATCGCCCGCTGCGCCCGCAAAAATTGGCGCGCGAATTGGCGCTGGGCGACAAGGAATATCACGCCTTTCGGGATGCCCTGCGCGAATTGATGGATGAGGGGCGCGTCATCCTCGGCGCCCGCGGCGCGGTGCTTGTCCCCAGCAGCCAGGGGAGCAAGGACCTGTTCGTCGGCACCTACCGGCAAAACCGCCGCGGTTTCGGCTTCGTCATCCCCACCGACCCACGCGCCAAGGAGGACCTGTTCATCCCCCCCGGCGACGGCAACGGCGCCCTCACCGGCGACACCGTCCGCGCCATCATCACCAGCCGAGGCCAGCGCGAAGGCAAATCCCTCTACACCGGGCGCATCACCGACATCATCAAACGCGCCAACAGCCGCTTCGTCGGCACGCTCATCAAGCGCGGCGACCAAAAAGGCATCGAATGGGTCGTCCTTCCCGACGGCAATGCCCTGATCGAACCAATCCAGACGCCCGATGCCGCCAGCAGGAACATCAAGCCGGGAACGAAAGTTGTCGTTGAGCTGACGCAATACCCGGAGAACGGTCACGCCGCCACCGGCGTCATCGACGAAGTGCTCGGACACTCCGGCGAAAAGGATGTGGACCTCAAGAGCGTCATCGTCCAACACAACCTCCCCGGCGAGTTCCCCGAAGCCGTCCGCGAACAGGCGCGACAAACCGTGTTGAGCTTCGACCCGGCCGGTGAAACCGGGCATCGCTACGACCTCAGCGATGAGGTCATCTGCACCATCGATCCCCCGGACGCCAAGGACTACGACGACGCGATCAGCCTCCGTCAACTTGACGATGGCCGCTGGGAGCTCGGCGTTCACATCGCCGACGTCTCCCACTTTGTTCCACGTGGAACACCCCTCGACGAGGAAGCCCGTGAGCGCGGCAACAGTTGCTATTTCCCCGGCTATGTCATCCCGATGCTGCCCGAGGTCCTGAGCAACGGCGTCTGCTCGCTCCAGGAAGGCGTCGCGCGGCTTTGCAAGAGTGCGTTCATCACCTACGACGAAGAGGCCAGGCCCGTCGCCACCAAGTTCGCCAACACGATCATCAAAAGCGCCAACCGCCTGCGCTACATCGAAGCCCAGGCGATCATCGACGGCGAGAAGGAGATTCCCCATCCCGACGGCGCGAGGAAAATCAGCGATTACCCGCCGAAGGTGGTCAAGCTCCTCAAGCAGATGGATGCACTGGCCAAGCGGTTGCGCGAGCGACGCCTCAAGCAGGGGCAGATCAACCTCGATTTGCCGGAAGTGCAACTCGTTCTCGATGAGGAGGGAAAGGTGAAGGATGCGGTGCCGGAAGACACCAGCTTCACCCACACGCTCATCGAGATGTTCATGGTCGAGGCCAACGAAGCCGTCGCCCGGCTGCTCGATTCGCTCGGCGTGCCGTTTCTCCGCCGCGTCCATCCAGCGCCCGAGGAGCGCGCCAGCGACAAGCTCCGAAACTTCGTGCAGGCGGCCGGGCACACGATGCCCAAGGTTTTCGACCGACACGCCATCCAGGCGCTGCTCGCCGACGTGCGCGGCAAGCCCGAGGGGTTCGCCGTCAATCTCGCGGTGCTCAAAAGCCTGACCCGCGCCGAATATTCCCCGGCCGTCGTCGGGCACTACGCCCTGGCGAGCCAGAACTACTGCCACTTCACGTCGCCGATCCGACGCTATGCGGATTTGACGATCCATCGCTTGCTCGACCGCTACTTTGAAGCCCGCGAGGCCGCCGGCACGACCAAGGGAGGCAAGCGGCGGAAGAAGGTCACGCTGGAAGACACCCCCACCGAGGAGGAATTGATCGAACTCGGGCGGCACATCAGCTACACCGAGCGCCGTGCCGAGGACGCCGAACGCGAGCTTCGCCAGGTCAAGATTCTCGAACTGCTTAAGGATCGCCTCGGCGATGAGTTCCCCGGCGTCGTCACCGGCATCACCAACTTCGGCATCTTCATCCAGATCCAGACCTATCTCATCGACGGGCTTATTCGCTACGAATACCTGCTCGACGACTGGTGGGATGTGGACGAGCGGGCCGGCAATGTCCGGGGGCAGCGGACCGGCATGAAGATCAGCATCGGCGACCCGGTCAAGGTGATCGTCGCGCGGGTCGATGTCCCCCGTCGCGAGCTTGATGTGCGAATCAGCGAGCTCGTTGGCAAAGGCCGGCCGATGACCGAAGCCGCCGGCCATTCCGCCGCCAAGGGCAAACGCGGCGGCGGACCCCGCCGCACACCCTCCGGCCAGCGCGGTGGACGCGCTCAAGGCAAGCGTAAATCGGCCGCCGCGACCAATGGTGGATCGCGCCGCAATCAGAAATCAAAGAAGCATTCGCATCGCAAGCACTGATGCCCCAACCGCACAACGCGGCGAAACGCTCGTGCCATTGGATGACTCATGGTTCCATTGCTCAATGCCCTGTGGATCACGGCCGCGGTGATATTGATTTTGGCGCTCGCCCTGAGCCTCCCGCCACACATGGGGCGCTTCGGGCGACGGATGGCCCATCACCTGACACGCGCCTACTGGCTTGACCTGCTCGTCGCGACGTTCACCTGGCTGCCGTGGGTCATCGGCGCGGCGTGCGCGGGGTGGAAAGGCTTCGTGGGCGCATTGCTCGGTCAATTCGCAGCGCTGTTCCTCTGGGTCTGGATTCACGAGACGATTTATCGCAAGGACGCCAAAGGCCCGCGGATCGTCAAGGTGCTCAACCGCACGGTCGGGCGCTGGCGCAATCACGCCGCTCTCTGGGTGACAATGATCGCCCTCCCCGGCTTCTGGTTCATCCGGCTGCTTGAAATCCTTATCTACCCGGCGCTCGTCTGGCTGCTCGATTTCCCCAAATATCGCCAGGGTGACTGGGTCAACGTCAGCCGCCACAAGTTCTCCGGCCTGATCGGCCACGACCTGATCTGGTGCCTCTACTGCGATTGGATGACCGGCGTGTACGCCCTTGGCGCGGAAATGCTCCGCAACGTCGAATCATTCTGGTGTCCGATTCGCTTTTACGACGGCAAGAAATGTGAAAATTGCCGGACGGATTTCCCCGACATCGACAACGGCTGGGTCGCGCCCACAGGCACGATGGCGGACGTCGCGCAGACTCTCGAAGCCCAATATGGTCAGGGCGAACGCTCTTGGTTCGGCCATCCGGCGCGCCTCACGGTGAAGGGAAAAGAGCCGCCGCCCGGCAAATAGTGATTTTTCGATATCGAGGTATTGATTTTGATTTCCCGCCCCCCTTATGCTCCCAATTATGACAACACGAATTGACGAAAAGGTGGAACCGATCCTTCAGGAAGTCATCAACCACAATCCCGGCGAGTCCGAGTTTCATCAGGCCGTCCGCGAAGTTCTCGAAACCCTTGGCCCGGTGCTCGTGAAATATCCGGAGTTCGCGCGGCACAAGATCATCGAACGAATTTGCGAACCCGAGCGGCAGATCATCTTTCGGGTGCCCTGGCAGGATGACAAGGGGCAGGTGCAGATCAACCGCGGCTTCCGCGTCGAGTTCAACAGTGCGCTGGGGCCGTACAAGGGCGGATTGCGGTTTCACCCGTCGGTTTACCTTGGAATCATCAAATTCCTTGGTTTTGAACAGATCTTCAAGAACGCCCTCACCGGCATGCCCATCGGCGGCGGCAAGGGAGGCTCGGACTTCGACCCCAAGGGCAAGAGCGATGCCGAAGTCATGCGATTTTGTCAGAGCTTCATGACCGAGCTGTATCGCCACCTCGGCGAATACACCGACGTGCCGGCCGGTGATATCGGCGTGGGAGGACGGGAAATCGGCTACCTCTTCGGTCAGTACAAGCGGA
>CAYTAP010000011.1:0-16731 GCA_964435775.1 uncultured Tepidisphaeraceae bacterium
GAAGTGGCGATGAAGGAAAAGAAGGCGCGCGTCGAGGATGCGCTCAACGCCTGTCGGGCGGCGGTCGAAGAGGGCATCCTGCCCGGCGGCGGCGTCTCGACGATCCGGGCGGCCGGCAAGGTGCTCGACAAGCTCCGCAAGGCCGCTCCCAATGAAGAGCAGCGCCTCGGCATCGACATCATCCGCCGGGCCGTTGAAGCCCCGATCAAGCAGATCGCCGAAAACGCCGGCGTCGATGGTTCGGTCATCGCGCAGAAGATCAAGGAAAGCTCGGAAGCGAACTTCGGCTACAACGCCCTGACCCACGAGTATGGCGACATGCTCAAGATGGGCGTCATCGTGCCGACGAAGGTCGAGCGCACCGCGCTGCAAAACGCCGCGTCGATCTCCTCGCTCCTCCTGACCACAGAAGCAGCCGTCAGCGAGATCAAGGAAGACAAACCCGAACCCGCCGGCGCGCCGGGCGGGGGTATGGGCGGGATGTACTAAATCCCGGTTTGACCATTTGTGCTAAATTGACGGGGCCGGGTGTCGAAAGACGCCCGGCCTCTCGTCATTTGGCGAGAGTTGAAAAGCTCTTTCGGTCGCACGTACAATGGACACCTGCGGTCACATGAGCGAATCAACGGAGATACCATGGACGCGGTATCAATCACCATCGGCGCGAGTTGGATTTTCGTGGGGTTGTTGTCCGCGGGCCTTTCCATTCCTTTGATGAATGACAAGGTGGTACGCAATCCATTTTATGGGATGCGATTTGCCCAGTCCTTTGAATCCGATAAGGCGTGGTTCGCCATCAACCGCTATGGCGGACGAAAAATGTTCCTCTGGTCGTGGCCGCTGGTTGCAATTGGAATCGTGTCGCTCTTAGTGCCCCTCGTGTCTCGCCCCATCGTCGCAATACTTTTGGGACTTGGACCCCTCATGTTTATTTTTGTTCCCGCCATTCAAACCTGGCGCTTTGCCAGGCGGTATGAATAGCCGCGCCATCTCACCGCGCTTTGTAGGGGCGGATTCAGCCGCCGTCGCTGGCGCTTGTGCGACAATCGGCGGCTGAAGCCGCCCCTACGGGTGGCATTTGATACTCTGATGGACAGGACGTCATCTTACGGCACAAATGCGGTGATATTTCATTACCCCTACTTCTCCATCCGTTTCTTCGAGTGCTTCGGCCCGCTGCTCCTTCTCGTGATTACCACGCACATATTCGCCACGCCGTTTCGCCGGCCGTGGTGGCTCGCCGTGATATCGTCGGTGTGGGTGATGTTTTGTCTTGTGTTGGCATTTCTCCTATACATGGGCGAATCAGCCAATTTTTGGAATCCACACGTCATCTCGCCCATTGGCTTGGTTTACATCATCGCCGGCGGATGGTTCATCTCTGGCATGGCGTTGATATGGGTCCCCGAGATACTGCGGCGGCTGATCCACAGATTGACGTCGGACAAGACGGCATTTTGTAGGGGCGGCTTCAGCCGCCGTCGATGAGGGTCACGCGACAATCGGCGGCTGAAGCCGCCCCTACGAAATGGCTCATGAGATGTAACATCTTTTTTGCGGAAAGAGGTGTTCCGGATAATCTTGCTCCCATGCCATGCTATCGTCGCGCACATATTCCCGGCGGGACGTTCTTCTTCACACTTGTTACGGAATGCCGAGTCCCTCTCTTTCAAGACGAAGCAATTCGCCAGCTATTGAGCAGCGCCATCGCCGAATGCGGGCGACGACATCCATTTGTGCTTGATGCGATCGTTCTGCTCCCCGACCATCTCCACCTCCTCATGACGTTGCCGCCGGAAGTTGCGGACTTTTCAATCCGTATTGCGTCTATGAAGGCCATATTCACAAGGAAATTCCGCGCTGCTGGAGGCAGGGAACAAGCACGAACCACTTCCCGCATCCGCAAGCGCCGCCGAGGCGTGTGGCAGCGATGGTTTTGGGAGCATGCCATTCGTGATGACGAGGATTTGAATCATCATTTGGATTACATCCATTATAATCCCGTCAAGCATGGCTTGGTGAAGTGTCCCCATGCGTGGCCTCATTCCACTTTCAACAGACACGTGGCGCAGGGAGCCTATTCATCCGATTGGCTGTGCTGTTGTCAACATCCGATTCGACCGCCGGATTTTAGGAGACTCGCGCTTGATCGCATGGAATAACGATCCATGAATACCGGCGGCTGAAGCCGCCCCTACTTGGTTTCCCGACAATTCAAACTCGGCGCTTTGCCAGGCGGTATGAATAGCCGCACGATCTGACGGTGCCACTCATCCCTCGCCAATGGCAGACTCTGCCCCATTTAACACCGAATCCGTCCCTGTTGTGAAAAGAAGCGGAGTTTGAACCGGCACGCGGCTCATGTTGGGATAGAGTGCTGTCGGGGCATTCGTTTGTGCGATGGTCCGCATCGCATGAGGCCGCAGCAGGAGCAGGTATGCAGCAGGATCAATTCGCATCACAGAAGCAGCCGTCGGATTTTCGCGGCGTCAATCACCTGCATCGGACCGTGCGAGTGGATGTATCGGCGGAGCATCGGAGCAAGCCAGTCGATGAGATCATTCGGTCGGATCGCATACACGAGCGCGAAATGGAGGAGCCGGAGCGCTGGGATGGGATGAGCTGATCACAATCGGCGAAGGCGGGATGGATTTGAGGTTCGCGCGGGGGGCGAGACCATTCCACCATACACGTCGTGGAAGCGCTTATCGACGCATGTCAAGGGAAGCAAGCGCGCCGAACTGGCTTCGCCACACCGCCGATCATTATGGCGGAACATGGGAGGGAAGGAATTTCACAGTGTGGGAGGTCGATGGCGGCGGTCCGTCCTCGCCTTGATTGGGTACAGGCCCGGGGGAGGATTTCACTCATATCCATGGCACGCTATGCTGTCAGTCATGCAGGTTGTTCACACCATCGCCGATTGCCGGTCGGCGCGTCACGGGCTGGGGCGGACGGCGCTTGTGCCGACGATGGGAGCGTTGCACGCGGGACACTTGTCGCTCATTGAGATCGCGCGGCGACACGCGGAACATGTGATCGTATCCATCTTCGTCAACCCCACTCAGTTCGGTCCCCGCGAGGATTTCAACCGATATCCGCGCCCGATTGATGATGATCTGCAAAAATGCGAGGCGGCGGAAGTGGACCTGGTCTTTAATCCATCGCCGGAGGAGATGTACCCGACCGATGCCGCGCGGGACGTGGTGGTCGATGTTCCGGCTTTGACGACCGTGCTGGAAGGGAAGCATCGGCCCGGACATTTTCGCGGCGTTTGTCAGGTGGTGAGCAAACTCTTTCACATCACCCGCCCGGATGCGGCGGTGTTTGGTCAAAAGGATTATCAGCAATTCCGCGTGCTCGATGCGATGACCCGCGCGCTCGACTTTCCGATTGAGATCGTGATGGCGCCGACGCTGCGTGACGCCGATGGGCTGGCGATGTCGAGCCGCAACCAATATCTCGCGCCCGATGAACGTAAGCGTGCGTTCGTCATCAACCAGGCGCTGCGGGCGGCCGAGGAGGAATACCATTCCGGCATTCGACAGACCAACCGCCTCATCGCGCTGATGCAGAGGATGTTGCTGGATGTTGGGAACCTGGGGCATGTCCCTTTGAGCATCGACTACATCGCCGCCATCGACGCCCAAACGCTTCAACCGGTCCAACAAGCCGATCACCCCACCGTGCTCGCCATCGCGGCGCGCGTGGGGGCGACGCGCCTCATTGACAACATTATTCTCAATTGAAACTCGCCGCCCCGCCGACACGTTCGCACCACATCATGCTTCCCCTTCGCTTCCAGGCGAATACCATACGTTGATGTCCCGCTGGTCCGACCAATTCGATCACATGCGGCCGTTTGATTCAGGCGATGATTTCGAGGCATTTCTGAAAAACATTCCAGCGCGGCGGGCGGTCTGTTTACTGGCGGACGCCGAAGGTCGGCCGGTCCAGTTGCTGTGCGTCGCCAATATGCGGCGGAGCGTGGAGCGACGCCTGGGTTCGGCCGAGGCGGGGACCGGGGCATCGCGTCGCGTCGATTACCGCGCCCTCATTCGACAACTGCATTGGCGGGAAGTCGGCAGCGCATTCGAAGGGGACATCGTTTATCTCGAGCTTGCGCGGGAGCTTTTTCCGCGAACTTATCGCAAGTTGATCGCCCATTGGACGGCGTGGTATGTGCATGTCGATCCGGAAGCGGCGTTTCCACGATATGTGAAAACGACCGATCCCGTGGCGGGCAGTGGGCTCGTCTTTGGCCCGCTGGAGAACAGAAATTGCGCATCAAAACTCATCGAACTCCTCGAAGATGCATTCGATCTGTGCCGCTATCACAACATTCTCACGCAAGCGCCGAATGGGCTGGCGTGTGCGTACAAGGAGATGGGCAAATGCCCGGCGCCGTGCGATGGGTCGATCTCGATGGAGCAGTATCGGGGGATGATCTCGCGGAGCGCGGCGTTTTTATCTGACCCCGCACCGGTGATCGGGGAACAGAAGGAGCGGATGGCGTCGGCGGCGGGGGAATTGCGGTTTGAGCTGGCGGGACGAATCAAGACGTTGGTCGATCAGCTTTCGCAGATCGGCAAGGGATCCTATCAGCATGTCCGGCGGATCGATCAAGATGCGCTGCTCTCACTGCAGCGCGGCCGGCGGCCGGGGACGGCCGATCTGTTTCTCATCGCCGGAGGCCAGGTGCGGCAATGCGCGTGCCTCACCGGGTTGTCGAACGACTTTTCCAGCTTGCCGGACCATCTGGGAGAAGAACTTCGCGCGATGCGGGAGCAACCAATGGATGCGAACGGCGCCGAGCGGCTGGGCGTCGTCGCACATCACCTGTTCGCGCCGCGATCCAAGCCGTGGCTTTTTCTTCCGTTTGCGGAGGTAACAGGAAAATCATTGACGGAAGCTCTTCGGCAATTGCATAAAAAGAAGAACGCGGAAGAAGAGGATGATGAAGATTTGGGCGGGGAACTTTCGGTGTCGGAGACGGGCAATGGCGGCGGCGATCCCGCGACGGAGGCTTCATGATCGCCCATTGGCCAATTTCATGCGATGTGCCGGTCGTGGACGATATGAAAATGGCATGTCCCATCGCACGATCCACCATGACGCCGAGCATTGCCCGTTTCTCAACCGGCTGGACGCGCGATGCGGAGATCGCTTTCGCGTGGACCGGCTGGGCGATGCTTACCGATATTGCTTTGACCAGTACAAGCTTTGTCCGGTCTACCTCGATTTGTTGATTGAACGGCGAGTTCGCCGGCAAGATGAAGCAATCGCAACAAGCACCCCACATGCAGCCCCGCTTGTCCAAATCACGCTCCCCCATCGACACGCGGCTGGCGCAACCGATCGTGCGGGCGTTCCTGCTCCATCTGGCGTCTGAACGGGGACTGTCCGATAACTCGCTCAACGCCTATCGCCGCGATCTGGAGGATCTGCACGACTATTTCAGTGAGCGTCATCTTGATTTCACTTCGGCGGGTGAAAGCGGATCATCCCTGGCCGCCGATGATTTTCGAGGCTACCTTCAGGACCTGACGACACGGGGCAAATCGACCAAAACCGTGGCGCGGCGCATCGCGGCGATCCGGGTATTTTTGCGATACCTGCTGGCCGACGGGCGCGATGTCACCGGAATCCTCCAGCAACTGGAGCGACCGAAGTCCGAGCATGATCTGCCGAAGATTCTCAGCCGCGCACAGGTCAACCAACTCATCAGCGCGCCCGACCCGGAATCCGCATTGTTCAACCGCGATGTGGCGATTCTGGAATTGCTCTACGCCAGCGGCCTCCGCGCCACCGAGCTTTGCGTGCTCAAGGTGAGCGATGTCAATCTATCGGTGGGGTGCGTGCGCGTGCTGGGCAAGGGCATGAAGGAGCGGATCGTTCCGCTGGGGCGGGCGGCGGCGGAGGCGATTGAGCGCTATCTGGAGGAAACGCGCCCGCTGTTGGAAAAGTCGCCCGGAGAACTGCTGTTCCTATCGCGCACGGGTCGGCCGATGGAACGAATCGCCCTCTGGATGCTCGTCGAGAAATACGGCAGGCGCTCGGGGCTGCTCAAACACATCTCCCCCCATGTCCTGAGGCACTGCTTCGCCAGTCACCTTGTCAGTGGCGGCGCCGACCTCCGCGTTGTACAGGAACTGCTCGGCCACAGCGACATCGCCACGACGCAGGTGTACACCCACGTCGATCAGGATCGGTTGAAAAACATGCACAAACGCTATCACCCAAGGGGATAAGATGGATGGACGGGCGATAAAGGATTGGAAACGACTGCCGGGATGCGGCGCCGACGCGGCAGGGATGCGATGGCGACGCGTGCGTTACGCCACCTGCACATCGGACGATTCGGGAATATGACGGCTTTGAAGGCACATCGCCACAAAGATATGGCGCAGCCGATCCAGTGGCGTGGAGGACAGGAATTCCTTCGTGAAATCAACAGGAAACGTCGCCTGGTAGTTGGCGAATTGATGAACCAGCGCTTCGCGGTCCAGCGATGACACCAGGCAAATAAGCTCTTCGACTTGCTGTGACTGCGACATTTCAACACTCCTCGGGCACACCATACCAGACAACATACACCAGCTTGACGTTGGGCGAAGCTCCCGATTTTTTCAAAGCGGCGGCGGTGAGCCGTCAGATGAAAAAGTCGAGCAGCAGTCCCTTACTGATGATATCGGGCCGAGGAGCGTGAAGCTTTATCGATGGCGCGGGTCGCGCGGGTGACGCGGGCTTGGGCCCGTCCTGCCAGGGCAACACCCGCCACGGCGGCTGCATGAAAGGGGGCAACTCCGCATGATGCGTCGTTGCCACATCGACCGGCGGCGGGCAGGAGCATTCCACGCATGGAGTGGAGGGTGACGCCGCGGAATAATGAACCTGGCGTGGTTCGATGACGGGCTGGGGATGAAGATGGCGTCGAGGCTCGATGACGGGCTGGGGTTGAATGTGTCGGCGTGGCTCGTAAGTGGCGGCCGGGCCGAGCGTACCTCGCTCGATGGCCCCGTGGATGTCGGCGGTGCGAATGGCATCGCGCAGCAGCGACACGACCTTGAGGTCGAGCGCGGCCACCAATGCTTCGACATGTGCTTCGATACCCACGGTTTACACGAAGCAAATGACGGGTAATTGTTGCGCTTCGACGCGTCTTCAGGCGCCAAATCCTCCGTAATCACCGTGAGAAAACAAATAATCACCTTTTTCCCGGACGCGCGCGAAGATGGTCCGTTTGTGACGGATGATGCGTGATGGCCACATGGCATGATGGCGGAGGGCATCGACTCGATGAGCCGACGCGAGTATGGTGCCAAACGCCAAACGCCACATGCGCGGAGTGTGAAGGGGGCGCATCACGCCCGATAACATTGGATGGGTCAATCAGCAGGAACTTGCCGCCGTGAAAGCCTCGGAACTTGATTTCGATCTCCCGCCCGAACTCATCGCGCAGACGCCATCGGCCAATCGTGAAGAGTCGCGGTTGCTGCATTACGAGCGCAACGCCGGTCGGATCGAACATCGCCGATTCCGCGAACTCCCCACACTCTTGCGCGCCGGCGACTTGTTGGTGTTCAACGACGCCAAGGTCGTCCCCGCACGATTCATGCTTCGAAAGGAGACCGGCGGGCACATCGAAGGGTTGTTCCTCAATGAAGCATCCCCCGGCCGGTGGGAAGTGCTGCTGCGCAATCTTGGCAAGACGTGGGAGACGACATCGCTCACGTTTGTCGAAGCGCCGAACGTTCATGCGAGAGCGGTGAAAAGCATGGGCGATGGGCAATTCCTGCTCGAGGTCGATGCGCCGGAGCCGGCGCTGGTTTTCCTGTCTCGCGTCGGGCGGATGCCGTTGCCCCCGTACATCAAGCGGAAAAAGGATCATGACCAGCGCGATGAGCTTGATCGCAAGCGCTATCAAACGGTCTACGCCCGCACGCCAGGCGCGGTGGCCGCCCCGACGGCCGGGTTGCACTTTACGCCACATTTACTGGACGAACTGGCGCGCGCGGGTGTGGAGAGCGCGACCCTCACGCTGCATGTCGGGCTTGGCACATTCAAGCCGGTCACCGCGGATGAATTGACCGATCACACGATGCATGTCGAACGGTACAGCATCCCGGCGCGGACCGCCGACGTGTTGAATTACGCGAAGGCGGCCGGTCGGCGGATCATCGCGGTGGGGACGACGAGCGTGAGAGTGTTGGAAAGCCAGCCGGCAGGAGAGGCTTTCGTCGAAAAGAGCGGCGAAACGGGCATCTTCATCCATCCCCCCTATCAGTGGCGGCATGTCGATGCGCTGATCACCAACTTTCATCTGCCGCGCAGCACGCTGATCGCACTGGTCGCGGCGATGGTCGGGCTGGACGAACAGCGCCGCATCTACCGGGAGGCCATCGAGCGCCGCTACCGATTTTTCAGCTACGGCGATGCGATGCTCATTGAATGAAATATGGCGATAAATGAAACGCGGCAGCGAATGAATCACAGCGACGAATGACGCTGGGCGACACGGCCGATCACTTTTTGATCAGTTTCGTCACCCGCCCCACCGACACCCATTCCACCACATAGATGTCGCCTCGTGAATCCACGCAGGCGGCATGGGGCGAAATGAACTCGCCGACTTTCCATTGGTCCTGGGGAATGTTGGGATATCCAGGCAAAAACGTGGCCGGCCAGCCCGGCTGATTGAACTTTTCGCTGTCGCCGAGGTGGGTGATGAGCTTGTTGTCCTTATCGAGCAGCGTCACGCGTCCGAACAGGTCGGGGATGACCATCTCATCCTTGAATTGATAAAAACAGCAGGGAAACCGCAGCATACCCTGTACGAAGCCGACGTGCTTGCCGTCGAGCGTGAATATCTGGATGCGGACATTGTTCCGGTCGGCGACATAGACTTGCGGTGTTTTGCCACGCGTATCAATCCAGATGCCGTGGGGCTGATCGAGCTGGCCGGGTTCTTTCCCCTTGCCGCCCCAGGAGCGAATGCGTTTGCCGGATTTGTCATATTGATGCACCCAGGGCTGGCCGTAGCCATCGCAGACATAGACATCGCCATTGGGAGCGACTGCGGTGTCGGTGGGGATGAACTGATCGGGCTTTTGATAAACGTCGGGCAGGTCCGGCGTGGTGATGCGGTAGATTTCCCTCCCATCCAGAGTCGTCTTCACCACGATGTGCCGCGCATTGTCGGCCAGGTAGAGGTACTCGGTCCCTCCTTCGTTGGACAGGTACATCCCGTGCGCTCCGGCCGCGAAATCAGCGCCCCATGAGGCGATGAAGTTGCCGTCGCGATCGAATTGGATGACGGCATCCTTCGACTGATTGTGAAGAAAGACGTTGTCATGGCGATCGACGTCGATGCCGTGGGTATAGCCAAGCGTCACGCCCGACGGCAATTTGGCCCATTGGCCATTCCACTCATAGGTGTGTGATCCGGAACCGACCTGCATTCTTTGCTCCAATAAAAATGGCGACTGACCTTGAGAGGCACAGGGTGGCGGCATCGCTCCGAAAACGCAAGCTCAGAGAAAAGAGCTCGGCGCGTTTGATCCGGCTGGCGGCCCTACTGCCACAATGGCAACTCCCATCTCCATGCTTTTCCCGTAGCTGCCACTCTGACGGATACCACGGCGGATCGACAAACAGCCGGTGCGATGCAAGGAGTGATGCATCAAGACTTTACGACATTATTTCCAGACGTATTGTTCGGCATGCCGTTTGATATGGACCTGCGGGCGGACGGTGCATGTGCCGTCCGACTTTTTGAGTTTGGATAAGAAACAGGCCGGGCAATCAGTATGGTTGAACCTGCCGCCGACTGTTCACAAGGAGATCTCGAATGGCTGCCAAGCTGCTGACGTTTGAAACTGAAGCGCGTCAATCGTTGCTCGAAGGTGTGACGAAACTCGCTCGCGCCGTGAAATCAACACTTGGCCCGCGTGGCCGAAATGCCGTGATCGACAAAGGATGGGGCGCGCCGACGATCACCAAGGATGGCGTGACGGTCGCCGAAGAAGTTGAGTTGAAGGATAAGTACGAGAACATCGGCGCGAAGCTTGTGAAGGAAGCGGCGTCCAAGACGTCGGATGTCGCCGGCGACGGGACCACGACATCGGTCGTGCTGACCGAAGCGATTGTGCGCGATGGGTATCGCAATATCACGGCCGGGGCGGACGCGATGGCACTGGCACGCGGCATTCGCAAAGGCGTGGATGCGGTCATCAAGGAATTGAAGAAGCATTCCAAGCCGGTGCAGGGCAAGGCGGACATTGAGAACGTCGCCAGCATTTCAGCCAACAACGACCGTGAGATCGGCAAGATCATGGCCGATGCATTCGAACGGGTGGGCAAGGATGGCGTCATCACCGTGGAAGAAGGCAAGGGGCTTGAAACTCACGTCGATTTCGTCGAGGGAATGCAGTTTGATCGCGGCTATCTGTCGCCGAACTTCATCACCAATCCCGACGAGATGATTGTTGAGCTTGAGAAGGCGTATGTGCTGGTTTATGAGGACAAGATCGGCTCTGCCACCAAGCTGATTCCGCTTCTTGAGAAGATTCAGAAGGCCAAACGGCCGCTGCTCATCATCGCCGAGGATGTTGAGAGCGAGGCGCTGGCGACGCTCGTGGTCAACAAGCTTCGCGGCATCTTGAACATCGCCGCCGTCAAGGCGCCGGGCTACGGGGATCGTCGCAAGGCGATGCTCGAAGATATCGCGGTGCTGACGGGTGGACAGGCCATCATGAAGGACCTCGGCATTGAGCTGGATAAGGTTGAGATTTCCCAACTTGGCCAGGCCAAGCGCGTGCGGATCGACAACGACAACACAACGATCATCGAAGGCGCCGGTGAGAGCAAGGCGATTCAAGGCCGCATCGAGCAAATTCGGCGGGAAATCAGCACGACGACCAGCGACTACGACAAGGAAAAACTTCAGGAGCGATTGGCGAAACTCGCCGGTGGCGTGGCGCAGGTGAACGTCGGGGCGGCCAGCGAGGCGGAGCTGAAGGAAAGGAAATCGCGGATCGAGGATGCGCTGAATGCGACCCGCGCCGCGGTTGAGGAAGGCGTTGTGGCCGGTGGTGGCGTCGCACTGATCCGCGCGATGAAGGCGCTCAATGGCGATTCCAACCTCAATCTCGAAGGGGATGAGGCGTCGGGCGTGAAGATTGTCCGCCAGGCATTGACGGCGCCGTTGAAGCAGATCGCGGAAAACGCCGGGCAGAGCGGCTCGGTCATCGCCCGCCAGGTGATGGAATCGAAGGATAACCAGGGTTGGAATGCCCTGACCGGCGAGTTCACGGATATGCTCAAGGCCGGCATCCTTACGCCGACCAAGGTGGAACGCACCGCGTTGCTGAACGCATCGGAAGTGGCGATTCTGCTTCTGACCACCGATTGCATCATCGTCGAAAAGCCCAAGGAAGACGCCGGGCATGACCATGGCGGCGAGATGGGCGGAATGGGCGGCGGCATGGGAGGCATGGGCGGAATGGGCATGGGTGGAATGGGAGGCATGGGCGGGATGATGTAGGAGATTGCACAGCGGGTTATCGCTGCGTCGCAGCGTCATCCATGCCGAAGGTTGTAGTAGGCCCGCTGTCGCGTGCGGCTGCGTCAGCAGGATCAGGTATTTCAATAGCGATAGAGAATCAGGGACAACCAAGCAAAGGAATAAATATGAAACTCAAACCCCTACAGGACCGCGTCATCGTCAAGCAATCGGAAGCCGAGGAGAAGACCGCCAGCGGGATTCTGCTGCCGGACAGCGCCAAGGAAAAGCCGACCAAGGGAAAGGTGATAGCAGTTGGTCCGGGCAAGCTGGATGACAACGGCAAGCCGATGACGCTTGGCGTGAAGGTCAACGATGCGGTGTATTATGGAAAGTATTCGGGCACAGAGGTCGAAGTGAATAGCGAGAAGTTCGTCATCCTGCGGGAGAGCGATATTCTCGGCGTTTTGGAATAATTTTGGGGTTGTCCGTGGTCCGTTGTCAGTGGTCCGTTGCAAAAGGATGCGACGACACATGACAAATGGCGGTCGCAAGTGCCTCACAACTGCGGGCAGGCCATGGACAACGGACAACTGACCACGGACAACTGACAATTACGGAGCAAGCACATGGCCAATAAACAGATGAAGTTCGATACCGATGCCCGCGCCCAGCTTTACGTGGGCATGTCGCAACTGGCCCGCGCGGTCAAGGCGACGCTGGGGCCGCGCGGACGCAACGTCGTCCTGCAAAAGTCGTACGGAAATCCTCGCATCACCAAGGACGGTGTGACGGTCTCCAAGGAAATCGAGCTCCCGCAGCCGTTCGAGAACATGGGCGCGAAGCTGATCAACACCGTGGCGTCCAAGACCGGCGATGTGGCCGGCGACGGGACGACGACCTCGGTTGTCCTCACCGAAGCGATTCTCGGCGAAGGCTTGAGGTATGTCGCCTCAGGCGTCAATCCCGTGCAGGTGCAGCGAGGCATTCTGAAGGCTGCCGACGTGGCCGCCGAGGCGCTGACGGCGCTGGCCAAGAAGGTCAAGGGGCGCGATGATTACAAGCGCGTCGCCACAATCAGTGCCAATGGCGATGAGCACATCGGCAACCTGATGGCCGACGCGATGGAGAAGGTCGGCAAGGAAGGGGTCATCACGGTTGACGAGGGCAAGAGCACCGAATCGACGCTCGAGTACACCGAAGGGATGCAGTTCGACAAGGGATTCCTCAGCCCATACTTCCTGACGAACACGACGACGCTCCAGGCGATCCAGGAAGATGCGCTGATCCTGATCCACGAAAAGAAGATCAGCAACCTCGCGGAATTGCTGCCTCTCTTGAACAAGATCGTCGCGTCCAGTCAGCCGCTCTTGATCATCGCCGAGGATGTGGATGCCGAAGCGCTGGCCGCTTTGGTCGTCAACAAGCTTCGCGGCGTGCTCAACATCTGCGCGGTCAAGGCACCGGGCTTTGGTGATCGCCGCAAGGCGATGATGGGCGACATCGCCGTATTGACCGGCGGCAAGTTCATATCCGAAGACCTCGGTCTCAAGCTTGAGAACGTCGAGGTCGAGGACCTCGGCAAGGCCAAGCGAGTCGTCGTGGACAAGGACAACACCCTGATTGTCGAAGGCGCCGGCAAGAAGAAGGAGATCGAGGCGCGGGCGGATCAGATTCGCTCGCAGATCGAGCGGACGACCAGCGACTATGACCGTGAGAAGCTCCAGGAGCGCCTGGCGAAGCTCGCCGGCGGCGTCGCCGTCATTCGCGCCGGGGCCACGACCGAGACCGAAATGAAGGAACGCAAGGACCTGATCGACGACGCCCTGCATGCCACGCGCGCGGCGGCCGAGGAGGGGATCATCCCCGGCGGCGGCGTCGCGTTCCTTCGCGTCATCGATGCGGTGGAGAATGCCAAGCGCAATGCCCGCGGCGATGAGAAGATCGGCTTCGACATTCTCGCCCATGCCCTTCGGGCGCCGGCGCGGCAGATCGCCGACAACGCCGGAGAGGACGGCGACATCGTGGTGGCGCAGATCCTGGAGAACAAGAACCCGACCTATGGCTACAACGCCGCCAGCGGCGAATATGTGGACATGCTCAAGGCCGGAATCCTGGACCCGGTCAAGGTGGCTAAGACCGCGCTGCTCAATGCGGCCAGTGTGTCCGGATTGGGCCTGACCACGGATGTGGTCATCACCGAGTTAAAGGAGAAGAAGGGTGAGGAGGCCGCCGCCGTTGCCGGAGCGATCTCCTGAAAATGAGCGTCGCTTGAGGTCAACCCGAACTGAAGATGGTCGCGAAGACACGAAGGTCACCTTTGTGTCTTCGTGACGTTTGCGGGTCGGCGGATGACGATGGCGCGCGGCGGCTTGCCTCAATGGAGGCTGTCTTATAGCGTGGTGAGCCAAACCACTCGAAGTGACAGACGTAGGATGAATGTGGCAACGATCAAACGCGACTATTACGAAGTGCTGGGCGTCAGCAAATCCGCCGATGGTGAGGAGATCAAGCGCTCCTACCGGCGGCTGGCGATGAAGTATCACCCCGACCGCAACAGCGGCGACGACAAGGCCGACGCCGAGGTCAAGTTCAAGGAATGCGCCGAGGCGTACGAAGTATTGGCCGACCCCGCCAAGCGACAGCGGTACGACCAGTACGGACATCAGGGCGTGGCCGGTCAGCATGACTTCTCACACATGGATGCCGGCGACATCTTCTCGATGTTCGACGAAATCTTTGGCGGCGCGTTTGGTGGAGGGGGCGCACGGGGCTCGCGCGGAGGCGGTCGAGCGGCGGCGCAGCGCGGGTTTGATCTTGAAACACAGGTTGAATTGACGCTGGCGGAAGTGGCGTCAGGCGTGGAAAGAACGATTGAGTTTGAAAAGCAGGACCTGTGCGATGTCTGCAAAGGGTCCGGCGCCAAGCCGGGATCAAGCCCGGTTGTGTGCGTTCAGTGCGGCGGGCAAGGGCGGGTGGCGCAGCAGGGTTTTGGCGGCATGTTCAGGATGGTGACCACCTGCCCCAATTGCCGGGGCCGAGGAACCATCGTCAAGGACCGATGCCCCAGTTGCTCGGGGTCCGGTCGAAAAATGTGCAAGCGAACGGTATCCGTCAAGATCCCGGCGGGCGTTCATGATGGGCAGGCGGTCCGCATCATCGGCGAAGGAGAGGCCGGAGGCGTTGGAGCGCCGCCGGGTGATTTGCACTGCTACATCGCCATCAAACCCCACCCCATCTTTTCACGTCATAACAATGACCTGGTCTGCCAGGTGCCGATTTCGTTTACGCAGGCGGCGCTCGGAGGGACGGTGGAGGTCCCCACGCTCAAGGGATCGGAAAATCTCGAACTGCCCTCGGGTACGCAGCACGGGGAGGTGCTGAAGCTCAAGGGGAAGGGGCTGCCCGACATTCGCTCGCACCGCCAGGGGGATGAGCTTGTGCAGATTCTCGTTGAAATCCCTCGCAAATTGACGGATCGGCAAAAGCAGCTTCTGCGGGAGTTCGCCGGCACGGAGGATGTGGCGGTGTTGCCGCAGAAAAAGGGATTTCTTGAAAAGTTGAAGGAGAAATTGACAAAAGAGGAATAACGCCCGTTCACAAGAAGCGATTTTGTTGACATTCTCAATTGATATGTGCTCCACGGATAATAAAGGTGAATTGCCATGACCACGCAGCCACATGATGACAACTTCGTTGATTCCAATGACCCGGTTGATCTTGATGACCTTGAAGGCGCGGCCGGACCGAACGAAGAGACAGGTGAAAATGCCGCGGGCGTGGAATCGGCACAGCAACTGCGGCAGGAGCGGGATGACCTGTATGACCGCCTGGCCCGCACGACCGCGGAGTTCAAGAACGCGCAAAAGCGATTGACGGCGGAGATGGACACCCGCGCGCAATACGCCAACAGCGACCTGATCAAAAGCCTGTTGCCGGTGATTGACAACTTCGAGCGGGCGTTGGCGGTTGATCTCCAGAAGACCGATGCGGCGTCGCTGCTCAAGGGAATGCAGATCGTTCATGACCAGTGGCTTCAGGTCCTCAAGGACCAATCCGTTGAGGAAATCGCGCCGCAGCCGGGCGAGGTGTTTGACCCAAACCGCCACGAGGCGATGGTTCAACAGGATTCCACCTACACAACGCCCACGGTGGTGCAGTTGTTTTCCAAGGGATATTCTCTGCACGGTCGAACGCTCCGCGCCGCCAAAGTTGCTGTCAGCAAAAGCACGGGGTGACGGAAGAATAAGGATGAAGTCAGAAGGATGAAGGATGAGCAAAAGCATCCTCGATTCTGCTGGCGGATTCCGATACACACCGCGTTTTCATCCTTTATCCTTCATCCTTACGCCAATATGCCCACCTACGATTACAAGTGTCAGGCCTGCGGCCACGAGTTCGAGAAGTTTCAATCGATCACGTCCAGCCCGATCAAGAAATGCCCCCATTGCGGCAAAAACCAGGTCAAACGCCTGATCGGCGCCGGGGCGGGGCTGATCTTCAAGGGATCGGGATTTTATGTGACCGATTACCGCGACAAAGCATACACCGACCGCGCCAAGAGCGAGTCGTCGGGAGGAAGCGACACCAAGGCGACCTCGACGGTTGATTCGACGCCGAAGACGGGATCGGATGCGACTTCCGCGGCCAAATCCGTGCCCGCCGAAGCAAAGTCTGCCCCCTCCGGACAAGGCAAAACGCCTTCATCGAACGGCAAAGCAAAAGGCAAAGCGGCATCGAAAGCCCGATGATCCGGGAATCATGAGTGACAATCCGCTATGATTCGCTCATGGCGAGTCCCCTTCCCATTGCGAACATCACACAGTCGCCGCGCCCGTTCCATGTGATGACCAAGCCGATCGGGCCGATCTGCAATCTTGATTGCAAGTACTGCTTTTACCTTGAAAAGGAAAAGCTGTATCCCGACGAACGCACGTGGCGGATGAATGACGAGGTGCTTGAGGCGTACATCAGCCAGTACATTCATTCCCAGCCGCCGGAAACCGCCGAGATCAACTTCGCCTGGCAGGGAGGCGAGCCGACGCTGCTCGGCGTCGATTATTTCCGCAAAGTCGTTGACTTGCAGCGGAAGCATTCCAACGGCAAACCAATCCGCAACGCCCTGCAAACCAACGGCACCCTGCTGAATGACCCGTGGTGCGAGTTCCTGTCGGCCAACGATTTTCTCATCGGCTTGAGCATCGACGGCCCGCGGGAATTGCATGACC